>DASRUX010000133.1:0-5879 GCA_035655235.1 Rhodocyclaceae bacterium | reverse complement strand
CCATGCCCCTGGGAGTGCTCGAATACACCTGGAAGGAGAGCGGCTACTGGGCCATGGTCACCCTGCCCCCCGACCGCATCCCGGCGACAGCCGACGAATCCCGCTACCTGGAGGCCATCAGCGCCATGGCCCGGGTCGGCGGCCCGGCTGCCGCCCGCACCGCCTACGCCGCCTTCCTGGGCCGCTGGCCCGACAACCTCCCCGCCGCCATCGGCCTCGCCAATGCCCACTACGCCCTGGGGCAGCTTGGGGAAGCGGAGCAGGTGCTGCGGCAGGCCGCGGACCGGCATCCGGATTCGGTGGCGGTGCTCAACAACCTGGCTCAGACGCTATCGGACCAGGGGAAGCATGACGAGGCACTGACGGTGATCGACCGGGCAGCCGGGGAGAAGGGCGCGTTCGCCACGGCGGTGGCGGAAACCCGGGCGGAGATTTTGAAGAAGATGGGTGGGGGAGTGGCGGAGTAGCACCGCCGGTTGCCGCCCGAGCCGCAGCTCGGTTCTCCTGGTCAGAGAGCTATCGCGCTCCCAGTCTGTGATCAGACTGCCTAGCACCAGGGATTCCCGGTGAGTACAAGCGTCTGGGCAGATAAAACGCGCCCCAACTCCAAAACAGGTGGCTTCGCTTATAACGTCATAATCCCTACAGGGGATAATCTACAAATACACCCCGAAGGGTATATTTGTGTAATATCCCCTATACGACGTTTTTTCGGAGCGTGCCGTGGCCTTCGTGATCACCAGCCAGCAACAGCTCGGCCCCACCCTGAAAGGCCTGCGCAAGCAAAAGGGCCTGACACAAGTTCAACTGGCCAGGCAGAGCGGGCTTGGCCAGAAGACCATCTCCCTGCTGGAAACCGAGCCCTGGCGCTGTAGCGTGGATAGCCTCTCGCGCTATCTCTCCGCTGTCGATGTCGCCATGAGCCTCGACTTCATTGCCGCGCTACGCAGCAGCAGTAGCGAGGCGTGGTGATGGGGCGGCTCAGGAAATCCGGTGCCCTCGGCCTGTGGATGAACGGCCAGCGGGTCGGCGCCTGGGTGGTCTCCGCCCAAGGGGAGCATCAGCTTCATTACGATGAGGCGTGGCTTGCCTCGCCCCTCGGGCGCCCGATTTCCCTTTCCATGCCGCTGCGCCCGGCCAGCGCGCCGTACAAGGGCGAAATCGTCCGCAATTACTTCGAAAATCTGCTGCCGGACAACGACAACATTCGGCAGCGACTGGCCAAGCGTTTTTCGACGGGCACCGAGGCCTTCCGCCTGCTGGCCGAAATCGGCCGGGATTGTGTCGGTGCCCTGCAGATCATGCCCGATGGCGAAGTCCCGCCGGCCAGCGGTACCATCGAGTGCGAGCCGCTTTCCGACGGGCAGGTGGCCGAGCATCTGGCCGGCACATTGACCGCCCCCGCCTTTGCCCAGGCCGACGATACCTTCCGGATTTCCATTGCCGGGGTGCAGGAGAAGACGGCCCTGCTTTGGCATCAGCAGCGTTGGTGCCGCCCGCTGGGCGCCACGCCGACGACCCATATTTTCAAATTGCCGATGGGCCAGATGCCCGGCGGCATCGATCTATCGACCTCGGTGGAGAACGAGTGGCTTTGCCATCGCCTGCTGCAGGCTTTCGATATTCCCGTCGCCAAGGCCGAGATCATGCGGTTTGGCGAAATGAAAGCGCTCTGCGTCGAACGCTTCGACCGTCGCTGGACAGTGGACGGACGCCTGCTCCGCCTGCCCCAGGAGGATTTCGCCCAGGTCTTCGGCGTTCCGCCGGACATCAAGTACGAGAGCCAGGGCGGGCCCGGCATTCGGGCCATCCTCGACCAACTGAACGGATCGAGCCAGGCGCCCATCGACCGCCGCGATTTCTTCCGGACCCAGGTCCTGTTCTGGATGCTCGCCGCCATCGACGGTCATGCCAAGAACTTCAGCATCTTCATCGAGCCGAAAGGCTTTTACCGGCTGACGCCACGTTACGACGTGCTGTCCGCCCATCCCGTCATGGGACAGGGTGCCGGGCGCCTCTCCTCCCATAAGGTCAAGATGGCCATGGCGATCGACGGCAAGAACCGGCATTACAAATGGTCGGAAATTCGCCGCGATCACTTTGAACAAACGGCGCTGCACTTCCGGTTGCCGGATGCGCCGGCCCTCATTGACGAACTGGTCGCGGAAACCCCCCGGGCCATTGCCGAGGTAGCTGACGGATTGCCTGCCGGTTTCCCGGAGGAACTGGCCGGCGCCCTGTTCGAGGGCCTGAAGGAGGCTGCGAGCGCCTTGGGACGGCACTCCCCTTACAATCCCATGCCATGAACGCCAACGCCCATTCCGAAGGCCAGATGCTCAGGGCCGGCACGGCCGATTTTTTTAAGAGCATCTGGGCTGGCGTTCGGAATACGCCTTCGACCGCGAGAATTTCGGCCTCGGCAGCGGCTGCATTGAGCGTCACGGTGTACCACCCGCATCCTCCTCTTTATCCTGCCCAAAAAGAATCCCCGGAATCGCCTTCTGCCCGCCATGGGCTCCCGATAGCCGCTCCACCTCCGACAAATCCGGCAGCCGGTGGGCGATGCCGGCGTGGCAGTCGATGCAGGTGCGCTCGCCGTTGGCCAGGGAGGTGGAATGGGCCCGTACTGCCCGGGGGCTCTGGCGGGTGAAATCCATGTAGTCGAACTGGTGGCAGTTGCGGCATTCCAGGGAATTGTTGGCCTTCAGGCGCCGCCATTCGTTCATGGCCAGGTGGGGCCGTGCCGCCTCGAACTTGTCCCGGGTGTCGATGGAACCGAAGATTTTCCCCCACACCTCCTTGGAGGCCTGCATCTTGCGGGCGATCTTGGAGGTCCAGTTGTGGGGGACGTGGCAGTCCGGGCACTGGGCGCGCACGCCGCTACGGTTGGTGAAGTGGATGGTGCCCTGCAGCTCTTGGTACACGTTGTCGTACATCTCGTGGCAGCTGGTGCAGAACTTTTCCGTATTGGTGGCTTCCAGGGCGGTGTTGAACCCGCCCCAGAACAGCACGCCGCCGATGAAGCCGCCCACGGTCAGGAGCCCCAGGCTGTAATGGACGCTGGGCCGGCGGACCGCCAGCCAGTAGCGCTTGAGGAGGCCTAACATGACCGCCTCCTATTGTCCGGCCGGGGCGGGCTTACCGCCTCGCCGGAGCATGGCTTCCACGTCGGTGAAGCGGTTTTCCACCAGGGGGTTCATGGGTACCTGGGGGACGTGGCATTGCAGGCAGAAGTAGCGCCGGGGCGAGATTTCCGCCAGGTGGTTGCCGGCCCGGTCCATGTAGTGGGTGACGCTGACCATGGGGGCCTGGCTTTCCTGGGTGCGGGTGCGTCCGTGGCACATCAGGCAGCGGTTGGCGCTCCGGTCCACCTGGTAGCCCTCCACCTTGTGGGGCACCACCGGCGGCTGCTGGGCGTAGGCCCGCTGACGGCGGATGTCGCTGTTGTCGGAATTGACCAGGGGCGGGGGCGTAGTTTCCTCGGGGATGGGGACACTGCCCCGCATGCGGTCGGTGAATTCGGCGGCCAGGGCGAGGCCGGCAAAGGAGACGGCAAGACCTAGGGCGATTGTTCTTCTCATGGCAGCGCTCTCCTAGACCTTGCGGATCTTGACCGCGCATTTCTTGAAGTCGGTCTGCAAGGAAATGGGGTCGGTGGCATCCAGGGTCACCTTGTTGATGAGCTGGCTGGCGTCGAAGAAGGGGATGAACACCAGCCCCGGCGGCGGCTTCACCCGGCCCCGGGTCTCCACCCGGGTACGGATGGCGCCCCGGCGGGAGGCCACCTCCACCTGGTCGCCCCGGCGCACCCCGAGCTTCCGGGCGTCCTCCGGATGCATGAAGCAGACGGCGTTGGGGAAGGCCCGGTACAGCTCCGGCACCCGCCGGGTCATGGTGCCGGTGTGCCAGTGCTCCAGGACCCGGCCGGTGGACAGCCAGAAGGGGTAGTCCTTGTCCGGTTCCTCGGCGGCCTTTTCGTAAGGGAAGGCGTAGATCACCGCCTTGCCGTCGGGCATGCCGTAGAACCTCACCCCCTCGCCGGCCTTCACGTAGGGATCGTAGCCTTCCCGGTAGCGCCAGCGTGTCTCCTTGCCGTCCACCACCGGCCAGCGCAGGCCCCGTTCCTTGTGATAGGCGTCGAAGGGCGCCAGGTCGTGGCCGTGGCCCCGGCCGAAGCTGGCGTATTCCTCGAAGAGGCCCTTCTGGATGTAGAAGCCGAAGGCCTTGGCCTCGTCGTTGGCGTAACCCGGCTCGATCTGGCTGACCGGGAACTTGTCCACCTGGCCGTTCCGGTACAGCACCTCGTACATCGTCTTGCCCTTGTAGGCGGGCATCTTGTCCAGGAGTTCGGCGGGCCACACCTCCTCCATCTTGAAGCGCTTGGAGAATTCCACCATCTGCCAGAGGTCCGAGCGGGCCTGGCCCGGGGCGCTCACCAGTTGGTGCCAGAACTGGGTGCGGCGCTCGGCATTGCCGAAGGCGCCCTCCTTCTCCACCCACATGGCGGTGGGCAGGACCAGGTCGGCGGCCAGGGTGGAAACGGTCGGATAGGGGTCGGAGACCACCACGAAATTGGCCGGATTGCGCCAGCCCGGGTAGATCTCCTCCAGGACGTTGGGGCCCGCCTGCATGTTGTTGTTGCACATGACCCAGTAGGCGTTGAGTTTGCCGTCCTTCAGCATCCGGCTCTGGAGCACGGCGTGGTAGCCCGGCTTGTCGGCGATGGTGCCCGGGGGCAGCTTCCAGATTTTCTCGGCGTGTTCCCGGTGCTTGGGATTCATCACCACCATGTCCGCCGGCAGGCGATGGGAGAAGGTGCCCACCTCCCGGGCCGTGCCGCAGGCCGAGGGCTGGCCGGTCAGCGAGAACGGCCCCATGCCCGGGGCGGAAATCTTGCCGGTCAGGAGGTGCAGGTTATAGACCAGGTGGCTGCACCAGACGCCCCGGGTGTGCTGATTGAAGCCCATGGTCCAGAAGGACACCACCTTGGTCTTGGGATCGGCGTAGAGCTGGGCCAAGCGCTCCAGGTATTCCCGGGGCACGCCGGAGAGCTTGGAAACGCTATCCACGTCGTACTGGCTCACGAACTTGGCGTATTCCTCGAAGGTGGCATTCCTGCCGCCGCCGGCGTCCTTGGCATTGACCGCCGCCTTTTGGAGGGGATGCTCGGGCCGCAGGCCATAGCCGATGTCCGTGTTGCCCATCATGAAGCGGGTATTCCTGCTGACGAAATCCTTGTTCACCCGGTTGTTCTTGATGATGTAGTTGGCGATGTAATTGAGAATGGCCAGGTCGGTCTGGGGCCGGAAGGTGAGGGCCACGTCGGCCAGGTCGTAGGAGCGGTGCTCGAACGTCGACAGCACCGCCACCCGCACTTTGGGGTTGGACAGGCGCCGGTCGGTCACCCGGGTCCACAGGATGGGGTGCATCTCCGCCATGTTGGAGCCCCAGAGGACGAAGGCGTCGGCCTGCTCGATGTCGTCGTAGCAGCCCATGGGCTCGTCCATGCCGAAGGTGCGGATGAAGCCTTGCACGGCGGAGGCCATGCAGTGGCGGGCGTTGGGGTCGAGGGTATTGGAGCGGAAGCCGGCCTTGAACAGCTTCACCGCCGCGTAGCCTTCCCAGATGGTCCATTGCCCGGAGCCGAACATGCCGACCCCGGCCGGCCCCTTTTCCTTCAGCACCTTCTTGAACTGCTCGGCCATCACGTCGAAGGCCTTGTCCCAGGTCACCGGCTGGAATTCGCCGTCCTTGGCATACTGGCCGTTCTTCATGCGCAGCAGCGGCTGGGTAAGGCGGTCGGCCCCGTACATGATCTTGGACAGGAAATAGCCCTTGACGCAGTTGATGCCCCGATTGACCTCCGCATTGGGGTCGCC
>DASRUX010000132.1:0-7073 GCA_035655235.1 Rhodocyclaceae bacterium | reverse complement strand
GGCCCTGCTGGTGGATAGCCGCTTCAACCATGGCCTGCCCCAGAACCTGTCCGGCACCGTCGGCCCCCGGGCGCCAATCAACCACGGCTTCAAAGCCGTTCAGATCGGCGCCTCCGCCTGGACCGCCGAAGCCCTGAAGCTGACCATGCCGGCCTCGGTCTTCTCCCGCTCCACCGAGTGCCACAACCAGGACAAGGTGAGCATGGGCACCATCGCCGCCCGGGACTGCCTGCGGGTGCTGGAGCTCACCGAACAGGTGGCCGCCGCCCTGGTGCTAGCCGCCACCCAGGGGGTGGAACTGCGCTTCCGGGGCGAAGAGCAGCAGCTCACCGAGCCCTGCGCCGATTTCTGCCGAGGCGTCCGGGAGCATCTCGCCAGCCTGGACGAGGACCGCCCCCTGGAAGCGGACCTGCGCCTCGCCACCGAACTGATCCGCAAGCGGACCTGGCATCTCTATGACTAAGCTCAACGCCGAGGTAGCCGTCGAGGTGCCCTTCCATGACGTGGATGTCATGGAAGTGGTGTGGCACGGCCATTACGTAAAGTACTTCGAATTGGCCCGCTGCGCCCTGCTGCGGAAAATCGACTACGACTACCCGCAGATGAAGGCCTCCGGCTATGCCTGGCCGGTGGTGGAGTGCTACCTCAAGTACGTCCGGGCAGCCCGCTACGGCCAGCGCCTCACGGTCCGGGCCCGGCTGACGGAATACGAGAACCGGCTGAAGATGGAATATGAAATCCGCGATCCGGCCACGAGCGAACGCCTGACCAAGGGCTTCACCGTCCAGGTGGCCGTGGACATGGGCAACAGCGAGCTGCAATTCCTGTCCCCCCCCTGCCTCGTCGACCGCGTGGAGAAGCTATGCGCCGCCTGATCGCCATCCTTTTCCTGGCCGTCGCCACCTGGGCCCAGGCGGCCCCCAGCGCCGACGACCTGGCCGCCCGCCTCAACCAGCGCCTGGAACAGAAGCCCGTCCTGCGGGCCGAGTTCGTCCAGGAAAAGCAGATGGCCGCCTTCAAGAAGCCCCTGGTCACCCGGGGCCGGCTGGTCTTCGTGCGTGGCCAGGGCGTCCTCTGGAAAATCGAGTCCCCCCTGAAGCTGACCTACGTCCTCACCGACGACCGCATCGTGGAAATCGGCGAGGACGGCAACGCCCAGGCCCGGACGGCCCAGGACCTTCCCGGCCTGGCCCAGGTCGGCCGCGTCTTCCGGGCACTGTTGGGGGCCCAGACCGGCGTCCTCAAGGATATTTTCGCCATCGCCGCCGATGGCACCCCCGACGCCTGGCGCCTGGCGCTGACCCCCAAGCCCGGCCCGGTCAGCCAATACATGCGCCAGATTCGGCTGGCCGGCGGCCGCCATGTGGATCGCATCCGCATCGAAGAGGCCAACGGCGACAGCACCACCATCACCTTCCGCAACACCGCCGAAGACGACGTTCCCTCCGCCGAGGAACGGGCACGGTTCGGGAGCCGTTGATGGCCTGGCGGCAGTGGGCGGCCTATCTCTGGGTGGCAATTGCCCTGGCCTGCGCGGCCTTCGTGGGCCTGCGCTTCTCCCAGGGATCGCCGGTCGAAGCCGACCTCCTCGCCCTGCTGCCGCCCACCGAACGCAATCCCAATGCCGAAGCCGCCGTCAAGGTCCTGTCGGACCGCCTGGGTAACCGGGTGCTGTTCCTGGTGGGCCACCCTGACGGAAACCAGGCCAAGACCCTGGCCCACGACTTCGCCGACCGGCTCCGCCAGTCCGACGCCTTTGCCCGGGTCATCGACCAGGCTCCCAAGGTGGACGGGAAGCTGGTCGCCGAAATCTACGCCCCCTACCGCGCCGCCCTCCTGACCAGCGCCGACCGCAAACTGCTCCAGGACCCCGTCTTCGATGCCGAAGCGCTCCTCCTGCGGCGCATGTACCAGCCTTTCCATGCTGGCCTGCCCACCGACACGGCTGTCGATCCCTTCGGCTTCCTCCAGCATTGGCTATCCCGCCTGCCCCTGGCCCAGACCGCCCTGACCATCGAGGACGGCGTCCTGGTCGCCCGGGACGGTGGAAATACCTATGTCCTGGTCCTTGCCGAACCTACCGGCAACGCCTTCGACGCCGCCACCCAGGGCAAGGTGGTCGCCGCGGTCGATGCCGCCGAAACCCGGATCAAGGCCCAGGCTCCCCAGGCGGCCATCCTGCGCACCGGCGGCCTCTTCTACGGCCATGCCGCCCGCACCAGCGCCCAACGGGAAGTCGATCTGATCGGCGGCGGTTCCCTCATCGGCATACTGATCCTCCTCTGGAGCCTGTTCCGCTCCCTCCGCCCCCTGGCCCTGGGCATGGGCACGGTGGCCATCGGCATCGCCTGCGGCATGGCCTCCGTACTGGCCCTGGACGGAAAGATCCACCTCATCACCTTGGTCTTCGGCGCCAGTCTCATCGGCGAGGCGGTGGACTACGCCATCCAGTATTTCGCTGCCCACCTGGACTCCGGCGACCAGTGGAATCCGGAAGCCGGACTGCGTCGCGTCCTGCCGGGCCTGGCGGTAGCCGTCGCCACCAGCCTGATCGGTTATGGTGCCCTCAGCCTCACCCCCTTCCCGGCCGTCAGCCAGATCGCCCTGTTCGCCTTCGTCGGCCTGTCCACCGCCTGGGTTTCCGTGGTCCTCCTCCTGCCCCGCTTCGTGCGCCGCCCCTGCGGCCGGGATGCCGACCAGTCGGTCCGCCTGCCCCGACGCATCCTGAGTACCTGGCGGGAAAAGGCCACGCCCCGCCTAGTGGCGATGCTGTCCCTGGCCATCATCGCCGTTTCCATCCCCGGCTGGCTGCGTCTCGCCCCGGACGACGACGTGCGCCAGTTGGTTTCCCGCCCAGCCAGCCTCACTGAACAGGAATCCGTCATCCGGCGGCTGGCCGGCGCCGGCGGCAGCGGCCGTTTCTTCCTGGTGGAAGGTGGTAATGACGAAGAGGCCCTGCAGCGGGAGGAGGCCTTGACCGAGCGACTGCTGCCAAAGATCGGCCACGGCATTGCAGGTTTTTCCGCCATTTCCGACTTCGTTCCTTCCCAAGCGACCCAGGACCTTAACCGTCGGCTGCTGGCATCCGCCCTGCCTCAGGACAAGGTCGCAAAGCTCCTCGACGGCCAAGGCTTCCAGCCGGCCGCCGCCCAGGCCTGGTCCGCGGCCCTGGCCGACACGGCGTCATCCCTCACCCTGGCCGACTGGCGCAACGGCCCCCTGGCCATGCCGGTGAAGCATCAAATGCTACCGCCGGGGACCTCCGGCATGGCCCTCCTCGTAACCCTCACCGGGGATGACGGCAGCCTGGACCTATCCGCCCTTTCCGCCGGCCTCCCGGGCATATCGGTGGTGGACAAGACCGCCAGCGTCTCCGCCCTCTTCGCCGAATACCGGCGCCTGGCCACCCTCTGGCTGCCGGCGGCCCTGGCCATCGTCCTCGCCATCCTGGCGGCCCGCTATGGCATCCGCCAGGGCACGGTCATCCTTATTCCCACCCTTCTCGCCATGGGCGCCGCCCTGGCTGCCTACGGCTACAGCGGCACCCAACTGACCCTGTTCACCATGATGGGCCTGGTGCTGGTCCTGGGCGTGGGCGTCAATTACGCCATTTTCGTGGTGGAAGCGGGAGACCGGGCGCCGGCCCCCTTTGCCGGCGTTGTGCTCTCGGCCGCCACCACCATCCTCTCTTTCGGGCTCCTATCCCTGTCGTCCATGCCGGCCCTGCACCAGTTCGGCCTGGTGCTGCTCATCGGCGTCGGCTGCTCGGTGCTCCTCGCCCCCATCGCCCTCACCCTGGCCGGAGGTAAGAAGCCATGCGCCTGATCGCCATTCTGCTGGCCCTCCTCGTCGCCGGCTGTACCGGCAGCGGCAACTGCGTCCGCCTGCCCGGGAGTGCTCAGTATTGCCTCGTGGACGGCCCCTGGCCCGAATACAGCGCCGAGCAGGCGGCGACGGTGACTTTCCAGGACAAGACCATGCGTCTCATCACCCGGGTCCAGTCCGGGGAGAAGGGGCTGCATTTCGCCGGCGTGACTCCCCTCGGTCAGACGGTAATCCAGGTTTCATGGGAAAATGGCGTGTTGCATGGGGACATGCCGCCGCCATTGGCAGACCGCCTGGACGGCATGCTCTTCCCCGCCCTTCTGCAAATCGCCACCTGGCCGGCGGAAGAGGTGCGCAAGGGCCTACCGGGGGGGCTGGCCCTGATAGAAAAAGAAGGCCGCCGTATCGTCAGCGACGGCCAACAAGACATCTTGATCGTTTCCTGGGAGGGAAAGACCTTGCCGTATCAGCGGCTACGCTTCGAGGCGCCCGCCGTGCGCCTGCTCATCGACGCCCAGACCCTGGACGACGAGACTGCCCAATGACGCCCCTCTTCCTGTCCCGCCCGGGCATCCTCAGCGCCCTGGGTTGTGGCGCCGACCAGACCCGCGCCCGCCTGTTCGCCGGGGACGTTTCCGGCATGGTCCTGGAAGACGGCTGGCTGCCCACCGCCCCGGCCCGGGTCGGCCGCGTCGTCGCCGAACTGCCGCCCATCCCGGAAGCGCTGGCCCGCCATGCCAGCCGCAACAACCGCCTGCTCCTGGCCGCCTTCGCCCAGATCGAAGCGGATTTCGAAGCCGCCCTGGCCCGCCACGGCCGCCATCGCATCGGCATCGTCCTGGGGACCAGCACCTCGGGTATCGCCGAAGGCGAAGCGGCCGTCGCCGAACGTCAGCGCACGGGCTCCCTGCCCCCCGGCTTCTCCTACGAACAGATGGATATCGGCGATCCGGCCGTCTTCCTGGCCAGGCACCTCGGCATCCAGGGTCCGGCCTACACCATTTCCACCGCCTGCACCTCCGGCGCCAAGGCCCTCATCTCGGCCTGCAACCTGATCCGGGCTGGATTCTGCGATGCGGTCCTGACCGGCGGCGTCGATACGCTTTGCCGACTGACCATCGGCGGCTTCACCGCCCTGGAATCCACCACCGCCGACCTCTGCCAGCCCCTCTCCCATAACCGCCGGGGCATCAATATCGGCGAGGGCGCCGCCCTCTTCCTGCTATCCCGCCAGGAGACGCCGGTCATGCTCCTGGGGGCCGGGGAATCCAGCGATGCCCACCACATCTCGGCCCCTGAGCCGGGCGGCGCCGGCGCGTCCGCGGCCATGCTGGCGGCCTTGAAGGATGCGGGGCTGCCCCCATCGGCCATCGGCTACCTGAATCTCCACGCCACCGCCACCCCGAAAAACGACGCCATGGAGAGCATCGCCGTTGCCCGGGTATTCCCCGACGGCGTGCCGGTCAGCGGCACCAAGCCCCTTACCGGGCATGCCCTGGGGGCGGCGGGGGCCATCGAGGCGGCCTTCTGCTGGTTCAGCCTGACCGATCCCGACGGACGGCTGCCACCCCACATCTGGGACGGTGAATTCGACCCCGAACTGCCTCATCTCGATGTGACCGCTCCCGGCCGACGCTTCAACGGCCCCGTACGCCACGCCATGAGCAATTCCTTCGCCTTCGGCGGCAACAACGCCAGCCTGATTTTCGGAACCGCCCGATGACGACCTTCCCGCCCATCGAAGAACTCCTGCTGCACCGGGACAACATGCTGCTCCTCAAGGAAGTGACAGCCTTTTCCGACGAGGCCGCCACCTGTCTGAGCATTCCCGATGCCGACGCCTGGTATGCCGCAGCCGCCGACCGGGCCATGCCGGCCTGGATCGGCATCGAGTTGATGGCCCAGGCCATCGCCGCCCACGTCTCCCTGCTTGCCCGCCGGGACGGCAAGACTCCCAAGGCCGGCGTCCTGCTGGGAACGCGGGACTTCCGCGCCGCCCAGCCTACCTTTGCCGGCGGCCGCCCACTCCTCGTCCATGCCAGCCAGTCCTTCCGTAACGCCGACGGCCTGGCCTCCTATGACTGCCGGATCGAGTCCGAGCAGGGTGAGGAACTGGCGGCGGCAGCACTGACGGTCTATGAACCCGACAATTTCGAACAATTCATTTCCGGAATAACAGATTGATGGAACAAAGGCGCATTTTGGTGACCGGCTCCAGCCGCGGCATCGGCAAGGCCATTGCCCTGCGGCTCGCCGCCGACGGATTTGCCATCGGCGTCCACTGCCGCAGCCGGCGGGAGGAAGCCGAACAGGTGGCCGCCACGATTACAACCGCAGGCGGCCAGGCCACGGTGCTGCAATTCGATGTCTGCGACCGGGAAGGCACCCGTCAGGCGCTGGAGGCCGATCTCGCCGCCAACGGCCCCTGGTGGGGCATCGTGGTCAATGCCGGCGTCACCCGGGACAACGCCTTCCCCGCCCTCACCGACGAGGACTGGGACGTGGTGATCGACACCGGCCTCAACGGTTTCTACAACGTGGTCCACCCCCTGGTCATGCCCCTGGTGCGGGCCAGGAAGGGCGGGCGCATCGTCACCCTGGCTTCGGTGTCCGGCGTCATCGGCAACCGGGGCCAAGTCAATTACAGCGCCGCCAAGGGCGGGCTCATCGCCGCCTCCAAGGCCCTGGCCCTGGAACTAGCCAGCCGCAAGATCACGGTCAATTGCGTCGCCCCTGGACTGGTCGACACGGACATGCTGGCCGAACTGCCCACCGAGGAAATCCTCAAGATGGTGCCCATGGGCCGGGTCGGGCAGCCGGAAGAAGTGGCAGCCACCGTGGCCTTCCTGATGTCGGAGGGCGCCGCCTACATCACCCGCCAGGTCATCGGCGTCAACGGAGGTCTGGCATGAAGCGGGTCGTGGTAACCGGCATGGGCGGCATCACCGCCCTGGGCGACAATTGGGCCGATATCGAGGCCCGCCTGCGGACGGGCCGCAATGCCGTACGCCGCCTTCCGGAGTGGGAGCGTTTCGACGGCCTCAACACCCGCCTGGCCGCCCCGGTGGATTTCACCCCGCCGTCCCACTATCCCCGCAAGACGGTCCGGTCCATGGGCCGGGTGTCGCTCCTTTCCGTCCGTTCCACCGAGATGGCGCTGGAGCAGGCCGGCCTCCTGGGCGCCCCGGTGGTTTCCGGCGGAGCCACCGGCATTGCCTACGGTTCGTCGTCGGGCAGTATCGAGCCGG
>DASRUX010000131.1:0-3510 GCA_035655235.1 Rhodocyclaceae bacterium | reverse complement strand
GCCTTCATGCCGAATTCCCGCAGTACCGGGAAGGCATGGACGTAGTTGTCCAGGTAGCCGTCGTCGAAGGTGATGACGCAGGTCTTGGCCGGCAGGGGCTCGCCCCGGTAGAAGCGCTCCACCTCGTCCAGCCCCGCAGAGCGCCAGCCGGCGGCGGCCAGGGCGGCGATGTGGTCCCGGAAGGCGGCGGGCGAGACGGTGACCAGCCCCGGCGAGGGGCTGACGTGGTGGTACATCAGGACGGGAAGCGCCTTGGCCCGCTTCATGGCTGGGCGAGAAGCCGCTTGTAGAGGGCGTCCATGCCCTCGGCCATGGCCTCCCGGGAGTAGATGCGGCGGATGCGTTCGCTGGCGGCCCGGCCCATGGCCTGGCGCTTTTCCGGATCGGCCAGGAGGACGTTGATGGCGGCGGCCAGGGCCGAACCGTCCTTGGCGGGAACCAGGAGGCCGGTTTCGCCGTCCGCCACCACCTCCGGCACGCCGTCCACATTGCTGCCGATGGCGGGCAGGCCCATGGCGGCGGCCTCGATGAAGGCAGTGCCCAGGGCTTCCTGGTGGGTGGGCAGGACGAAGAGGTCCAGGGACTGGAGCACATTGACCACGTCCCGGCGCAGGCCGAGGAGGTGGACCCGGGCACCCAGGCCGTCGGCGGCGATGCGCTTGACGATGTCGTCGTGCATGGGGCCGTCCCCGGCAAAGACGAAATGCACGTCGGGGTGCCGGGCGAGGACTTGGGGCACCGCGTCCATGATCTCGGCGTGGCCCTTCTTCATGCGCAGGATGGCCACCGTGCCGACCAGAATCGCCTCGGGGGGCAGGCCCAGCTCGGCGCGCAGGGTGCCGCCGCCGGGAGCCGCCTGGTAGCGGGAGAAGTCGATGCCGGTGCACACCGCCGTCACTTTCTCCCGGGGCACGCCGGCCGACACCAGGTATTCGCCGACGAAGCGGCTCACCGTGACCACATGGTCGGGCAGGACGCTGTAGGTGAAGCGGGAGGTGATGGGCAGGGCCAGGTGACGGGTGCGGACCACCCGGGGGCGGCCGCTGCCCAGGCTGCGGGCAGCCATGCCGGCCAGCTGGGTATCCCGGCCGCTGTGGGTATTGACGATGTCCGCCCGGTAAGTCCGCATCAGGCGGCGCAGTTTGAGCACGGCGGGGAAATCCACGGCGCCGCGCATGGGTACCTCGAAGGCCTCGAAGCCCGCTTCCCGGGCTCGGTCGGCCAGGCGGGCGCCGGGCTGGCAAACCACGGCCAGCTCATGGCCCAGTTCCCGCATGCCGATGAGTTCGTTGAGGGTGCGGTTTTCCTGGCCGCCCCAGCCCTTGGAGGATTCGGTATGGAGTATCCGCATCAGGCGTCGTCCTCCACTTCGGCGGGGCTGGGCTCGGCGCCCTCCTCGCTCTTCTGCATCCGGTAGAGCCGGGCGTAGAGGCCGTTGCGGGCCAGCAGTTCGGCGTGGGTGCCTTCTTCCATTTTCTTGCCGTGGGACAGGGTGATGATGCGGCTCGCCCCTTCGATGGTGGTGAGGCGATGGGCGATGATCAGGGTGGAGCGGCCCACCATCAGATCGTCCAGGGCCGCCTGGACCTGGCGCTCGGATTCGTTGTCCAGGGCCGAGGTGGCTTCGTCCAGGATGAGGATAGGGGCGTTCTTGAGGAGCGCCCGGGCGATGGCCAGGCGCTGGCGCTGGCCGCCGGAGAGCTTGACGCCCCGCTCGCCGATGCGGGTATCCAGTCCTTCCGGCAGGCGCTCGATGAATTCCATGGCGTGAGCCGAGCGGGCGGCCGCCTCGATGGCCTCCCGGGTCACCTTGCCCTCAAGGCCGTAGGCGATATTGGCGGCGATGGTGTCGTCGAACAGCACCACATCCTGGCTGACCAGGGCGATATTGCTGCGCAGGCTCTCCAGGCGGATGTCGGTGATGGGATGGCCGTCCACGCGGATTTGGCCGCCGGCAAGCTCGTACAGGCGGGGCAGGAGGTTGGCGGCCGTGGTCTTGCCGCTGCCCGACGGCCCCACCAGGGCGACCGATTCCCCGGGGGAAATGGCGAAAGAAAATTCGTCCAGCACCTTGCGCTCGGTGCCCGGGTAGATGAAGGACACCTTGTCGAACTCCACCCGGCCGCTGGCCTTGCCGAGTTCCACCGTGCCTACGTCCTTTTCCGGCGCCTGGTCGATCAGGTAGAAGACGCTTTCGGCGGCCACCAGGCCCCGCTGCAGGGGGGCATAGACATCGGTCAGGCGCTTCATGGGCGCCATGACCATGAGCATGGCGGTGATGAAGGAGACGAAGCCGCCCACCGTCGCCTGGCCCTCCGAGGTCTGGCGGAGGGCGATGCCCATGATGATGGCCAGGGCCGCGGCGATGAAGAACTGGACGATGGGTCCCTGGGCGGCAGAGGCGATATTCACCCGCATGTTGAGGCCGCGCTGCTCCACGGCCGCCCGGTCGAAACGATGGGACTCGTAGCCCTGGCCGCCGTAGATCTTGATGATCTTGTGGCCTTCGATGATTTCCTGCAGGGTATGGACGACGCGGCCCTGGGAATCCTGCAGGGCCCGGGCCAGGAAGCGCATGCGCTTGCCGAAGGCCTTCACCGCGATGGCGATGCAGGGCATGAGCACGAAGGTGACCAGGGTCAGCTTCCAGTTGAGGTAGAACAGCCAGGCCAGGAGGCCGACCACCGACACGGAATCCTTCACCAGGGTGGTGATGGCGGAGGTCACCGCCGTGGATACCCCGTAAACGTCATGGGAGACCCGGGTCAGCAGGCGGGCGGAGGCGTTGTCGTGGTAATACTGGGTGGGCAGGCGGATGAGCTTGGCGAACATCTCCCGCCGCAGTTCCAGGATGACGTTGTTGGCCACCCAGTTCATGGAATAGTCGGCCACGAAGCCGACCACCGCCCGGGCCAGGAAGATGCCGAAAATGGCCGCCGGATACTTGATCCAGTCCCAGGCACCGGCCGCCTTGGCGAAGCCGTCGTCCAGCAGGTATTTCATCAGGGCCGGGAAGGCCGGCTCGACGATGGACGACGCCGCCATGCAGGCGATGGCGACGGCGAAAGCCTTCCAGTAGGGACGGACGTAGCTGAGCAGGCGGAAATAAAGCTGGCGATTGGTCGCCTTGGACGAGTCTTGGCTGGACATGGATTACAAACGCCAGAAGCTGTAGCCGGCGGCAGCGTAGGCTTGGGAATCGAGGACCGACTTCACATCCACCACGGCCCCGCCCGGCTTGGCGAAGGCAGCCATGGCAGCGGGCGCCATGCCGGCGAATTCCCGGTGGCCCACGGCCACCACCACGGCGTCGGCCGGCTGGAGGGAGGCCTGAGCCACCGGGGTCAGGCCGTATTCGTGGGCGGCCTCGGCGGCATCGGCCACCGGGTCGCAGACCGTCACTTCGACGCCGTAGCTCTCCAATTCCCGGACGATGTCGGGCACCTTGGAATTGCGCACATCGGGGCAGTTTTCCTTGAAGGTGAGGCCCAGCACGGTGACCTTGGCGCC
>DASRUX010000130.1:0-5560 GCA_035655235.1 Rhodocyclaceae bacterium | reverse complement strand
CTACCATCCGCGCTCCACGTCACCAAACGAATACGGCCATCTACCATAGCTAATGCGACGTACTCGGGAGACACCGGCTCAGTCTGTTCCTCTTTCTGGATGGGGTCAGCAAGCTGGACATTGCTGCTCATATTGCCTTTTGGGCCTGCGGGTATGTCAAAAGAAACACGCTGGACTTCCTTAAGCGTCTTGAATCCGGGCATGTTGATCACCGAAAAATGCACAAACAAATCTTCACTTCCATCTTCGGGAGTTATGAACCCAAAACCCTTTGAGTCGTTAAACCACTTAACTATCCCGGTCGCCATGCTGCTCTCCATGTTTGGGTTGTGTGGAATACGAAATACGTCTAAGACAATGAGGCATAACTATTTAGTAGGCCCCCATTTGGGAGGCAAGAAACATCATCTAATAAATGAAATGTTCGACAGTTCAGTTGTATAGGCTATGTTTACGCCTCCCAATACACCCGGCGAAAACCCCATGTCCCAAGGCGACAATCGCTGAACAGGGACCCGTCGGCCCCAAATCGTGCCGCAATTCCAAAGGCATATCAACCGAGGCCGTCTTTTTTCTTGCACCTTGTCCTTCCAAACCTGTCTCAGGGACAGTCCGGCCGAGTCAAGAAGGCGCTTTGCCTCCTGCCTCCCCCTCCCACCGAAAAAGGCAAACCAATGACCATGCTCAGTGAATTCAAGGAATTCGCCCTCAAGGGCAACGTCATGGACCTGGCGGTCGGGGTCATCATCGGGGCCGCTTTTGGAAAGATCGTGGATTCGCTAGTGGGCGATGTGATCATGCCCGTGGTGGGCAAGATCGTCGGCAACCTGGATTTCAGCAACTACTTCATCCCGCTGTCCGGGCAGACGGCAACCACCCTGGCCGAGGCCCGGCGGGGCGGCGCGGTGCTGGCCTATGGCAGCTTCCTGAGCGTCTGCCTCAATTTCCTCATCCTGGCCTTCATCATCTTCCTGATGGTCCGGCAGATGAACCGCCTGCGGAGAAAGGCGCCAGAGCCGCCCAAGGCGCCGCCGGAAGAGATCGTCCTACTGCGGGAAATCCGGGATAGCCTGAAGAAGTGAGGGCGTCCAGCGGCGGGATAACAGCCCAGCCGCCTAAGGACGCGGCTCAGCCTTCCCCTTCCTGCGGGACCACAGCTTGCGGCCGCCCCAGATGCCGATGAACAGCACGACGGCCCAGGGAAGCAGGTAGGCAATCCCCGTGATCGCCACGGAAATGCCCCGTGACAGATTGCCGCCGAAATCCGAGATCGCGAACCCGATCGGCTTCCAGAACGCCTGGTGTTCCCCAGACCGGATGAACACCTTCAGGATTTCCGTTTCGATCCGCTGAACCAGATGGGCATGGGCTCCCTCTGCGGCTTCCAGTTCGCTCTGGACTTGGGCGAGCTCCCGATTGGCCTTGATAAGGGCGTCCACGTCGTTGCCGGCGCGGCTGCGGAGCGCTTCGAGCCTCGTCCGGTAGTCCTTGAGCATGGCCAGTTTCTTGGCGGAATCCGCGATGGGTGCGGCCAGGTCTTCGGCATTGGTGGATTGCTCGGTGACATCGGTTTCCTTGCTCAATGCCAGGACGATCTTGCGGATGCCCTCCGGTTTGGCACGGAACTTCAAGGAAGCCGAGGCCGATCTTCCCGTGTTGAGGCGGGATTCCAGGACGGTACACAGCTGGTTGGCCGCTTCCCGGCAGGCGGCCTGCGCCGCCTCGAAAGTCGCAGCGACCATTTGCTCTTCGGTGTCGATCGACAGCGAATGTTCGTAGGCCAGGGCGGAGCCCGGCGCACTGGCCTGGGACGCCATGGTCTTTGCCAGCGCTGCGGCAGCCGGTTCCTCCTTCTTGGCGCAGCCCGACAGGACAGCCAGTAGCAGCAGGCAGGGGATCAGGCGTTTCATGGGGACTCCGTTGTCGGTCACGGCGATAGCGATGCGAATGGCGTAGGACTATAGCATGTGCCAAAACGGGGAAATTCGGCCAGCAATGGCCTGAATGTCCCTGCCGAATCACCGCCGGGAGGGGGCGTTGCCCGCCCCTACCGCCGCGACAACAACCCCTGCCCCGCCCTCTCCCCCAACCCACTCAACCTCATCCGATCCCCCGGCGGCACCGCCGCCAGCAGCCGGACGATGAAATCCTCCTGCATCCGCCCCGCCCTTACCGGGTCCGGATCGATGGAAGACACCCGGAAGAGCAGCCCGTCCGGAATCCGTCCCGTGAGGCCGAAGCTCATCTCCACCAGCTTCTTGCGGATGCCGCCATCCACGCTGCGGTTGCCGACGGTGTACCAGTAGGTCACCGGCTCCCGGCGCTGGCCCAGGGTGGTGAGGAGCCGTCGGGCCGGGATGGTGCCGTAGGGGGTGGCCAGGGCTACCGGCCGGCTGTCCATCAGGGCGAAGCCCTGGGCCGGGTAGCAGACTTCTGGCTTGTGGGCCTCCATGCCCTCCCGCTGGTCGCCGCCATAGGCGATGGAGAGCATGACCCGGTAGCCGGCCTCATTGATGTAGGTGCGGGTGAGAATCTGGCTGTAGAGCCGGTCCAGGAGTTGGCGGGTCTGGGGATTGATGACCCGGACGGCCTGCTGGGGCTCCTCCCGCCAGCCGTCGAAGCGGCGGGGGACCATGGCTTCCAGGTCCACCCGGGGGCCCTGCTCGGCCACCTTGGCGGTGGGCCGGGCGAGTACGGCGCCGACGCTGGCGGCGCCCATCAGGGCGGCCAGGAGGGCGGCTACCCGGGTGACGGACATAGCAGGAATTCGGCGCAGCCGTACTTGAGGATGCGCTGCACCGGCGGCGATACCGGGTCGATGGCGAAGCGCCGGCGGCGGCGCGCCAGGTAGCCGTGGAGCAGCATCAGGAGCCCGACGAAGGCGCTGTCCACATAGGTCACGTTTTCCATGTCCAGGCGCAGGTCCTTGTCGGCCAGGAAATCCTGGGTCAGGCAGCTGCGGAAGAGGGGCAGGTTGGCCCGGGCCCAGGCGCCGTGCAGGCGCAGGAGCAGGCGTTCGTCGTCGCTGCGGATATCCACGGTCGCCCCCGCCAGCTCGCCGTACCAGGGCCGGCGGCGCCACAGGAACCAGGCGTAGGGCAGCACCCGGGTGACCAGTAGGGCGGCCAGCACCCGGCCGTCGTGCCAGTAGCGGCGCCAGAGGGCGGGCTCCTGCCGGATGCGCCATAGCCATTCCAATCCGTCGTCCTGCATCCAGCAGGGTGCCCTAGCCACGGTGCCGGCCACGAAATTGACCACGGCGCCCAGGTGGCTTACCACCGGCACCGTCAGGCGGGCCCGGTTGTGCTGAATCCAGGCCTGGCCCTTCTTGGCGCCCAGGGCCACCACCAGGAAGTCGGCGCCGCTCTTGTTGATGCGGTCGATCACCGCCGGGGTGCTCATCTCGGGGATGGAGCCGAAACCCGGGGAGGTGCAGCCCACGCAGGCCAGGCCGCATTGCTCCCGGGCAAGGGTGCAGCAGGCGGCCTCGGCTACCCCCTCCTGGCCGCCGAAGAAATAGACCTTGACGGGTTCCCCAGGTCGGTTCCGCAGGCGTTCCAGCAGCCCGGAGCCGGGCACCCGCTGGGGCAGGGGGATACCCAGCAGGCGGGCCACCCACACCAGGGGCATGCCGTCGGCGACGGAGAGATCGCTGTCGATGACCGAGCGGCGGAATTCCGCATCCGTCTGGCTGGCGACCAGGAAATTGAGGTTGGGGGTGGACAGGAAGCAGGGCTTCTTCTGCCGGATGGCGCGGCGGATGGCGGCTTCCGCCTGGTCCATGTCCACCGCGTCGATGGGCAGGCCCAGGAGGCAATGCACGTCCCGCCCGAAATCCGGGGCGGTGCCCGCCCGCCAGGGCAAGGAGGGGTTCATGGCTCGTCCCTCCGGGTGCGCACCCACTCCACCTGCCGGCCGGCGACGAAGCGCAGGTAAAGGGGCAGTTTCCACAACACGTAGCCCAGGGCCGCCACCAGGTCGCCGAAGGAGATCACCCTCCGCCCGAATTCCCGCCAGGCCGCCAGGACGGCGACGGCGGTGAGGGCCGTGGCCCCCAGGGCGACGGCCAGGGGCAGGGCGGTCCCGCTTAGGATGTGGAGGAGGGCGGCGATGCCGGCCACCGCCGGCAGCAGCAGGCAGAGGAGAGCCAGAGGCGGGACGGCCAGGTCCAGGGCGAGGGCGAGGAGCGCGCTGTCCCGCTTCCTAACGGCTTCGGCCAGGAGGCCGGGGAGTTCGGCGGCGATGATGCCCAGGTGGCCGTGCTCCCAGCGGGTCCGCTGGGTGGCGAGGCCCGCGGCGGCGGGCAGGGCGCTGGTGACCAGGGCCTCCGGGCAGAACATCGGCGGGGTGCCGGCCCGGGCGAGGTCGAGGCCCAGCTTCATGTCCTCGGCGATATGGCCGGTGGCCAGGGTTGCCCCGGCGATCACCGGCCAGGGAAAGGCCATGCCGGTACCCATGAGCTGGCAGGGCAGCCCCAGGCGGTAGAAGCCCAGGGGCCGCACCTGGTTCTTCACCACACAGGCGAATTCCGCCAGGCGGGTCTTCAGCCCGGCCCCCGCCGGGGAATGCATCAGGTCCATGGCCTGGATGGGGCGATCCACGGCGATGGCGCGGCGGGCCAGGATGTCCAGGCTGCCGGGGGCGAGGAAGCAATCCGCATCCACCACTACTACGACCGCTGGCGGATCGGCCTCCAGGTGGCGGATGCCGAAATCCAGGGCGTAGCCCTTGCCCCGGCGTTGCCGGTCATGGCGCTCGATCGCCTCGGCGCCCCGGGCGCGGGCAACGGCGGCGGTGGCGTCGGTGCAGTTGTCGGCCACCACCAGCAGGCGGTCGCCGGGCACGAGTTGGGGGCGCAGGTTGTCCAGGGTGGCGGCGATGCCCGCCGCCTCGTCGTGGGCGGGAACCAGGACGGCCAGCCGGGGCCGCTCGGGGGCGGTGGGCGCCCGCCGGGGCCGCAGACAGACCGCGGCGGCCACCTGCCCGGCCAGGACCAGGGCGGGAACGGCCAGGAGCATAGCGAGGAAGGCCGCGAGGGCGACGAGAATACCGATCATGATTGCCCCTCCGCCGGGCTGATCCGGGCTGCCGGGATAGGGATAGCCCCCTCGCCGGCCAGGCCGGTGCGGCGGAACAGTTCCGCCAGCTTGGCCGCCTCCCGGTCCACGCTGTGGTCGGCCAGGACCCGGGCGTGGCCCGCCGTCCCCATGGTGAGGAGGTCCTCCGTGGTGCGGGCCAGGCAGTCGGCCATGGTCTCGGCCAGGGCGTCGACGGAGCCGGCCGGGACGAGCCAGCCGTTCTCTCCGGGGCGCACCAGTTCCGGGATGCCGGCGATGGCGGTGGTGATCACCGGCCGGCGCAGGGCGAGGGCCTCCATGAGCACCATGGGCAGGCCCTCGGCGAAGCTGGGCAGGACCAGAGCCCGGGCGGCCAGGATTTCCCGGCGCACGGCATCGCTGCCGATCCAGCCGGTGATCCGCACCCGGTCCCCAAGGCCGTGGCGGGCGATGGCGGCCTCGATGTCCGGGTGCATTTCCCCGTCGCCGGCCAGGACCAGTTC
>DASRUX010000129.1:0-28374 GCA_035655235.1 Rhodocyclaceae bacterium | reverse complement strand
AGCAGGAAAGCGACCTGCGCAGCCAGATCGTCGAGCAGACCAAACGGCTGGAAGCCCTGCGCCAGAAGATGGCGGAGGAGGAGGCCAAGCTGGCGGAAATCAGCCTCGCCCTGGGGATCGAGGTCCTGCGTAACACCCGGGGCGGCACCGGCACGCCGGCCCTGGCACCCATCCAGACGGCCCAGGCCGCCGGCCCGGCGGGGGGGGCGTCTTCAGAGCGGCCGATCCAGGACAACAAGACCGCCGCCGTCGCCCAGATTTTCGAACAGCCGGGGATTCTGACTCCCCACGGCAAGCTGGTGGTGGAGCCGGGGCTGCAATACGGTTATTCCTCCAGCAACCGCCTTTCCCTGGTGGGCTACACCATCATCCCCGCCCTCACCATCGGCCTCATCGACGTGCGGGAGGTGAAGCGCAACACCTTCACCGCCAGCCTGACCGGCCGCTACGGCCTCACCAACCGCTTCGAGATCGAGGCCAAGCTGCCCTACGTGTACCGCTCCGATTCGGTCATCTCCCGGCCCTACAACATCGGCGCCGCCCAGGATTCCCTGCTGGAGAGCACGGGCAGCGGCATCGGCGATTTCGAGGTCACCGGCCGCTACCAACTCAACGACGGCGGCCTCGACAAGCCGTACTACGTCGGCACCCTGCGCTTCAAGAGCCGCACCGGCAAGGACCCCTTCGAGGTCATGACCGTGGCCAACTCCAACCTGGCCCAGAAGGAACTCCAGAAGGAACTGCCCACCGGCTCCGGCTTCTACACCCTGCAGCCGGGGCTCACCGTGCTCTATCCCACCGACCCGGTGGTCTTCTTCGGCAGCATCAGCTACCAGTACAACTTCAAGCGCTCCAACCTCTCCCTCAACACTGATGCGGGCCGCATCCCGGTCGGGGAGATCAAGCCGGGGGACGTGATCGGCTTCAACTTCGGCATGGGGCTGTCCCTGAACGACCGCTCCTCCTTCAGCATCGGCTACGACCACGCCTCGGTGGGCAAGACCACCCAGAACGGCTCGGCGGCGGTGAATTCGGTGCGGACGGAACTGGGGACGCTGCTCATCGGCTATTCCTACCGGTTCAGCCCGACTGCGTCGCTCAATGTGTCGCTGGGAGCGGGGATTACCCGGGATACGCCGGATATGACGCTGTCGGTGCGGGTGCCGATTACGTTTTGATGTGGATGGAAGTTGGCGGCAGGGGGGGCAGTGAAGCCGTCCAACTGTCCGCTCAGTTTTCTGGTAGCAGGATAATAGATGGCGTATTGAGAGCCATATTTCGATACCCAATCATTGTCCTAGCCCTAAGTTCGGCATCTTTCCCGGCAAGTACTTGTGGCAGGTGATCATCTGGAATTTGAAGATCGACGCTGAAGTCAATTGCCGAGTTTGCTAACTTCGCCATCGGCATCCCATGGCAAGTTGCCGCTACGTAGTCACCTGTGCGGCCAGACAGCAGGATTCGGAATTCGGAAGTGGAGTACTGGAGTTCAAAATCTAGACGTTCGATTGGGCGAACGCACTCCCCAGAATCGGCAGCTGCGTAGCCGGATAGATCATGTGTTTCGCCAATGAAGTTTCCGTGAATCTCCAAGTGAATGGATTTGGAGAGCCGAGCTCTGAGTGAATTAATCAGCATTGGCACATTCACCCAGTAGAGTTCAATTATTGGAATTGCGAAATCGCTTTGTGCTGATCGAATGATCATGCACTCGTCCGAAACGTAAACAGACGGATCATCATAGGATAATGCGCCGTTGACGGTTACAAGGCCGGGAAGCGGTAGTCTGTTCATATGGAATGCTCCAGCCTTGTTATCACCGGCCCGGCCTCACGTCGATAAGCCGATGAAAAGCCTCATGCACATCATGCAGCGCCCCATCGATTTCGCCAGGCTTGGCCTGGCACTGCTGCTTCAGGGCGGCCACCGAGGCGACCAGGGCCGAGGCATCCCGGGACTTGATGTCCTTCGCCAGGCTTTCCATCTGGTCGGCCTTGCCGCAGGCGTCCCGGGAGCGCTCCTGCCCCGGGCGGGCGTGCCAGACGGGAGCGAGCACGGCGTGGAAGGCATCCACATCCTTGGGGAAGGCAGGGTGCATGTGCCCATGCTCGTCGGCGATGGCGCTGCCGACCCAGTGGGCCGCCAGAACGGCGATCAACAACTGCTTGAATTGCTTGGCCATAGTGTCCTTGGAATGGTTCGTAACCCGCGAAAAGCGCAGGCGTTGCCGGGATTGTAGATGCTCTGCCGGCCCGTCGGGAGAAGGTCCTGCCCGGCCTTTCCCTTGTAGGGGGTACGATCCAGAATGCATAATCGCGGCTTTGCCATCCTAATAATCCGGAGCACCCATGGGCAAAGCACTTAAATTCTGTCTTCCGATCATCGGGGCGCTGGTCGCCGCCCCTGCCGCGCTGGCACAGCAGAAGCCGGACATGGTCCAGACCATGGAGCTGTTTCTCCAGGCCAACCATGCGGCCACCAAGTGCGCCAAGCCCGACCAGGCCACCCTGTCCCGCTTCCTCGCCAACTTCAAGGAGGTGACCCTGCGGGCCGCCGAGGAAATGAAGAAACGGAATCCCGGCATGTCCGAGCAGCAGGTGTACGAGGGCTTCCGGACCAGCAACAACACCGTTGCCCGCCAGGTCGACGGCATGATCCAGGCCGGCGGCTGCGGCGATCCCCGCATCCAGGACCTGCTGAAGCGCTTCGAGACTCAGGCCAATCTCAAGCTGTAGGCGTACCCAGGGCGGGATGCCGGCTCCATCTGCCGACTCGCCGAGTGTTGTGTAAAGTCTTGTCGTCCATTTACACAACGCCAGGCCCAAGCTATCGATGGGCCGGCCTGATCATCGCCGCAAACTCCCCACCACCCCATCCCGGATCGCCGATTGCAGCGCCATGGCCCGCAGCACCTGGGCGCTGTTCACCGCCGCATTGATGGTGGTGACATTGACGATGCGCTGGTCGTTGAGGGTGTTCTGGATCACCGTGCCGGCCTGGTTGGGGTTGATCTGGGCGCTGAAGCCGTTGCCGCCGCCGTTCTGGATGACGGTGAGGGCGCTTCCCGCCAGGGCGGCCGGCACGCCGGTTCCCGCCACCCCCTGTAGGTCCTTGAGGTTGAGCACGGTGGAGGCCACCAGCTCGCCGTTGATATAGACGGCCCGCTCGATCCCGAAACTGAATTTGAGGGCACCGTCGGGCGTCTCGAAGCCGCCCCGGATGCCGTCCAGGGCAGAGGCGTCGAGGGCGGCGACGCGCTCGTCCAGGGGATTGGGGGCGTTCTCCGGGGATACCGAGGCGAGTTCTCCATCGGCCATCTCCCCTTCGGCAAGCACGGCGGTTTCCTCCCCCGCCACCACCCGCACCACCGCCGGATAGCTGGCGACCTCCTCCACCGGCAAGGCCGGCGCCTCTTCCGCCACCGGCTCCGGCGCGGCGGTGCAGCCGGCGGCGGGCAAGTCCAGGGGCCAGTCGGCCAGGGCCAGGAGTTCGGGGGCCATGGCGACGCTGGGCGTCACCTCCCGACAGTCGGGCGGCTCGGGGAGAGCTTCCGCCCGGGCCAGGAAAGGCATTTCGGCGCTCGCCGCCAGAAGGCAGGAGAGGCCGGCCTTCCACAGCAGGCGGGCAGGCGGTCTGGGATGCCGGGTGTGCATGGGAAGTGTCCTCAGAAATCCGATGGTCCGCGCTTGGGTAGCGCCAGATCCGTGGTGGGGCGGTAGAGGCCGTCGGTGACGGGGGCGGTGGGCACCCAGCGCCAGTCACCGTCGCTGTCGAACCGGGCCAGCTCCTTCCGATTGCGGATGACGAACAGGATGCGGTTCAGCCACAGGGTCCGGAACAGGCCGTCGGGCAGGGCGCGGGTTCCCGATGAGGGGTCGCCGATCAGGATGCGCCCCTGGCGCCGGCCCTTGATCACCACGAAATGGTTGTAGCCCCGTTCCTTGATGAGGGCGATGGCGGGGACGCCCGCCTTGGAAAGCTGCTCCAGGTCGGCCACGAAGCCGTCCGCCTGGAAGCCCCGGTTGGCCAGGAAGCTCTTGATATCCAGGAGGGAGAAGCCTTCCTTCTTGATCTTGGCCTGGTCGCCCCGGGCGTACATTTCCCGGAAGACCTCCTGCTCGCTCACCGGGAATCCGTAGTGGTGGGTGAGGAGGGTGGCCAGGGCGGCCGAGCCGCAGCTGAAGTCGTATTGCTGGTGGATGGTGGTGCGGAATTTCAGGTCCTTCATGCTGGTGACAGGGACCGAAAAAGCGCCCCCCGATTCGGGGGGCAAAGCCACCGTACCTCCCGCCGCGGCAGTGCCGACGGAGATTGCTAGGGCACCCGCCAGCAGGCAGAGCGACGGGAAGCTCCGCAAAAGCATCATTGGACCTGCAGATTGACGATCACCGGCGCCTGGATCAACACATTGTTGCCGGTGTTCTGGATCACCGTGGATAGCCCGCTGGCGCCGGAAAAGGAGGCGTCGATAAGGTTGCTGCCGGTGACCAGGTTGCTGGCGTTGTTGCCGTGGACCAGGCCGTCGGTGGTGTTGGTGTTATCCACCGCCACGTCCGTACCGCCCCGGAAGCGGTCGAGGGCGGTCGCATCCAGCGTCCTGCTGCCGAAGTCGACCTCCTCCGCCCCCGCCAGGAGCGGGCTGGGCAGCAACCCCGTCAGCAGGGCCGAAGCCAGGAGCAGGCGGGAATTCGCCTTTCGAATCACATCGCGAATCACATTGTTCTCCCATCCAATTCACAAAAAAGCCCGGAGGCCGCAAAGCCTCCGGGCCGGTACCGCTTACTGATTCACGCGCAGGTTGGCCTGGACGTTATTGACCTGCTGCACCAGGGAGCTGATGCCGGTCTGTTGGATGGCGGTGGTGATGCCGGCCGCCGTGTTGGCCACATTGGTCATGGTGTTGGACATGTCGAAGGTCCCGGCGCTGATGGAGCTGGCGCCGCCGGCTCCACCGGCCCCGCCGGAAGCGCCGTTGCCGGCCCCCGCGACGGAATCGCCACCGTAGCCGCCGGCAGCGCCGCTGCCGCCAGCCGCACCGGAGCCGCCGCCACCGCCGGCTGCACCCGCGCCGCCGGTGGAGGTGCCGCCAGCCGCGCTGCCGCTGGCAGCGGTCGCGGTGGCGCCGGAGTGGGCGTCACCCGTGGTCGCCGAGCCGCCTGCACCGCCGGCTCCGGCAGTGCTGGTAGCCGTCCCGGCCCCGCCGCTGCCGGCCGTGTTGGCGGCACCGCCGCCGGCTCCGCCCATGCCGCCGGTGCTGGATGCCGGACCGGAAGCGCCGCCCGCACCGGCCGTCTGGGAAGCCGCCCCGCCGGCACCGCTGGCACCGCCGGTGCTGCTGGAAGCGCCGCCGGCACCGCCTGCGCCGGCCGTATTGCTGGCCGCGCCGGTGGAGCCGCCGGTCCCGCCGGTCTGGGTATTGGTGCCGCCCGCGCCGCCGAGGCCGCCCGTGGCGGTGACTGCGCCGCCCGCGCCGCTGGCGCCGGCCGTCTGGCTATTGGCGCCGCCGGCCCCACCCATGCCGCCGGTCTGGCTGGCCGGTCCGGCCGCGCCGCTGGCGCCGGCGGTCTGGGTATTGGTGCCGCCCGCACCGCCGGCTCCGGCCGTATTGGAAGCCGGGCCGGTGGTTCCGCCCGCACCGCCGGAAGCGGTGTTGGTGCCGCCGGCGCCACCGGCGCCGCTGGCCTGGGTGGCCGGGCCGGCATAGCTTCCGCCGGCTGTGTTGGAGGCCGGGCCGGCAGCCCCGCCGGACCCCGCCGTGGCGGTGTTGGCACCGCCTGCCCCACCGGCACCCGCCGTGCTGGTCGAGGTGCCGGAACCCAGATTCACCGAGCCGACGCCAACCCCGACGCCACCCGCGGCAGCGCCGGTCCCCACCGGGCCGCCTGCCCCGGCCGTGCTCGGGCCGGCAGCGCCGGGGCCGCCGGCACCCCCCGTGTTGGTGGCGGTACCGTTGGTGCCGCCAGTCCCGGTGGCGTTGGCGGCAGTGCCATTGGCGCCGCCTGCGCCGGAAGTGTTGGTGGCCGGACCGGCCTGGCCGCCGATGCCGCCCAGGTTCGCGGCGGTGCCCGTGGCGCCGCCCGCGCCGGAACCATTGGTGGCGGCGCCGCCTGCGCCACCGGCGCCGGAAGTGTTGGCCGCGGTGCCATTGGCGCCGCCGAAGCCGCCCAGGCTGGCCGACGTGCCATTGGCGCCGCCGGCCCCCGTGGTGCTGGTGGCCGGGCCGCCCGTGCCGCCTGCGCCGGAAGTGTTGGCCGCGGTGCCGTTGGCGCCGCCGAAGCCGCCCAGGTTGGCCGCGGCGCCAGTCGAGCCGCCGGCACCGGCGGTGCTGGTGGTCGGGCCAGCGAACCCGCCCGGGCCAGTGGCGCTGGAGGCAGTGCCGTTGGCGCCGCCGAATCCGCCGAAGCTGGCTGCTGCGCCGCCGGCCGCGCCTGCGCCGCCCGCCGAGCTTGCGGCACCGGTGCTGCCGCCATTGCTGCCGCTGGAAGAGGTCACGCCGCCCCCGCCGCCGAAGCCGCCGGCACTGGACGCCGTGTTGGAGGAAGTACCGCCGGTGGCGGTGGTGGGACCGGCCGTGCCGGAGGTGCCATCGGCGGAACCGCTGGCGCCGCCGAAGCCACCGGCACCACCCGCGCCGCCGGCACCGCCGGCCGCCCCGGCGCCGCCGGCACCGCCCGCTCCGCCGGGACCGGCAAAGCCGCCGAAGCCGGTGCCGCCAATGCCGCCTGCCGCGCCGTTGGACAGGCCGCTGCCGGTAGCTACGTTGCCGAGGCCGTTGATGGTCGCGCCGGTCACGGAACCGGTCATGTTCACCGTGGCGGAGGTGGTATTGGTGTTGGTGGAAGTATTGGTCCTGTTCAGGGTCGAGGTGGCGGTGGAAGCATTGTTGGCGGCCGCGCCGAACCGGTCGGCGGTGGAGCCGCTCAGGTCGCGGTTGTCTTCGCTGGAAGTCTGGCTGACCGTCGAATCCGTGTTATCCGAGTTGATCGTCGGCTGGGCGAATGCCGGGGCAGCGCCAAAGATCATCGCAATGGCGGTTGCCACTAGGGTTTTCTTCATTTCGAATCCTCCTAAGTCGGGCGCCGCACGATGCCGCGCCCTCCGGACCCCCGACAGCAACGGCTGTGCCAATCCATACGGGATTGATTAAGTCGTTGATGGAAAAGGTAAATGGATGTTTGTGGCGTTTGGGGCGTCAGGCGGGCGAAGGCCGGCGTGTAAAGGCCCTGAAACAGCTGGCTGGCGGACGGCCAATGGCCCCGTCATGGCGGGCGCCCCCCAGGCCCCGGTTTTCCGGGGGATGGAGATGCCAAGGCTCCCTCCCGGCGGACTGTAAAGCTTCTGGATTTCCGGGGTAGGTACCCCAGGCCGGCAAGGAGGGCGGTTTGGGGAGGAGGGGATTCCGGCCGGTTATGCAGGTGTCGGCGGTATTTCTGTTTGCCTGAACGGCGGTCTAGATTGCGGCGGTGTGCCGGGGCCGGTGCCCCGGAGCGGATCGTCCAGGAAGTGCCCGATGGAAAGACGGAACCTGCTCGCCTTCGATCCCCACGGGATGCTGGGGGCCCAGTTGCGGCAGTTGGAGCGCTCGGATACCGCCGTCCATTACGCCCGCTCGGCGGCGGACGCCCGGCGGCTGGTGGCGGAACGGCGCTGCAGCGTCGGCCTGGTGACCCTGGACCGCTCCCTGGTGCTGCCCCGGGAGGACGTGGAAAAGCTGCTGGCCGCCGCCCCCGGCGCCGAGTGGATCGCCGTGGTGCGGCCGGAGCTGATGGCGGATTCCGGATCGTGGCTGTCCCTCCTCACCGCCTTCCACGATTACCACACCCTGCCGGTGGATACGGGGCGGCTGGCCGCCACCATCGGCCACGCCCACGGCAAGGCCAGCCTGCGCCGGGCCCTGGAGCGGGCCCAGAAGGCCTCCGAGCATTTCGGCATCTTCGGCGCCAGCCCGGCCATGCTGGATTTCTTCCGGCAGCTGGAGAAGGTGGTGAAGGCCGACCTGCCGGTGCTGATCGGCGGCGAATCGGGCACCGGCAAGGAATTGGTGAGCCAGGCCATCCACCAGCATTCCGCCCGGGCGGCGGGGCCCTTCGTGGTGGTGAATTGCGCCGCCATCCCCGCCAACCTGATCCAGTCCGAGCTTTTCGGCCACGAGCGGGGCGCCTTCACCGGCGCCGTCCAGCGCAAGGTGGGGAGCATCGAGGCGGCGGATGGGGGCGTCCTCTTCCTGGACGAGATCGGCGACCTGCCCATGAATCTTCAGGCCAACCTGCTGCGGGTTCTTCAGGAGCGCACCATCACCCGCCTGGGCTCCACCCAGCCCATCCCGGTGGATTGCCGGTTGGTGGCGGCGACCCATGTGGACCTGAGAAAAGCCGTGGGCGAAGGCCGTTTCAGGGAAGACCTCTTCTACCGGCTCAATGTCCTCCACCTGCGCCTGCCGCCGCTCCGGGAACGGGACGGGGACGTGCAGCTCCTGGCCGAGGCCATCCTGCGCAAATTTGCCGCCGCCAACCGCAGCCGGGTGGTGGGATTCAGCGCCGATGCCCTGCGGGCCATGAATGCCCATGACTGGCCGGGCAATGTGCGGGAGCTGATCAACCGGGTCCACAGCGCCGTGATCCTCGGAGAGAACAGGCTCATCAGCGCCGCCGACCTGGGGCTGGCAGCCGCTGCTGAAGATCAGCCCCAAGTGACCCTGGAGGATGCCCGGGCGTCCTTCGAGCGGGAGATGATCCGGGCGACCCTGCGGGCCAACGGCAACAATGTGACCCTGGCAGCCCGTCAGCTGGGGGTTTCCCGGGTGACCCTGTACCGCATCATGAACCGCACCGCGGTTCAGCACTGAGCGTCGGCGTCAGTCGCCGAAGGTGCGCAGTCCGTCCAGGTCGAGGACGTTGATGCCTCCGTATTCGATGCGCAGCAGCCCGGCTTCCTCCAGCACCTTGAGGGCCTGGTTGGCCCGCTGGCGGGAGACGCCGGCCAGGTAGCCCAGCTCTTCCTGGGAAATCTGCAATTGCCGGTTGGTGCCGGGGTATAGCACCGGGTTGAACAGGCTCGCCAGGCAGCGGGCCACCCGGGCTTCCGTTTCCAGCAGGCGCTCGTGCTCCACCATGCCGATGAACTGGCCGAGGCGCTCGTTCAGGTGATTGAGCAGGAAGCGGTTGAAGGGAATGCTGTTGTCCAGGAGCCACTGGAAGGCGGACCGGTTCATGTAGGCGATGCGGGAATCCCGCAGGGCGATCACGTCGTATTTGCGGGGCTCGCGCTTCAGCATGGAGCCCTCGCCGAGCCAGCCGCCGGGGGGTACGCCGGTGAAGGTGACGGTCTTGCCGGTGACCCAGTGGCTGGCGATTTTCACCAATCCATCCACCACCCCGATCCAGTGTTCGGCCGGGTCGCCTTTAAGGCACACGTAAGCTCCGGCCGGAACAATGCGTTCAGAAGTGCCGGCCAGGGCCCTGGCCAATGCCTCTTCCGACAGGGCCTGTCCCCACTGGCTGGTGCGAAGCAACTCCGACACGTCTTTCAATTTTTTCGCCCGATTGTCTAGCGGACGACAATTATAAGCCGATGACCTGAATACACTGAGCCGCAGCAAACCCTAAAACAACCCACGATTTCGGGGGCCGACCCGGCAACCCGATTTACGGCAGGGAGGAGACAAAAATGCCTCAAGAGGCCAGTATTGCGGCGCCGGATGGTCTGCATACCTTCCCGCGTCTGTTGTTCCACCACGCCAAGGTGCGCGGCGCTTCGCCCGCCATGCGGGAAAAGGACCTGGGCATCTGGCAGACCTGGACCTGGGCCGAAGTGGCCGACCGGGTTCGCGCCATGGCCTGCGGCCTCGCCGCCCTGGGCTTCAAGCGGGGCGACAACCTCGCCATCATCGGCGACAACCGCCCCCATCTCTACATGACCATGACCGCCGTCCAGTGCCTGGGCGGCGTGCCGGTGCCCCTGTACCAGGATGCGGTGGCGGCGGAAATGCTCTTCGTCCTCCAGGACGCGGGCATCCGCTTCGCCCTGGTGGAAGACCAGGAGCAGGTGGACAAGCTCCTGGAGGTGAAGGACCAGCTGCCGCTCCTGGAGCACATCGTCTATGACGATCCCCGGGGCATGCGGCACTACAACCAGCCCTTCCTCCACGACGTCCACGAGCTGATGGAAATGGGGCGGATCCACGACCGCAACCATTCCGACTTCCTCAATGCCGAGGTGGAAAAGGGCCATTACGACGACGTATCGGTGATGCTCTACACCTCCGGCACCACCGGCAAGCCCAAGGGCGTCTGCCAGACCCACGCCGCCTTCATCGCCGCCGCCCAGGGCGGGGTGCAGGTGGACCGGATGACCCCCGACGGCGACATCCTCTCCTACCTGCCCATGGCCTGGGTGGGCGACCACCTGTTTTCCTTCGCCCAGGCCCTAGTGGCGGGTTTCACCATCAACTGCCCGGAATCCGGCGACACGGTGATGACCGACCTGCGGGAAATCGGGCCCACCTACTACTTCGCACCGCCCCGGGTGTTCGAGAGCCTGCTGACCCAGGTGATGATCCGGATGGAAGACGCCGGGGCTCTCAAGCGCAGGATGTTCCATTACTTCATGGACGTGGCGAAGCGCTGCGGCGCCGAAATCCTGGACGGCAAATCGGTGGGCCTGGGTGACCGGCTGCTGTATTCCCTGGGCAACCTCTTCGTCTACGGACCTCTGCGCAATGTCCTCGGGCTTTCCCGGGTGCGGGTGGCCTACACGGCGGGCGCCGCCATCGGGCCGGACCTGTTCCGCTTCTACCGCTCCATCGGCATCAACCTCAAGCAGTTCTACGGCCAGACCGAGACCTGCGCCTACGTCTGCATGCAGCCCGACGGCGAGATCAAGCTCGATTCCGTCGGCCGGCCGGCGCCGGGGGTGGAGATCAAGATCGCCGAGAACGGCGAGGTGCTGGTGAAGGGGCCGATGCTCTTGAAGGAGTACTACAAGCGCCCTGACGCCACGGCCGAGTCCATCAACGCCGACGGTTACTTCATGACCGGCGATGCGGGCTTCATCGACGAGGACGGCCACCTCAAAATCATCGACCGGGCCAAGGACGTGGGCAAGCTCAGCAACGGCGCCATGTTCGCCCCCAACTACATCGAGAACAAGCTCAAGTTCTTCCAGCACATCAAGGAAGTGGTCTGCTTCGGCCACGACCGGGACATGGTGACTGCCTTCATCAATATCGACGTGGGGGCCGTGGGCAACTGGGCCGAGCGCCGGGGCATCGCCTACTCGGGTTACACCGACCTGGCGGGCAAGGCGGAGGTGTATGAGCTGATCCGCCAGTGCGTGGAGGAGGTCAATGAGGCCCTGGCCAATGACTCCATGGTGGCGGATTCCCAGATCCACCGCTTCCTGGTCCTCCACAAGGAGCTGGACCCGGACGACGACGAGCTGACCCGCACCCGCAAGGTGCGGCGCAATTTCGTGGCCGAGAAGTACGCGGTCCTCATCGACGCCCTCTACACCGGCAAGGCCAGCCAGTACATCGAGACCGAGGTCAAGTTCGAGGACGGCCGCCGGGGCAAGGTGGCGGCAGACCTGAAGATCGTCGATGCCAAGACCTATCCGGTCGTGAAGAAGGCGGCGTGAGGATGAACATGAAGCTAGAAAACCTCGACATCGACCAGACCGCCCCGACCAAGAAGATCGGCGGCGTCATCCTGGACCTCCAGAACATTTCCCTCCGTTTCGGCGGGGTGAAGGCCCTCACCGACATCTCCTTCGACATCCGCGAGCACGAAATCCGCGCCATCATCGGCCCCAACGGGGCGGGCAAGAGTTCCATGCTCAACGTCATCAACGGCGTGTACCACCCCCAGGAAGGCAAGATCATCTTCCGGGGCCAGGAGCGGAAGCGGATGGAGCCCCACATGGCGTCCTCCCAGGGCATCGCCCGCACCTTCCAGAACATCGCCCTGTTCAAGGGCATGACGGTCCTCGACAACATCATGACCGGCCGCATCACCAAGATGAAGTCCAGCTTCATCGAGCACGCCCTGTGGTTCGGCCGGGCCCGCAAGGAGGAACTGGAGCACCGCCGCAAGGTGGAGGAGGTCATCGACTTCCTGGAAATCCAGCACATCCGCAAGACCCCGGTGGGGCGCCTGCCCTACGGCCTGCAGAAGCGGGTCGAACTGGGCCGGGCCCTGGCCGCTGAGCCCTCCATGCTGCTCCTGGACGAGCCCATGGCCGGCATGAACGTGGAGGAGAAGCAGGACATGTGCCGCTTCATCCTGGACGTGAACGACCAGTTCGGCACCACCATCGTCCTCATCGAGCACGACATGGGGGTGGTGATGGACATCTCCGACCGGGTCGTGGTGCTGGACTACGGCAAGAAGATCGGCGACGGCGTGCCCGACGAGGTCAAGAATAACGAAGAGGTGATCCGCGCCTACCTGGGCGCAGGACACTAACGCCATGCCGCAATCGCGTCATTACTTTGTCGACGCCGCTTGCCGTACTAACTGTACTGCCTGCGCGGCGTCTTCGCGTCCTGCCGCAATTGCGGCACGGCATAAGGAGTGAGACATGCAATTTTTTCTTGAAGTGCTGATCGGCGGCCTCCTCTCGGGGATCATGTATTCCCTGGTGGCCCTCGGCTTCGTGCTCATCTACAAGGCATCCGGGGTCTTCAACTTCGCCCAGGGCGCCATGGTGTATCTCGCCGCCCTGTCGGTGGTCGGGTGCATGGAGAAGGGCGCACCCCTGTGGCTGGCCATCATCCTGGCTTTCGTCATCATGACCCTGTTCGGCATCGCCACCGAGAAGTTCGTGCTGCGCAAACTGGTGAACCAGCCGCCCATCGCCCTGTTCATGGCCACCATCGGCCTCGCTTTCTTCATCGAGGGCCTGGCGCCGATGATTTTCGGCAACGATCCCCGGGCCCTGGACCTGGGCATCGTGGATGAGCCCATTGAGGCCATTCTGGACTCCGCCGGCATGGTGATTTCCAAGTTCGACCTGGTGGCGGCGGGGGTTGCGGCGCTGCTGGTAACTTCCCTGGCCCTCTTCTTCCAATACACCCGCATCGGCCGGGCCCTGCGGGCGGTGGCGGATGACCACCAGGCCGCCCTGTCCATCGGCATCCCCCTCCAGCACATCTGGGCCATCGTCTGGGGCGTCGCCGGCTTCGTCGCCCTGGTGGCGGGGATGATGTGGGGGGCGCGGAACGGTGTGCAGTTTGCGCTCACTTTCACGGCGCTCAAGGCGCTGCCGGTACTGATCCTTGGCGGCTTTACCTCAGTGCCGGGAGCCATCGTCGGCGGCCTGATCATCGGGGCCTCCGAGAAACTGGCCGAAATCTACATCCCGCCGGTCATGCAGTCCCTGTTCGGGGGCAATTTCGGTGGCATCGAGGGCTGGTTCCCCTATGTCCTCGCGCTGCTCTTCCTGCTGGTGCGGCCCGAGGGGCTGTTCGGCGAACGCCACATCGACCGGGTTTAAGGAGAAGAATCCATGCTTTACCGTGAAGCCGGCCAGTTCAAGACCAGCTACGCTGCCGACCAGCAGCTTTTCCCCATCCGCCAGGACCGCATCGGCGTCCTCGTCCTCCTCGCCGTGGCCTTCCTGGCCGTGCCGGGGGTGGCGAGCGAATACTGGTTCTCGGCCATCCTCATCCCCTTCCTCATCTTCGCCCTGGCGGCCCTGGGCCTCAACATCCTGACCGGCTACGCCGGCCAGCTTTCCCTGGGCTCCGCCGCTTTCATGGCGGTGGGGGCCTACGCCGCCTACAACTTCCAGCTGCGGGTGGAGGGCATCCCCATCCTGGCGTCCTTCGTCATGGCGGGCCTGACGGCGGCCAGCGTCGGCGTGCTGTTCGGCCTGCCCAGCCTGCGCATCAAGGGCTTCTACCTGGCGGTGGCGACCCTGGCGGCCCAGTTCTTCATCGTCTGGTGCCTGACCAAGTTCCCCTGGCTGTCCAACAACTCCTCGTCCGGGGTGATCTCGACCCAGAAGCTGATGATCTTCGGCCATGAGTTCGAGTCCCCCCGGGAGAAGTACCTGCTGGTGCTGGCCATCGTGGTCTTCATGGCCCTGGCGGCGCGTAATCTGGTGCGCACCTCCACTGGCCGGGCCTGGATGGCGGTGCGGGACATGGACGTGGCGGCTTCGGTCATCGGCATCCGCTTGATGCCCACCAAGCTCCTCGCCTTCGCTGTCAGCTCTTTTTATTGCGGCGTGGCCGGCGCCCTCTACGCCTTCTGCTACCTGGGCTCGGTGGAGCCGGACGGCTTCTCCCTGGAGATGTCCTTCAAGATCCTGTTCATGATCATCATCGGCGGGGTCGGTTCCATCCTGGGCAGCTTCCTGGGGGCGGCCTTCATCCTGCTCCTGCCCATCTTCCTGGACGTCGCCCTGCCCTGGACGGCGGAGCTGTTCCACCTGCCGTTTTCCACCGCCACCGTGTCCCATATCCAGACCCTGGTGTTCGGTGCCCTCATCATGTTCTTCCTGATCGTCGAGCCCCACGGCCTTGCCCGCCTGTGGCAGATCGCCAAGGAAAAACTGCGTCTGTGGCCCTTCCCCCACTAGGGCGGGGCTTGTTGGTAACTACTGGAGGAGACATAACATGATTAAAAGCATCAAGCCTGCCGTTGCCGCCGTTGCCGCCGTTGCCGTATCCCTGGCCCTGCTCTCCCAGGCGGCTTTTGCCGCCGAGGAGCAGTTCTTCCCCATCGTGTCCTACCGGGTCGGCCCTTACGGCGCCAACGGCCAGGCCTTCTACGGCGGTTTCGTGGATTACCTGAACTACGTGAACATGAAGGAAGGCGGCGTCAATGGCGTCAAGCTGACCTGGGAAGAGTGCGAAACCGAGTACAACAACGCCAAGGGCGTCGAGTGCTACGAGCGCCTGAAGGGCAAGGCCAAGGCTTCCGCCGGCCCCATCCACACCATGTCCACCGGCATTTCCTACGCCCTCATCGACAAGGTGGCCGCCGACAAGCTGCCGCTGGCCATGATGGGCTACGGCCGCACCGACGCGGTGGACGGCTCCGTCTTCCCCTATGCCTTCCCCCTGGTGACCACCTACCAGATGCAGGCCTCCGCCATCGTCAAGTTCATCAAGGACAAGGAGAAGGGCAGCCTGGCCGGCAAGAAGGTGGTCTTCCTCTACCATGACTCCGCCTACGGCAAGGAGCCCATCGTGGCCCTCCAGGCCGAAGCGAGCCTCAACAAGTTCGACCTGGTGCTGATCCCCGTCGCCCACCCGGGCAACGAGCAGGGGGCCCAGTGGCTCAAGATCCGCCAGGAGAAGCCCGACTACGTCATCTTCTGGGGCTGGGGCGTGATGAACCAGACGGCGCTGAAGGCCGCCCAGAAGGTGGGCTTCCCCCGGGACAAGATGATCGGCTCCTGGTGGGCCGGCTCGGAGGAGGACACCGTGCCGGCCGGCGAAGCCGCCAAGGGCTACATGTCCGCCACCTGGAACGTCTCCGGCAAGACCGTCCCGGTCATCGCCGACATCGAGAAGACGGTGTACGGCGCCGGCAAGGGCAACCTCACGGACACCGCCAAGCTGGGCACCATCCTCTACAACCGGGGCGTCTCCGCCGCCGTGCTGTCCGTTGAGGCCATCCGCAAGGCCCAGGAGAAGTACGGCAAGGGCAAGGCCATGAACGGCGAGCAGGTGCGCTGGGCCATGGAGAACCTCAACATCACCGACGCGCGGCTCAAGCAGATCGGCGCCACCGACCTGCTGCCGGAGATCAAGACCTCCTGCTCCAACCATGAGGGCTCCGGCAAGGTGAAGATCCAGCAGTGGGACGGCGCCAAGTGGGTGCCGGTGTCCGGCTGGATCGAGGGCAACAAGGCGCTGATCCACCCGCTCTTCGAATCCTCGGCCAAGCAGTACGCCAAGGAAAAGGGCATCACGCCGCGGGATTGCTCCAAAGAGAAGATCTGACCCTGGCCCGGCGGGGGGCCGGCCGGCTCTCCGCCCCATTGGATGACATGCCATGAATGTACAGACATCAGCTGCTGTAGCGGCCGACTCGTACCTCAGCATCAACAATATCGAGGTCATCTACGACCACGTAATCCTGGTGCTGAAGGGCGTTTCCCTGAACGTCCCCAAGGGGAAGATCGTCGCGCTGCTGGGCGCCAACGGGGCCGGCAAGACCACGACCCTGAAGGCCATTTCCAATCTCCTCCACGCCGAGCGGGGCGACGTGACCAAGGGCTCCGTCGAGTTCAAGGGCAACCGGGTGGACCAGCTTTCCCCCAACGACCTGGTGAAGCGGGGCGTCATCCAGGTCATGGAAGGCCGCCATTGCTTCGGCCACCTGACCATCGAGGAAAACCTCCTCACCGGCGCCTACACCCGTTCCATCTCCCGTTCCCAGCTGAAGGACAGCCTGGAGAAGGTCTATCACTACTTCCCGCGCTTGAAGACCCGTCGCACCTCCCAGGCCGGCTACACCTCCGGCGGCGAGCAGCAGATGTGCGCCATCGGCCGGGCCCTCATGGCCAAGCCGGAGATGATCCTCCTGGACGAACCCTCCATGGGCCTCGCCCCCCAGATCGTCGAGGAAATCTTCGAGATCGTGAAGGACCTGAACAGCCGGGAGAACGTCAGCTTCCTCCTGGCCGAGCAGAACACCATGGTGGCCCTGCGTTACGCCGACTTCGGCTACATCCTGGAGAACGGCCGGGTGGTCATGGAAGGCGACGCCGAGGAACTGCGCACCAACGAGGACGTGAAGGAGTTCTACCTGGGCCTGTCCGGTGCCGGGCGCAAATCCTTCAAGGACGTCAAACACTACCGGCGCCGCAAGCGCTGGCTCTCGTGAGGAAATCATGAGCTTTTACGATCCCCTGGAAACCCGCGATCCCGAGGAGCGCGAACGGGACCTCATGGACAAGCTGGCTCGCCAGGTTGCCCATGCCAAGGAAAGCGCCTCCTACTATTTCCACCGGCTGGCCGGCATCAATCCCTTCGAGGTCACCACCCGGGAAGCCCTGGCGGCCCTGCCGCTGACCCGCAAGCGGGACCTCATCGCCCTGCAGAAGGAGCATCCTCCCTTCGGCGGCTTGAACGCCCTGAGCCGGGCCAACGCCAAGCGCATCTTCTCCTCCCCCGGCCCCATCTACGAGTTGCAGGGCAAGGAGATCGATCACTGGCGCATGGCCCGGGTGCTCTACGCCGCCGGCTTCCGCCACGGCGACCTGATCCACAACTGCTTCTCCTACCACTTCACCCCCGGCGCCTTCATGTTCGAGGGCGGGGCGCGAAAGCTCGGCTGCGCGGTCTTCCCCGGCGGCGTCGGCCAGACCGAGCAGCAGGTCCAGGCCATCGCGGACTTGAAGCCGGACGGCTACGTCGGCACCCCATCCTTCCTGAAGCTCATCGTGGACAAGGCGGAGGAGACCGGCGCGGATATTTCCTCCCTCAAGAAAGCCTGCGTCTCCGGCGAGGCCCTGCCAGGGGTCACCCGGGCCGCCCTGGCCGAGCGGGGCATCCAGGTCCGCCAGTGCTATGCCACCGCCGACATCGGAGCCATCGCCTACGAGACCGACGCCCAGGAAGGGCTGGTGGTGGAGGAGGATATCCTCCTGGAAATCGTCCGCCCCGGCACCGGCGATCCGGTGGAACCGGGGGAGGTCGGGGAGATCGTAGTCACCACCTTCAACCCGGACTATCCCCTCATCCGCTTCGCCACCGGCGACCTGTCGGCCTTCCTGCCCGGCCGCTCCCCCTGCGGGCGCAGCAATGTCCGCATCAAGGGCTGGATGGGGCGGGCGGACCAGACCACCAAGGTCAAAGGCATGTTCGTCCATCCCGAGCAGATGGCCGAGGTGGCCAAGCGCCATCCGGAAATCCACCGCCTGCGGCTGGTGGTGGACAACCCGGGCGGCCAGGACCGCATGACCCTCCATTGCGAAATCTCGGAAGGCAGCGAGGCCCTGGCCCAGACGCTCATCGCCAGTTTGCGGGAAGTGACGAAGTTGCGCGGCGAAACCGCGTTTTGTGCCCCTGGGGGCTTGCCTAATGACGGGAAGGTGATCGAAGATATCCGCGTTTACTGATGACGCGGCGAATCTTCCTTTTCCTCCTGTTATGCAGTGCCAGCCTGGCGCAGGCCGATGACCCGGCCCTGCGCCCCTCTGCCCGCCTGCTTTTCAAGGAGCCGGAAGTGGTCAAGGCTGGGACTTGCGTCATGTACCGGGAAGGCGGCAGCGGCTGGATCTTCACCGAGCCGGTGTACTACCTCAAGGGAACGGTGGTTGCCGCCGACATCCGTTCCCGCAAGCTGGAACGCTGCCCGGAAGTGCCGGGCAAGACCGTCGAGCAATACACCCGGGAAGAATTCAACCGTCTGGCCAAGGCCCGCCCCTGCGTCAGTCGGGAGGATGCCGTGCGGGAGGAATCCACCGGCATGGTCCGCCTCCAGGTGGAGGATTGGGAAACCCCCTGGGCCAAGCGCGCCGCCAACGCCAACCGCCTGTACCAGGGGCACTTCCTCGACCGGCGCCTGAAGAAGGGCATGGAACTGGAAATCGAGGCCGACCTCCTCGGCGCCTGCTCCTGAGGCTGCGCTAGAAGCTCCGCTCCTGTATCGCCCGTTTCAGGTCGGTTTGGCCGCCGGCTGCGGCTTTCCACAATTTGGGCGGCATGGCCGTCCGGCCTAAAATGGCGGCCATGACCACCGCCCTCCTGCTCCTCCCCGATTTCGCCCTGATCCTCCTGGGCTCCGCCATCCGACGCTGGATGCACCTGGGCGACCACTTCTGGAACGGGGTGGAGAAGCTGGTCTATTTCATCCTCTTCCCGGCCCTGCTGGTCAATGCCATCGTCCGCACCCGGCTGGACCTGGGGGCGGCCCTGCCGCTCCTCGCAACGGCTTTCCTGGCCATGGGCGGGGCCATGGTCCTGGGGGCGCTGCCCCGCTTCTTCACGGTCCTGAAGCCCATCACCTTCGCCTCGGTCTACCAGTGCGGCTACCGCTTCAATTCCTACATCGCCCTGGCGGTGGCCGGCATGCTTTTCGGATCGCCGGGGATCGCCACCATGGGCCTCATCATTGGCGCCGCGGTGCCGGTGGTGAATCTGGTGTCGGTGTGGATGCTGGCCCGCCACGGCGAGGCCGGGCTGCTTAAGGAGGTGGCCCGCAATCCCCTGATCTGGGCCACGGCCGGCGGCTTTGTCCTCAACCTGATGGGCTTCGTCCCGCCCCAGCCCCTGCAAGCCTTCCTCGGCCGCCTGGCCGATGCCTCCATCGCCCTCGGACTCATCACCGTCGGCGCGGCCTTGCGGCTGGAGAGTTCGGACGGCGTGCGGCCCGTGTCCATCTGGCTGACGGCGGTGAAGCTGTTGGCCCTGCCGGCCATGGCGGCGGTGATCGGCAAGCTCATGGGCGTCACCGGCCTCGCCTATCAGGTGGTGGTCCTCTTCGCTGCCATGCCGACGGCGTCTTCAGCCTACATCCTGGCTATGCGCATGGGGGGCGACGGGCGAGCCGTCGCCTGGCTCATCTCGGCCACGACCTTGGCTTCGATGGCGACCCTGCCGCTCTGGGCGGCCTGGGTCATCGGTTAAGCAGCGGGCTTCTTGGTCCGCCGGGTGGTGGCCTTTTTGGCCGCCGCCGGCTTCTCCTCGGCGGCCTTGGCCGCTTCCTCCGCCTTGGCCTTGGCGGCATCGGCTTGTTGCTGGAGCTGTTCCTGCATCTGCTGCATCAGTTGCCACGGCCACATGGCGGCCTGGGAAAAGGCGCCCGCCGCTTCCGGGCTGATGCCGGGGGCCGGCGCTTCGGGGGCTTCCGGGGCGGCAGGCGCGGGCTCGCTGGGCCGGGCCATGCTGTCGGCGGCGTGCTGGGCCGCGTTGGCCGCCATGGTGCCCATGGTCTTGACCGTATTGATGGTGGTGACCTGCATCTCCAGGCCCTGGATGGTGGCCTGGAGCATGGACAGGTTCATTTTCAGCCAGCCTTCCACCGCCTTCAGGTCCTTGATGCGCTTTTCCAGTTCGTCTACGTCGAAGGTGGGGGCGACCATGCCCGGCAGGGAGAAACCCATGTTGCCCCACATGTTGCGGACGAAGCCGAGGGGGTCGTTGGCATTGGAATTATCGTTGGACATGGCGGGGTCTCCTGGGGTCGGTTATGACGGGAATCTTAATCCATCTTTTCCGCAAGGGCGGCCGGAAATGCTAAATTACGGGAAAAGGAATAACAATTGTGGGAGGTTGTATGCTGAAGCTCCTGGTGGTCGAAGACCACGCTTTGGTGCGCGAAGGCTTGGCGCGTTTGCTGCGCCAGCTTGAAGAAGGGGTAGAAGTCACCGAAACGGCCGATTTCGAGGCCGCCCTGTCGGCCCTCGACAACGAGCGGGATTACGATCTGGTCCTCCTGGACCTGGCCCTGCCCGGCATCGACGGCTTTGCCGGACTGAACATTTTGCGCCAGCGCTATCCGGCCCTGCCGGTGGCGGTGGTTTCCGCTTTTGACGACCTGCCTACCGTAACCCGCGTCTTGAACAACGGCGCATCCGGTTTCATACCGAAGGCATTTTCCGGCGACGAGTTGTTGAACGCGGTGCGGGAAGTCCTGGCCGGCAACATCTTCAAGCCGGGCAGCCTGCAGCCTGCCAAGATCGACGATGCGGCGCCGGTGCCTCCCCAGAAGGGCTCGGTGCATCCTTCCGAGGTCGGCCTCACCGACCGCCAGGCCCAGGTCCTCGCCCTCATGGTGCGGGGCCTCTCCAACCGGGAAATCGCCGAGCAGCTCGATCTTTCCGAAGGGACCGTCAAAATCCACGCCACGGCCGTCTTCAAGGCCCTGGGCGTCACCAGCCGCACCCAGGCCCTGGTGGCGGCGAGCCGTTACGGCATCGACTTCGAACCGGTCTTCTGAAGCTGTTCCAGCAACGCCCGGAGCTTGGCCGGGCGGATGGGGAATCCGAGATTGTAGGACGAGGCTGCTCCGGCTTCGTCTCCATCCCCCAAAGTCACCACTGAGCAGTCGGTAGCCAGCTTCTCCCGCAGGGAAGCGGCTTCCGCGGCCTCCACCACAGCGATCGCCGGCATTTCACCGTTCCCGAAGTCGTAGTCTCCGGCCCGCTCCACATGGGCGGCCTGGAATCCCCAACCCTGGGCCAGCTTGGCAGCGATGCCGATGTCCGGATTGGTTCCGACGAAGAGCACAAGGCTCCGGGGTGCCGCCTCTCCGGATTCCGTTGCCCTTTCCTCCTCCGTCGGGTGGGCGAGGGGCAGGGTGATGGCGAAGGTGGTGCCCTCGCCGGGCTTGGATCGGAGCTCCACCGGTACGTCCAGGGCCCGGGCCAGACGATCCACGATGGACAGCCCCAGTCCCAGCCCCTTGTTCTGTTCCCGGGCCGTATTGCCGACCTGATAGAACTCCGCAAAGATGGCCGCCTGGTGCTCCGGGGCGATGCCGATGCCGTTGTCCCGAACCTCGATACGCACCTTGCGGCCCCGGCGGCGGGCGGCGACCAGGATGCGGCGGCCGTCCGGGGTGTAGCGGATGGCGTTGGACACCAGGTTGGCAAGGAGCCGCTCGATCAGGGTGATGTCCGACTCCACCGACAGGTCGGTGGCGCGGAAACGCAGCACCAGGTCCTTGCTCTGGGCACCGCGCCGGTAGGAGGCGGCCAGGCGGTCGAAGACGGTCTGCAGGGCGAAGGGGCGGATGTCGGTCTTAACCCCCGCCACGTCCAGGCGGGAAACGTCCAGCAGGGAATCGAGGAGCTCGCCCAGGACGCCGGTCGAAGTGCTGATCTGCTCGGCCAGGTGATGCAGGTCCTTGGTGTTGCCGCTACGGATTTGGCGCTGGAGATCGGCGGCGAACAGGGACAGGGCGTGGAGGGGCTGGCGCAGGTCGTGGCTGGCGGCGGCGAGGAAGCGGCTCTTGGCGGCGTTGGCCCGCTCGGCTTCCGACTTCTGGCCGGCCAGTTCGGCGGTGGCGCCTTCGATGCGTTCTTCCAGGTGCTTGCGGTGCTCTTCCAGGGCGGCGGTGACGCTGGAGAGTTCCCGCACCTGGCGGCGAACCAGCCAGCTGCCGGAGAGGAGCACGGCCACCACCAGGGTGGCGAAGACGCTGAATTCCAGGGCACGGCTCTTCCAGGGGGCCAGGACGGCCCGTTCGGGGATGGCGGTGAGCACCCGCAGGTCGCCGTAGCCGGGGACCGGGGAAATGGAGATGAGGATGCCGCCGATGGCGCTCGCCCCCTTGTCGGTGACCGATCCCCTGAGTTTTCCGCCGTACAGGGTTTCGTCCGCCGCCGTGCCGATGATGGACGCCATGCGGGTGAGGTCCGTGGGCCGGCAGGAGGCCACGATCACGCCCTTGGCATTGATGAGGACCCCCTCGAATTCGTCGGAAAGCCGGTTGCCCCAGCAGAAGTCGGGAAAATAGCCCGGTTCGATGGCCGCGAAGGCAGCGCCGGCCAGCTTACCGCCTCCATCCTGGATGCGGCGCACGATGCCGTAGGTGTAGCGCTTGGAATTGCGGCCGACGTAGGGGCCGTAGGTGGCAGCATCCACGCCCTTCTCCAAGGCCTCGAAATAGGGACGGTCGCGGACGTTGATGCGGGGGGTCGGAAAATAGGTGGAAATGAAACGCTGCTCGCCCGTCTCGTCGAACAGGATCAGGTCCCGCAACTGGGGCAGGGAGCGGGAGTGGCGCTGGGCCAGGTATTCCCAGCCCTTGCTGGCTTCCCAGTCCCGCCAATCGCGGTGGTTGTTGGTTAGGTCGGCAGCCGTGTCCCGCAGCAGGATATCGATGGCCTCGAAGGAGCGGGCCGTGTGCTCCGCCAGCATCTGGCTGAAATGCTGGAGCCGTTGGCGGCCGTCGTCCAGGTCCCGCTGCCGCGACATGAAAATGTCGATCATGAAAGCGCCCAGGACCGAGATCGAACTGATCAGGGCAACGATGATGGCGAGGGAGTCGGGCTTCCTGGGCAGCACGGGTCAGAGGTCGTAGCAGTAAAGGGCGCGGGGCGGGCTGCAATCCACCTCGACGACGCGGCTGGCCGCCACGTCGGGCACCGGGAAGCTGTTGCTGACGAAGAGGCTGCCGGGCCTCATTTCCGCCTTGGCCTTGTCCCACAGGGCTGCCATGGGCACCGGGGAGAGAAAGGCATAGACCACGTCGAAATCCTTGAGGTCGGTGCCCCACAGGTCGCCCCAGCGCCACTGGATATTGGGCCGGGCGCGGGTGCCCAGCCAGCCGGCGGCCCAGGTCAGGGGCGCGTTCTCGACGCCGACGAAACGGCCTTCCGGAAAGCGCCGGGCCAAGGGCTTCACCATGCTGCCGACCCCGGCGCCCAGGTCCAGGAAGCGCAAGGGGGCGCGGTTTTCGATCAGGCCGGCCAGGCGCTCGGCGGTGGCAGCGTTGGTGAGGTAGAGGGGAACCTGTTCGGTCACCGCGCCCCGGTAAACCAGAAGCAGCAAGATGAAAGCCAGCAGGAACCAGCCCGGGTCGATGTTGAGCTGGGTCACCGCCCAGGCCAGGGGCATGAAAGCCCCGTGCATGAGGCGCCACCACAGGGGCTGGCGGGTGGCGCTGGCCAGGACGAAGGCCACGCCGCCGATGACCAGGGCGGTTTCCAGCCAGGGCATCGCCTCCGCCCGCATGCCGTAATAGGGCCAGGCGAGGGAGAGCACGACGATGGCGGCCGCCGCCTGGAGGGCGAGCTGGCGGAGGGGCGATGCGGGCACAGGCAGGAATCCGGGTGGAAAACCCGGATTCTATGCCATGAGCCGCTGTCGTAGGGCTGACCGTTGATCAAGGGCGGTGCGTGCATTTGTCATTTTTACCACCCCGAAGCCGCGGACTTTCTCCGGCCAGGCCGCCAGCGCCCGGGACGCCTGGGGATTCATCGTGCCGCGCCCCAGGATGAGGGCCACATCGGCTTCGTAGTCGGCGATGAGCTGCCGCTCGAAACGGCGCTCTTCGCTGCGTCCGAAGGGGTCGAGGAAGGTGCCCCGCAGGTGGCGCAGCTTGGCGAGCCAGCTGAAGGCGGTCAGCATCCAGGGGCCGAAGGCGATCTTGCGCGGGCTGCCGTCCGGACCGGGCCGGGTGATCCCCGGAGGGGCGAGGTGGAAATGCAGGCGGAGGTCCCCTTCGAAGGTTTCCTTCAGCCTCTCCATGAAGTCGGGCCGGGCGTAGAGCCGGGCGACCTCGTACTCGTCCTTGATGGCCAGGAGCTTGCCGTAATTGGCTGCAACGGTAGCGGTGAGGTCGTCGTTGCCGATGGCGCGCACGGCTTCGACCAGGCGGCGGTAGCGGTCGGCGAGCTTCTCGTCCTGGTAGGCGGCGAGATGGTCGGCGTGGCGGGCGATCAGTTCGTCCAAGGTCGGCGTTTCTTCCTCGGCCGGTAATTCCCGGATACCGGCCAAGGCGAGGACTGTCTCCGGCATCGCCGCCATGCGCCGTCCCCAGGCAAAGGCTGCCAGGTTGGCTTGCACCGCCGCGCCGTTCAGCTCAATGGCCCGCTCCAGGGCGATGCGGGAAACCGGCACCAGCCCCTTCTGCCAGGCGAAGCCGAGGAGCAGCATATTGGTGTAGAGAGCATCACCCATCAGACGGGTGGCCAGGTGCTGGGCGTCGAGGAAATCGGCGTTGCCGCTGCCCACCGTGTCGGCGATAGCCTTCTGCATGCGGTTCAGGGGGAATTCCCAGTCCGGGTTGCGGGTGAAGTCAGCGGTCGGGGTTTCGGTGCAACTAACCACGGCCCGGGTGCGGCCCTCCAGCATTTTGGAGAGGGCTTCGTTGCCGGCCGTGACCACCAAGTCCCCACCCAGGACGGCATGAGCCTCGCCGGTGGCGATGCGGGCGGCGTGGATGTCCTCCTGGCGGTCGGCGATGCGCAGATGGGAGAAGACGGCGCCGAATTTCTGGGCCAGCCCCGTCATGTCCAGGGTGGAGACGCCCTTGCCGTCCAGGTGGGCCGCCATGCCGATCAGCGCCCCCAGGGTGATGACCCCCATGCCGCCCACGCCGGTGATGAGCAGGTTCCACGGCTCGGCGGTGGCGGGCAGGACCGGCTCAGGCAGGGGCGGCAGATTGGCGTCTGAGATATCCAGGGCCTTGCCGTGGCGTAGCTTGCCGCCTTCCACGGTGACGAAGCTGGGACAGAAGCCCTTGAGGCAGGAAAAGTCCTGGTTGCAGGCCGACTGGTCGATCTGGCGCTTTCTGCCAAAGGGTGTCTCCACCGGCACCACCGCCAGGCAGTTGGACTGGGTGGAGCAGTCGCCGCAGCCCTCGCACACCGCTTCGTTGATGAAGACCCGGGTGCCGACCGTCGGCATCTTGCCGCGCTTCTTCCGCCGCCGGGCTTCCGTGGCGCAGGTCTGGTCGTAGATGAGGGCGGAAACGCCGGGGTACTCCCGCAGCTCCCGCTGCACTGTGTCCAGTTCGTCCCGATGGCGCACCGGCACGTTGGGGGCCAGGTCGTTGATCTGGGCATATTTCTCGGGATGGTCGGTGACCACCACCATCTTCTCCACCCCTTCCGCCGCCAGTTGGCGGGTGATCTGGGCAACCGACAGCTGACCGTCCACCGGCTGGCCGCCGGTCATGGCCACGGCATCGTTGTAGAGAATCTTGTAGGTGATGGGCACCTTGGCCGCCAGGGCCTGGCGGATGGCCAGCAGCCCGGAATGGAAGTAGGTGCCGTCCCCCAGGTTGGCGAAGATGTGCTTCTCTTCGGTAAAGGGCGCCTGGCCCACCCAGGGCACTCCTTCGCCCCCCATGTGGGTGAAGGCAGCCGTGCTGCGGTTCATCCAGGTGACCATGTAATGGCAGCCGATGCCGGCCACCGCCCGAGAGCCTTCGGGTACCCGTGTCGAGGTGTTGTGGGGGCAGCCGGAGCAGAAATGGGGCTTTCGCTCGGCCTGGACCAGGGGCGTCATGCCGGCCAGCTGCTTGGACTGGATGAGCTTGAGCCGGGCTTCGATAGTGGGAGAGGTGAAGAAGCGGGAAATGCGCTGGGCGATGACCTTGGCGATGGTGGCGACCGGCAGTTCTCCGGTGGCCGGTAGGAGCCAGTCGCCGTGGGGCAGGGACCATTCCCCTTTCTCGTCGAACTTGCCGATCACCCGGGGGCGTACGTCTTCCCGCCAGTTGTAGAGTTCTTCCTTGAGCTGGTATTCCAAGAGCTGGCGCTTTTCCTCCACCACCAGAATTTCTTCCAGACCCTCGGCGAAGCGGCGTACCCCGTCCGCCTCCAGGGGCCAGACCATGCCCACCTTGTAGAGGCGGATGCCGATTTCGGCAGCCAGGCTTTCGTCGATGCCTAGTTCGTCGAAAGCCTGGCGCACGTCCAGGTAGGACTTGCCGGCGCAGATGATGCCGAGGCGCGGATTGGGGGAGTCGATGACCACCCGGTTGAGGCGGTTGCGGCGGGCGTAGGCCAGGGCGGCGTAGAGGCGGTAATTGAGCAGCCGCGCTTCCTGCACCAGGGGCGGGTCGGGCCAGCGGATATTGAGGCCGTCCGGGGGCAGTTCGAAATCCTCGGGCAAGGCGATGTCGAGGCCGACGGGATCGAGATTGACCGATGCTGCCGTCTCCACCGTATCGGCCAGAGCCTTGAAGGCCACCCAGCAGCCGGAATAGCGGCTCATGGCCCAGCCGTGCAGACCGTATTCCAGGTATTCCTGGACATTGGCCGGATAAAGCACCGGCATCAGCACCGCCTTGAACAGGTGCTCGGTCTGATGGGGGAGGGTGGAGGACTTGGCGGCATGGTCGTCGCCGGCAATGACCAGGACGCCGCCATGCTGGGCAGTGCCGGCGGCATTGGCGTGGCGGAAGACATCGCCGCAGCGGTCCACGCCGGGGCCCTTGCCGTACCACATGCCGAAGACGCCGTCGTACTTGGCGCCAGGGAAGAGGCCGAGCTGCTGGGTGCCCCAGACGGCGGTGGCCGCTAGGTCTTCATTCACGCCGGGCTGGAATACGACGTTATGGCGGGAGAGATGGTCCCGGGCTTTCCATAGGGCCTGGTCGAGTCCCCCTAAAGGGCTGCCCCGGTAGCCGGAAACGAATCCTGCGGTGTTGAGCCCGGCGGCCTGGTCCCGCAGGCGCTGGAGCATGGGCAGCCGGACGAGGGCCTGGATGCCGGTGAGGAAGACGCGGCCGGAGGTGGCGGTGTATTTGTCTTCCAGGGTGAAACGTGCGAGGGGGCCAAGGCCCTCTGCCAAATTGGTCATGGTCGTCTCCACCTTGTATGCGCCTTGTGGGCACAGTTTGTTGTCATCGGCAGCCGCGGGTAGCGGCGGCGATGTCTGCAAGATGGACTTTAGGACGCCGTTATAGTTCCGGCAAGACCTTCCCGGGGTTGAGCAGATTCTTCGGGTCGAGGGCGGCCTTCAAGGTACGCATTACATCCAGGGCGACTTCCCCGTGCTCCCGGGCCAAGTACTTGCGCTTGCCCAGGCCGACCCCGTGTTCACCGGTGCAGGTGCCTTCCATGGCGAGGGCCCGCTCCACCACCCGGCTGCTGATCCAGGCGGCTTCCTCCATTTCCTTGGCATTGTCCGTATCCACCAGCACCACCAGGTGGAAATTGCCGTCTCCCACATGGCCGAACAGGGCGATGGGGATGCTCACCCGGGCGATGTCTTCGTTGGTGGCGGCGATGCACTCGGCCAGCCGGGAAATGGGGACGCACACATCGGTGGGGAAGCAGCGGCTGCCGGGCTTCAATTGCAGGCAGGCGAAATATGCGTCGTGGCGGGCCTGCCAGAGCTTGCTGCGGTCCTCGGGTCGGGTGGACCAGGCAAAATCCCAACCGCCGAATTCGGCCGCCACGGCCTGCACCGTCTTGGCCTGCTCCGCCACCCCGGCGGGGCTGCCGTGGAATTCGAAAAAGAGGGTCGGCGACTCGGTCAGTTCCGTCTTGCTGTGGCGGTTGATGGCGTTGAGAGCCAGGGCGTCGAGGAGTTCGATGCGGGCTACCGGCACGCCGAGCTGGATGGTCTGGATCACGGTCTGCACCGCATCGTCCACGGTGGGGAAGGCGCAGACGGCGGCGGAGATGGCTTCCGGGATGGGGTAGAGCTTCACGGTCAGTTCCGTGATGATGCCCAGGGTCCCTTCCGAGCCCACCAGGAGCCGGGTCAGGTCGTAGCCGGCGGAGGACTTCCTTGCCCGGCCGCCGGTCTTGACGATGCGCCCGTCGGCCAGGACCGTGGTGGTGGCCATGACGTTCTCCCGCATGGTGCCGTAGCGCACGGCATTGGTACCGGAGGCCCGGGTGGCGGCCATGCCCCCCAGGGTGGCGTCGGCCCCCGGGTCGATGGGGAAGAAGTAGCCGGTGCCCTTGAGGGCGTCGTTCAGCTGCTTGCGGGTGACCCCGGCCTGGACG
>DASRUX010000128.1:0-5528 GCA_035655235.1 Rhodocyclaceae bacterium | reverse complement strand
AGGCGCCGGTCGCGCGGTGCAGTGATCTGCACAAGCGAGCGGCAACGCAGCGATGCGCCCAAAGCCAAGCAGCCCTTCGGGTCAAGGTGAGGGCAGGCGATCGCTGCGTTGCCCGGCTTGGCCAGGGATCACCCTGGCCGGCGCCGCGCGCCTTGCGCTCATCCTGCCCTGACCTTGATGCAGCGCGGCCAGTCAGGGTGAACCCGCTCTAGCGTTCCTAAGTTCTTGTCGCATCAGGGTTTCAGTAGTTCTACGTAAGCGAATTCCCCAAGGGACACCCCACCCCCCGCTGATTAGACTGCCTCCACTTCCCACTGACATAAGGAGACAGCCAATGACAACAATGAATATTCGGCGCCACCTGGGCTGGGCCGCGGTCGCGGTCGCCGGGGCAACGGCGCTGGGCGTCGTCGCCCTCCAGCGCGGCGAGACGGTCAATGCGCTGTGGATGGTGATCGCGGCGGTTTGCACCTATCTCATCGCCTATCGCTACTACAGCCTCTTCATCGCCGACCGGGTGATGGAACTCGATCCCAACCGGATGACCCCGGCCGTGCGCCACAACGACGGCCTGGACTACGTGCCGACCAACAAATATGTGCTCTTCGGCCACCACTTCGCCGCCATCGCCGGCGCGGGGCCCCTGGTCGGGCCGGTGCTGGCCGCCCAGATGGGCTACCTGCCGGGGATGCTGTGGATCCTCGCCGGCGTGGTGTTCGCGGGGGCGGTGCAGGACTTCATGGTCCTCTTCATCTCCACCCGCCGGGACGGCCGCTCCCTGGGCGACCTGGTCAAATCCGAACTCGGGCCCGTGCCCGGGGTGATCGCCCTGTTCGGCACCTTCATGATCATGGTCATCATCCTGGCGGTGCTCTCCCTCATCGTGGTCAAGGCCCTGGCCGGCTCGCCCTGGGGCACCTTCACCGTCGCCGCCACCATCCCCATCGCCCTGTTCATGGGCGTCTATAGCCGCTTCCTGCGGCCGGGCCGGATCGGCGAGATGTCCGTCATCGGCTTCGTCCTCCTCATGGCCTCCATCGTCTTCGGCGGCGACGTGGCCGCCAGCCCCACCTGGGGGCCGTTGTTTACTTTCGACGGCAAGCAGCTGACCTGGATGCTCATCGGCTACGGCTTCATCGCCTCCGTCCTGCCGGTGTGGCTGCTGCTGGCCCCCCGGGACTACCTGTCCACCTTCCTCAAGGTCGGCACCATCGTCGGCCTGGCCATCGGCATCGCCATCGTCGCCCCCAACCTGCAGATGCCGGCCTTCACCAAGTTCGTCGACGGCACTGGGCCGGTGTGGTCGGGCAGCCTCTTCCCCTTCCTCTTCATCACCATCGCCTGCGGCGCGGTCTCCGGCTTCCATGCCCTGATCTCCTCCGGCACCACCCCCAAGCTCCTGGATAACGAGAAGAACGCCCGCATCATCGGCTACGGCGGCATGCTCATGGAGTCCTTCGTGGCGGTGATGGCGCTGGTTTCCGCTTCGGTCATCGAGCCGGGCATCTACTTCGCCATGAACAGCCCGGCCGCCGTCCTCGGCAAGACCGCCGTGGAAGCCTCCCAGGTCATTTCCCAGTGGGGCTTCGTGGTGACCCCCGACATGCTGGTCCAGGCGGCCAAGGACGTGGGCGAGAACAGCATCATCTCCCGCGCCGGCGGCGCCCCGACCCTGGCGGTCGGCATGGCCCACATCCTCTCCAGCGTCATCGGCGGCAAGACCATGATGGCCTTCTGGTACCACTTCGCCATCCTCTTCGAGGCCCTTTTCATCCTCACCGCCGTCGATGCCGGCACCCGCGCCGGGCGCTTCATGCTCCAGGATCTGCTGGGCACCTTCGCGCCCTCCATGCGCCGCTTCGATTCCGTCTTCGCGAGCCTGGTGGCCACCGGCCTGTGCGTCGCCGCCTGGGGTTACTTCCTGTATCAGGGCGTGGTCGATCCCCTGGGAGGCATCAATACCCTGTGGCCGCTCTTCGGCATCGGTAACCAGATGCTGGCCGGGGTCGCCCTGGTGCTGGCCACCGTCGTCCTCTTCAAGATGAAGCGCCAGCGCTTCGCCTGGGTGACCGCCGTGCCCACCGTCTGGCTCCTGCTCTGCACCATGACCGCCGGCTGGCAGAAGGTCTTCCACGAGAATCCGAAGATCGGCTTCCTGGCTGCCGCCAACAAGTACCAGGCGGCCCTGGACGCCGGCCAGCTCCTGGCCCCCGCCAAGAACGTCGAGCAGATGCACCAGATCGTCATGAACAACCAGATCGACGCCGGCATGGCCCTGATCTTCATGTTCCTGGTGGTCAGCATCGTCTTCTTCGGCATCCGCTCCTGCCTGAAGGCCATCAACGAGAACAAGCGTACCGATTGCGAGACGCCGTTCGAGGCGATGCCCCAAGCGGCGGCGACCGCCTGAGAAAGCGCCCGGCGATGTTTTCCGACCTGGCCCGCGTCGGCAAGTATCTCGGTCAAGCGGCCCGCCTGATGGTGGGCATGCCTGACTACGATACCTACGTCCAGCACATGCGCCTGACCCACCCCGACCAACCCATCATGAGCTACGAGGATTTCTTCCGCGAGCGTCAGGAGGCCCGCTACGGCGGCGGGGATGGGCGGCCGGGCCGGTGCTGCTGACCGGGCCGCGCAGCCTCCATAGATCATCTCTCCTTGGGCCGGCACCCCCCTCTGTGCCGGCCATTTTTTTACAGGACGGATATGCAGAACCAGCCTCTTCCTCCCATTCCGGTCACCATCCTCAGCGGCTTCCTGGGGGCCGGCAAGACGACCCTCCTCAACAAACTGCTGGCCCACGCGGGCGGCCAGCGCATCGCCGTGGTCGAGAATGAATTCGGCGCCGTCGGCATCGACCGCAGCCTGATTCTCGACGAGGCTGCGCCCGCCGTCACCGTCGTCGAACTCGCCAACGGCTGCGTGTGTTGCAGCGTGCGCGGCGAAATGAGCAAGGCCCTGGCCGACCTGGCCGACCGCCGCGCCGCCGGCACCCTGCCTTTCGACCGCCTGGTGCTGGAATGCACCGGACTGGCCGACCCGGCCCCCGTCGCCCAGGCCTTCTTCGTGGACGAGGGCGTGCGGGAGCGCTACACCCTGGACGGCATCATCACCCTGGTCGATGCCGTCCATGCCGAGACCCAGCTCGACGAGCACCGGGTCGCCGCCGCCCAGGTCGGGTTCGCCGACCGCCTGCTGCTCACCAAGACCGACCTGGTGGACGCCGCCCGGGTCGAGCAGCTTGCCCAGCGCCTGCGGCGGATCAATGTGCGGGCGCCCATCGGCACCGTGCCCGCCGATCCTTCCGGGCTGCTCGAACTCAAGGCTTTCTACCTCAACGAGGTGCTGGAGCTGGCCCCCGATTTCCTCCTCGGCCACCATCCCCGCGGCCAGGCCCGGGGCGGGGCGGCCATTCCCGAGGAGCCCCGGCGCCGGGACGACGATGTCTCCTCCCTCGTCCTGCGCCGGGCAGGCGATATCGACCTGGAACGGATCGGCGCCTTCGTCGAGGAACTGCTCGCCACCCGGGGTAACGACATGCTGCGCTACAAGGGCATCCTCAGCATCCAGGGCAAGGCCGAGCGGCTCATCTTCCAGGGCGTGCACCGCATCACCGGTTTCGACCACGGCCGCCCCTGGCAGCCGGAAGAAAGCCGGGAAAGCGTCATCGTCATCATCGGCCGCCGGCTGGACGCCGCGGCCATCACCGCGGCCTTCGAATCCGCCTGCACGCCGGATTGTTCCCTGGTGGCGGCCTAGGCCGTTGCCGGGGGCCGTCGGACAAGCCGGCCACATCTTTTTGGGAGAAAGGCAATGAAACTTTGTCTGCTCACGCTCCTCTTCGCCCTGGCCATGGGCGCCGGAGCCGAGGAAAGCGTCATTCGTATCGGAGTGATCGGGCCGTTCTCGGGGCAATCCTCCCGGGACATGGGGGAGAGCATCCGGGGCGGTGCCCGGGTCTTTGCCGGCGAGGCCAACCTGCTCAGCCAGATGCTGGGCAAGAAGATCGTCCTGATCGAGAAGGACGACGAGGCCAAGCCGGATATCGGCATAGAGCGCAGCCGGGAACTGATCGACAAGGACAAGGTGTCCGTGGTGGTCGGCTTCGCCAACTACGGAGTGGTCGCCAAGGCCGCGCCCCTCTACCAAAATGCCAAGGTGCCGCTGATCGTCTCGGCGGCGGCCGGCGGCGACATCACCCGGCAGGTGCCGGCGCCCGCCGGATCGCCCAATTACATCTTCCGCGTCGCCGGCCGGGATGGGCTCCAGACCAAGGCCATGTTCAAGGATCTGGTCGATCGCAACAAGTTCGCCAAGATCGCCATCCTCCACGACACCACCCCCTACGGCGAGGCCGGCAGGAACAACGCCCTGGAGGACCTGAAGGCGCGCCAGATGGCGCCGGTGGCGGTGGAGAGCTTCAAGGTCGGCGATACCGACATGCGGGAGCAATTGCAGCGGGCCCGGGCCGCTGGGGCCGAGGCCATCGCCCTCTACGGCCTGGCGACGGAGGACGCCATGGTGGTGCGGAGCCTCGCCCGGCTCGAATGGAAAGTGCCGGTGGTGGCGACCTGGACTGCCTCGCAACGCTCCTTCATCGAGCTGGGTGGCGCCGCTGCCGAGGGAACGCGGGTGGCGGTGACCTTCGTGGAGAACGAACTGGGCGGCCCGTCCCTGGAATTCGGCCGCAACTACCGCCGGGTCAATGGCGTCGACAGCATCCCCTCCGGGGTTGCGGCGGCGCAGACCTACGATGCCCTGCGCCTCCTCTACCTCGCCCTCAGCCTCTGCCACTGCGACAAGCCCGATGACATCCGGAATGCCCTGGAAAACCTCGACCAGCGCACCCACTCCACCGCCATCGCCCGTTTCAGGCTGCCCTTTTCCGCCACCGAGCACGAAGCCATCACCGGCAACATGATCGTCATGGGCGAGATCCGCAAAGGCAAGGTCGTCTATGCCTACAAGGACGAGGAGAGAGCCGCCGTCGAGGCGCGTTCCGGCCGCTAGCCCGGGCTCGCCGGGCGGTTGGGGCCGCCCCCTACCGGAGTAGGGGGCGGCGGTGTAGCATTCGCCCCCCATGCGTATCGAACACATCCGCCAACGCCTGCGGGCCCTGGGCGCCAAGGCTTGCCACGAGGAGCGCATCCTGCGGGCCTGGACCCAGGCCCGGTCCCTGGACCACGGCGCCCGCCGGGCCAAGGCCGAGGACTTCCTGCCCCTGCCCATCCGGGACGAGCTGCCCGCCCTGGCCGCCGACCTGGCGGGCCTGGCCCGCATCTCCTCCGAGCACCCCGGCGAGGACGGCTCCGCCCGCCTCCTGGTAGCGCTGGCCGACGGTCAGACGGTGGAAAGCGTGCTGCTCCCCCGGGACGGCCTCTGCGTCTCCACCCAGGTGGGTTGCGCGGTGGGCTGCGTCTTCTGCATGACCGGCAAGGACGGGCTGCTCCGCCAACTGGGCAGCGCCGAGATCGTCGCCCAGGTGGTCCTGGCCCGCAGCCGCCGGCAGGTGAAGAAGGTGGTGT
>DASRUX010000127.1:0-3101 GCA_035655235.1 Rhodocyclaceae bacterium | reverse complement strand
AGGCGCCGGTCGCGCGGTGCAGTGATCTGCACAAGCGAGCGGCAACGCAGCGATGCGCCCAAAGCCAAGCAGCCCTTCGGGTCAAGGTGAGGGCAGGCGATCGCTGCGTTGCCCGGCTTGGCCAGGGATCACCCTGGCCGGTGCCGCGCGCCTTGCGCTCATCCCGCCCTGACCTTGACGCAAAACGTCCGGTCAGGCCGAAAGGGGTCTAATCCTTAGCCAGCTTTTCCAGGTCCCCAGCCAACTCTTCCAGTTGGCCGACGATGGCGAGGCTCTGGTCCTGGGTGCCGACCATGCGCTCCATGAAATTCTGGGCCATGCCGGTCAGGAATTCCTCCTGGCGCTCCATCAGTCCCAGGTGGATGAAGGATTTCAGGAGATTCTCCTGGTACTCGATCATGAGCTGGGTCAGCTCGAAGCAGTTGCGCCGGTAGTTGGCCTGGAGCACATCCAGGGCGGAACGCACCCGGGGCAAGGCCCGCTCCACCCCCTGCTGGCGCAGGTGGTTGGCCTGTTCCACCTCCATGGCCCGCAGCCGGGCGGCGGCGCCTTCGGCCAGGAGGGCCACGTTGTCCCGGATGCGGCCGCAGCGCTCGGCATCTTCCAGGGGCATGTTGTTGACCATCAGGGTCAGGCGGTCGAAATTGAAGGCGCAGCGGCGCCGGAACTGGAAGATGCGCCCCGAATCCTTGACGTGGTTGAGGACCGCCACCTCCAGGGGCAGGTCGATACCGTCGGGACTCACCGCCAGGGTGGCGCCGCCCACGGACAGAAGGACGGCGCCCTGCAGGTCGTATTGCTGCAGGGCACCCAGGAGGGCATCCCCCAGCTCCCGCATGCTGTCGCAGGAAAAGGACTTGCTGAGGAACTGGAGCACCACCCCCAGCTCCCCCATGCTGGTCATGGCCGACAGTGCCGTGCGCTGGGCGTAGCCGGCCTGGTCCCGGAGGGCGGCCTTCTGGGCCAGGATGCGCTTGGCCACCCGGACCTTGCTCTCCAGCTCCTCGGGTTCGAAGGGCTTGCGGATGAAGTCTTCCCCGCCGGCCTCGTAGCAGGCCAGGCAGGTTTCCACGTCGTCGCTGCCGGAGATGAAGGTCACCGGCACGTCCTGGGTATCGAAGTCGTCCTTCAACTGCCGGCAGAGGGCGTAGCCGTCCATCCCCGGCAGGTTCACGTCGATGATGAACATGTCGGGCCGGACTTCTTTCAGGCGATCCAGGCAGGCGGCGCTGGTACCGAAGGTCTCCACCTTGCCATCCTCGGCCAGCAGTTCTTCCAGCGCGGCCAGGATGATCGGGTCGTCATCGACGACAAAAACCCGGAAACCGTCTTCCATGGGGCAACTCCCTGTCTTTGTTATGCCCGAATTCTGCGATCAATGCCCTTCGGCGGCAAGTTCATCCCCCGCCGCTTCGTCCTTGCGGGCCGCCAGGAAAGAATAGACGGTGGGCACCACGAACAGGGTGAAGAAAGTCCCAAGCAGCAGGCCGCCGACGATGACCCAGCCGATCTGCTGACGGGATTCCGCCCCGGCGCCGCTGGCCAGCGCTAGGGGAACGGCCCCCAGCACCATGGCGCCGGTGGTCATGAGGATGGGGCGCAGGCGCATCACCGCCGATTCGATCACCGCCTGCTTCAGCTCCCGGCCCTTTTCCTGGAGCTGGTTGGCGAATTCCACGATCAGGATGCCGTGCTTGGTGATGAGGCCCACCAGGGTCACCAGGCCGATCTGGCTGTAGACGTTGAGGGTCCCGCCGGTCAGCCACAGGGCCAGGAGCGCCCCGGCCATGGACAGAGGCACCGTCAGCATGATGATGAAGGGGTCCCGGAAGCTCTCGAACTGGGCCGCCAGCACCAGGTAGATGAAGGCCAGGGCCAGGCAGAAGGTCAGGACCAGGGATGAAGAGGACTGCCGGAATTCCCGGGACAGACCGTTGTAATCGACGGCATAGCCGGGCTTCAGCACCTTGCCGGCCACCCCGTCCATGAAGGCCAGGGCCTCGCCCAGGGTATAGCCGGGGGCTAGGTTGGCGGTAATGGTCACCGCCCGGCGCTGGCCGAAGTGGTTGAGTTCCCGGGGCGAGATGGTCTCCTTCACCTTGACCAGGTTGGCCAGGGAAACCATGCCGCCATCCTTGCCCCGGGCGTAGATGTCGCTGATGTCGCCGGGGGTGCTGCGGTTCACGTCGGCCACCTGGACGATCACGTCGTATTGCTCGCCGGCCTGCTTGAAGCGGGTCACCTGGCGGCCGCCCAGCATGGTCTCCAGGGTGCGGCCGATGGTCTCCACCGGCACCCCCAGGTCCGCCGCCCGGTCCCGGGCCACGGTCACCGACAGCTCGGGCTTGTTGAGCTTGAGGTCGGTATCCACCTGCTGCATGCCCGGGTTCTTGGCGATCTCCGCCAGCATCTGGTTGGTCACCTGCTGGAGTTCCTCGTAGGGGGCCGAGGTGACGATGACGAAATTGACCGGCCGCTCCCGGGGGCTCTGGCCCAGGGAGGGCGGCGTGATCGGGAAGGCGAGCACCCCGGGAATGCCCATGAAACGGGGGAACAGCTCCTTGGCCACATCCGGCGAGCGGCGGTTGCGCTCCTTCCAGTCGGTAAGGCCGACAAAGGAAATGCCCTGGCTCACCGTGGGGTTGCCGGCCACCACGAAGAAGCGTTCGATGTCCTTGGTCTGGCTGTAGATGCCCTCGATCTGGCGGGCATACTTGTCCGTGTAATCCAGGGTGGCGCCTTCGGGCCCCAGGAAGGCGCCGATGATGACGCCCCGGTCTTCCACCGGCGCCAGCTCGGACTTGAGGAGGTTGAGGAGGCCGACGCAAGCCGCCGCCACCACCGCAAAGCCCACCAGCACCAACCAGCGGCGCTTGAGGGAAGCCGCCAGCACCCGCCGGTAGCCGTCGGTCAGCCAGTCCAGGAAACGCTCGATGGCGACGAAGGCCTTGCCGTGCTTCTCCTCGTGCTTCAGGAGCTGGGAGCACATCATGGGGGACAGGGTCAGGGCCACGAAACCGGACACCAGCACGGCGCCGGCCAGGGTCAGGGCGAACTCGATGAAGAGCTTGCCGGTGCGGCCAGTCATGAAGGCCACCGGG
>DASRUX010000126.1:0-5873 GCA_035655235.1 Rhodocyclaceae bacterium | reverse complement strand
GGGCAACGTCCATCCCGACACCATGTGGTGGCACCACACCCTGGGCAACGTCAAGGAACGGGCTTTCGGCGACATCTGGACCGACCTCTCCGACCCACTCATGGCCGGCTTGAAGCAACATCCCCGGGCGGTGGGCGGGCGTTGCAGCACCTGCCGTTACCTGGGCGTCTGCAACGGCAATACCCGGGTCCGCGCCCAGCAGATGAGCGGCGATGCCTGGGCCGAAGACCCGGGCTGCTACCTGGCCGACGAGGAGGTCGCATGAAATTCAAATCCCTGATCGCTCTCGCCGCTGCCGCCCTGGCGGGCACCGCGTCCGCCGCCGAGCTGGCCGATGCCCTATTCCAGCAGCATTGCGCCGCCTGCCACGGGGCCGACCGCCTGGGGCGGGTGGGGCCGGCCCTGCTGCCCGACAATCTCAGCCGCCTGCGCCCGGCGGAAGCGGAAAAAACCATCAGGGAAGGCCGTCCCGCCACCCAGATGCCGGCCTTCGGCGGCAAGCTCTCCGCCGAGGAGATCAAGGCCCTGGCGGTCCTGGTCTATACCCCAGTGACGCCCCTGCCCACCTGGGGCGAGAAGGAAATCACCGCCTCCCGCATCGAATACACCGATGCCTCCAAGCTGCCCGCCAAGCCCAGCTTCGACGCCGATCCCATGAACCTCTTCGTGGTGGTGGAGAGCGGCGACCACCATGTCTCCATCCTGGACGGGGATAAGCTGGAGCCCATCCACCGCTTCGCCTCCCGCTTTGCGCTCCACGGCGGGCCCAAGTTCTCGCCGGACGGGCGCTTCGTCTATTTCGCCTCCCGGGACGGCTGGATCACCAAGTACGACCTGTGGAACCTCACCCCGGTGGCCGAGGTGCGGGCCGGCATCAACGCCCGCAACGCGGCGGTCTCCAGCGACGGCAAGTTCGTGGCGGTGGCCAATTACCTGCCCCACAACATCGTCATCCTGGACGCCGATTTGAAGCCGGTGAAGGTCCTGCCCGCCGCCGACCTGGCGGGCAAGACCTCCCGGGTGTCAGCCATCTACGACGCCGGGCCGCGCCACAGCTTCGTCGCCGCCCTGAAGGACGTGAAGGAAGCCTGGGAAATCAGCTACGACCCCAAGGCGGAGCCCATCTACGACGGCTATGTCCATGACTACAAGATGGGGGAGGGCATCGCCAAGCCCGGCTTCCTGAACGCCCGGCGCATTCCCCTGGAGGATTACCTGGACGACTTCTTCTTCAACCAGAAATACGACCAGCTCATGGGCGCCTCCCGGGGCGAAGGCCAGGGCGGCATGCGGGGCCAGGTGGTGAACCTGGACGTGCGGCGCAAAATCGCCGACCTGGACCTCCCCGGCATGCCCCACCTCGGTTCCGGCATCACCTGGCAGTGGCAGGGGCGGACGGTGATGGCCACCCCCAACCTCAACGCCGGGGTGGTGAGCATCATCGATACCCGCGACTGGAAGACCATCAAGGACATCCAGACCCTGGGGCCGGGCTTCTTCATGCGCAGCCACGAGAAGAGCCGCTACGCCTGGACCGATTCCATGATGAGCCGGGAACACCGGGACACCCTGCAGGTGATCGACAAGGACAGCCTGGAAGTGGTGGCCCAGCTCCGCCCCGAGCCGGGCAAGACCTTGGCCCATGTGGAATTCACCCGGGACGGCCGCTACGCCCTGGCCAGCCTGTGGGAGCGCAAGGCCGACGGCGGCGCCATCATCGTCTTCGACGCCGCCACCCTCAAGGAAGTGAAGCGCATTCCCATGGACAAGCCGGTGGGCAAGTACAACCTGTTCAACAAGCTCACCCGGTCCGAGGGGACGAGCCACTGATCCGCGGCAAGGCCTAGCTGTCGTAGCCGCCGATTTCAGGGTCTGGTGGGCTGCGGGCAGCAAATGGCGTCATACTCCGTCCCTGTCGTTCATCGCTGACAGGAATGCCCGTGGATAAGCAAACGGATTCAATAACTGAGCGCCGGGGCCCATTGGCCGGGGTCCGGGTTCTGGAATTTTCAGGCATCGGTCCCGGACCGTTTTGCGGCATGCTGCTTGCCGATATGGGGGCGGAAGTCACCCTGCTCGAAAGGGCGGGGGGGACGTTTGCCTCGCAACTCTTCGGCGGCGGCAGGAAGGCGGTTGCCAATCGGGGCAAGAAGTCCGTCTGCATCGACCTCAAGCACCCCGAAAGCAAGGCCCTGGTCCGGGCGCTGATCGCCAAGGTCGATGTGCTGATCGAAGGCTATCGCCCCGGCGTCATGGAGCGCCTTGGCTTTGGCCCCGACGAGTGCCTGGCGATCAATCCACGCTTGATTTACGGGCGCATGACCGGTTGGGGACAGAGCGGCCCCCTGGCGCAGCGCGCCGGACACGATGCCAATTACGCGGCGATCTCGGGGGCTCTCGATACGGGGCGTCGGCATCAGGGGGCGCCATGGGCGCCGCCGACGCTGGTCGGCGACATGGGGGGCGGCGGCCTCATGCTGGCTTGGGGAATTGCCTGCGCCCTGCTGGAGGCGCAACGCAGCGGCAAGGGGCAGGTCATCGACGCCGCCATGTGCGAAGGAGCCGCCTTGCTGGCCCATGGCCTGTTCAACCTCAACGCGATCGGGGCGTGGGATGGCAACTGCGTACTGGATTCCAGCGCGCCCTTTTACGACGTGTATCAGTGCGCCGACGGGCAATGGCTCTCCGTCTGTCCCCTGGAACCCCAGTTCTACGCCGCTTTTGTCGAACGCCTGGGCTTGGCTGGCGACCCCGATTTTGCCGGGAAGCAATACGACTCGACCCGGTGGCCTGACATCAAGGCGCGCCTGACCGAATTGTTCAAATCGAAGGATCGGTCCCACTGGGTCGAGCTTTTCGACGATACCGACGACTGCGTCTGGCCGGTATTGAGCATGGATGACGCGCCTCGGCATCCCCACAATCAGGCGCGTGGCAGCTTCATCGACATGGGCGGCATCGTTCAGCCGGCCCCTGCGCCGAAATTCTCCAGGACCCCCGGAGCGGTTCACAGCCAGCCGCCCCTGCAGGGGGAACACAGTGGCGAGCAACTGCGGGCCTTCGGGCTGTCGGCCCACGAAATAGAACAGCTGGTCGCTTCCGGGGTGATTGTTCCGGCGGGCTAGTCCGTTGCGGCGGGCAGAGAAGGCGAAGAAAGCCTATGGGACCTACCTGGAACTGGCACCGAACGGGCCGGTGGCCCGGATCATCGATTTTTTGAGGAGCATTCATGAGCAACCGTCTTGACCAGATCGTCCTTGACGCTCGGAAAGCCCGCGACGAGCGGGAAAAGGGCTATCGGGAACGAGCCCTGAAAATCTATCCCTGGATCTGCGGCCGCTGCGCCCGGGAATTCACCCACAGCAACCTGCGGGAGCTGACGGTGCATCACCGGGACCACAACCACGACAACAATCCCCCCGACGGCAGCAATTGGGAGCTGTTGTGCCTCTATTGCCACGACAACGAGCACCAGAAGCAGATCGAGGCCGCCCAGGGCAATACGGATACGAGCAATCGGGTCAAGTCGGCGACCCATTCGCCGTTCGCCAACCTGAAGGCGTTGTTGAAGGATGGGAGGTAGGGGGCAACAGCCTCCATTCCCACCCTCTCATCCCGCTAAGAGGCTAGGTAGGCCATTTCCTTGGCCCAGCCGGCGAAGTTCCGGTGGTAGGCCTCCAACCCCTCGATGTCGGCGGTTTTCGCCGCAAATCGCTCCATCACCAACTGTTGGCGGGCAGCAATTGCCTTGGTATCGACCGGTTTGCAGGCGGTAAGGAAGGAGGAAAGGCTGGTGACGACGCCACCCTCCTGATTGCCGATGGTGGCCGGGAGATTGTCCAATACCCAGGGCATGTAGCGGACCACGTAGTCGAAGTAAGTGCGCATGGCGTCGGACTGGGCCAGAAGCGCCTTGCGTTCCACATCGAAATCGTGGCTATCGACAATCGTCCCGTCCCGATAGACGACCGGGGCGGTTTCGCCGATGTCGCAAAGCCAGCCCTGGCGCGGACGCAGCAACTCGGCTTGATCCGAAGCGTCGCGGAAGGGATAGAAGGGCATCGTCCGGCAGCGCAACGGCTTCCCATCGTGGATGCCGCACTGCCCTTCCGGCGTCAGCTCAGGACAAGCCATCGAGGGCGGCAGATAGGCCGTCGGAACGATTGAAACAGCGACGGTGCGGGTCTTTTGTATTCGGGTGGGTGTCCCCAGGCGCTCGGTGAGGGCATAGGCGCGGGTGCCTTTGGGGACGGCCCGCCACACCATGGCCAGGGGAAAGCGGCCGGAGTGGTCGAGCATCTCCCCCAGCGTCAGCGGAATTTGGCCAAAGCAGCACTTGCCGCAGGCCGTGCAGCGAAAGCGACGCTCCATGGCTGGTCAGGCACCGCAGCACTTCTTGAATTTCTTGCCCGAACCGCAGTGACAGGGATCGTTTCGCCCCGTCTTGACCACATGAACAGGCGGATGGCTGGCGCTCGTCTTGCCGCCAGCGTAATACCACTGGCCGTCGATCCGGCGAAAATCGGCGGCTTCATATTGGCTAAGGTCCTGATCATTCCGCCGAAACCGGATAGCGAACTCCACGCTGCCCTGGTCCCCATCCTCGCGGGCGCGGCGCACCTCAAGGCCAAGCCATTCCACTTCGCCGATGGTCCGCTCCGCTTCGGCCCGATTGAAGTCACCGCGAACTTCGGGGGCATGGGTTCGTTCTACATGATCGAGCTTGCCGAGGACAAACGCGCTGTATCTGGAGCGCATGAGTGCTTCCGGCGTTGGGGCGGGCGTACCGGCCAGAATCGGGCCGCAGCAATCGTCGAGGGCAAGGCCGGAACCGCAAGGACAATGAGACATTTCAACCCCTTCTAGACAAAGGCATGTTCCACAAAGCGCCGAACTACCACATCAAATCGTCCGGAATCTTGTAATCCGCATAGGGATCGTCGGCATCCGGCTCGGTATTGGTCTTATTCACCCGTACAACCAGTGACGCATCCCGCTCGGCGATCTTGTCGGCGACCACCCTGGGCACCAGCTCGACGGTTTCCCCCAGGCAGACGATCACCAGCCGCCCGGCGATCAAATCCGCCTGGACGGAAGCCGACACCAGCAGGCGCTTGATCTTGTTGCCATGGGTGAAGTTGTAGGCGATATCGCCGCCCCCCTTGCTCTGGCGGCTCTGCTGAACCATCTGGGCGATCTGCGCCATGATGGCCTTCTGCCGGGCGGCAGCGTCGCGTTGGGCATTGAGTTCCCGGGCCCGCTCCGCATTCTTGCGTTGGGTTTCCTGGGCCGCCAGGCGGACTTCATCGACGGTCTGGACGCCGGTGCGGCGCTCATCCTTTTTCTGCTTGGTCTTTTCCTGGCTGACCTGTTTGACTTTCTTCTTGTCGACGAGGCCGGCTTTCAAAAACTGGTCCTGCAAAGAGGCCATGGGTGCTGCTCCGATAAAATGGTCCGTTAGCTTAGCAAAGAAGTCACGGCATCGGCCCTGGAGGGGGCGACTGGACGCCATTCGTGAAGAAATTCACTTCTAATGAAGAATAGACACGTTGCATAATTCGATCTTCCTGGAATACGGGGCGTCGGGCCTTCGTGTGGGACCAGGGAATCCGGACCGTCACAGGGCCGGAAACGTTACCTCGAATTGCTGATCGATCGCCGCCCATGGCCCTTGCCCTCGTCATCGAAGATCACCCCCTGTTCCGCAACGCCCTGGTACACCTGATCCGTCCGGTACTGGACGTAGAGCTGTGCCTGGCTAGCAACGCGGAGGAGGGCCTGGAAATCCTGGACCAGGAGTCGGAGATCCGGCTGGTGGTGATGGATCTGGGCCTGCCCGGCCCCCTACGGAGCGCAGCCGCCGTGGCCGCCGT
>DASRUX010000125.1:0-3352 GCA_035655235.1 Rhodocyclaceae bacterium | reverse complement strand
TGGCGGTGGAAGGTTTCCAGCTGGTAGCGCTGGGCCGAGGGCAGCCAGAAGGCCGCCAAATAGCCCATCAGCCCGGTGAAGACCAGGGCCACCGGCAGGAAGAGCTTCAGCCTCAGGCTCACCGGTCAGCGCTCCGGGACGAAAAAGTCCTCCAGGCCCAGTTCCCGCAGGGGCTCGTAGTCCTTGGGGGCGGCGGGGATCATGCGGGCCAGGGGCACTTCCTGGAGGAGGGTCTTGCCTTCCGGCGTGGCGGCCAGGTCCAGGAGAGCCTTCTGCACCGCCTCCCGGGCCTTGTCGGGCACCCGGGGATGGGCGGCGATGGGGTGTGAGGGGAAGGCGCGGGTGGTGTGGATGACCCGCAGCAGGGCTTTCACCGCATCCTTCTGTTCGTCCAGGGTCTTCTGCACGCCGCCGCCGGCATCGGCCAGTCCCTGGGCGACATTGAGATAGACGGCGGTGTGGGAATTGACGTAGCTGGGATTGATGCGGACCTTGTAGGTACGGGCCAGCTCGGCCCGGATCAGCAGGCTGGCGCCGATGGCGTTGGGGGCTGGGAAGGCCACCGTCTTGCCCTCCAGGTCGGCGACCTTCTGGATGGAGCTGTCCTTGGCGACCACCAGGATGCCCTTCACGGCGGCGCTGTCCCGGACCAGGGGGATGTAGCCCTGGGGATTGGCCACGATCAGGTAGGGGTTCATGTACGAGAAATCGTACTTGCCCTGGTTGTATCCCCGCTCGAAGGAGGCGATGTCGGGCAGGAGGACGAGCTCGAAGCTGTAGCCGGTGCGCTTTTCCAGCTCCTTGAGGATGGGGGTCCAGATGGCGAAGAGCTGGCGCCGCTCGAACTGGGGCGTCACCCCGAGGGTGTAGGTTTCCCCGGCCTGGGCAGGTGCCCCGAAGCCCATGAGGGCCAACAGCCAAGCCAGCAGCAAAACGATTTTTCTCATTTCGATCTCCCTTCACGCGCCCCGGGGAAAGTATGAGCCTTGAATGGGCCAGGGAGCAACCGCGCCGCCTTTGGGCTTCAGGCTTGGCGCAGCCTGCCGTTATTGGGATTGAAGGCAGAACAAAAACCGCCCGGAGACCGCCATGAGCCAACGCAAGACATCCATCGCATTCGCCGCCGCCCTTTGGCTGGCCCATGGATTGGTTTACGCGGAATCGGCCCCGGTGCAGGCGCCGACCCAGGGGGCTGCTGCCTTTGGGTATGCGGACAGCTTCGGGCTGAACGGTATGCGCCGGGCGGTTCCGGGCAAGGGGCAAGGGATGGCGGCGCCGGCGGCCGGATCGGCCCTGCCGGCGGCGGACAGCTTCGGGCTCAACAACGGCATCATGGCCGCCGCGGCCGGCTGTCCGGCCTCCGCCAAGACGGCAAGGAACGGCCCGCGCTGCATCGAAATCTAGCGAGGAAGAGGCGATCTTGGGGAGTGGTGCGTCCTGACGGAATCGAACCGCCGACCTCCACGATGTCAACGTGGCGCTCTAACCAGCTGAGCTAAGGACGCAGGAATAGGTTGGTTGCGGGGGCAGGACTTGAACCTGCGACCTTCGGGTTATGAGCCCGACGAGCTGCCAACTGCTCCACCCCGCGTCCGTATGCGCCAGTTCGAGGAGAACTGGAGCGGCAGAAGAGTCTCGAACTCTCGACCTCAACCTTGGCAAGGTTGCGCTCTACCAACTGAGCTACTGCCGCATCTTTCTTTCGACTACATCGTACATCTTGGTGCCCAGGAGAGGACTCGAACCTCCACGCCTTGCAGCGCTAGTACCTGAAACTAGTGCGTCTACCAATTCCGCCACCTGGGCTTAGGCGTCGAAAGGCCGCGAATTCTACGGGAAAGAAATCGAATGCGCTAGTCCTTTCGCAAAATTTTTGAATAAATATTTTCGGCGGCGGGAGCCACACGTTCTGTGGCATCCCGCCTGCGACAATCCGTCGCATTCCGGGGCGCGTCTCCCCTACGGATAATCCCCGCCCGACACAAGCGGCTGTCATCGTCAAAAGCCGCGCCGTTCCAGGGGAATTCCATGCACAAGTACTTCCGCACCAGCGCCGTCGCGCTGGCCGTCACCACGCTTTTTTCCGGCGCGGCCCTGGCCGATTCCGAAAAGGTCATGGACGCCGTCACCGTCAAGGCCTCCAAGCCCGTCCCCCTGCCGGCCAACACCGGGACGATCGGGGCCGACAGCGTTGTCGCCCGCCAGGCGGAAGTCAGCGACACCGCCCGGCTGCTGGATGGCGTCCCCGGCGTCGCCCTGTCCGGGGCGGGGGGCGTCTCCAGCTTGCCGGTGATCCATGGCCTGGCCGACGACCGCAACCGCATCAAGATCGACGAGATGGATCTCATCTCGGCCTGCGGCAATCACATGAATCCGCCTCTCTCCTACGTCGATCCCACCAATGTGGAGTCGGTCAAGGTCTATGCCGGCATCACTCCGGTCAGCGTCGGCGGCGACAGCATCGGCGGCTCCATCGTGGTCAATTCCAAGGCGCCGCGCTTCGCCAAGTCCGGCGAGGGCCTGCTGACCACCGGCGAGGTGGGCGGCTTCTACCGCTCCAACGGCGACGCCCATGGCGTTCATGCCTCCGCCACCGTCGCCAGCGAGAACGTCAGCTTCAGCTACAACGGCGCCACTGCCCAATCGGACAACTACAAGTCCGCCAAGGCCTTCAAGCCCGGCGCCAATGCCACCTGGACCACCGCCGGCACCCACTGGATTCCCGGCAACGAGGTGGGCTCCTCCGCCTACAAGACCGAGAACCATGCCCTGGGCGTGGCCCTGCGCAGCGACAATCACCTCTTCGACCTGAAGGTGGGTTTCCAGCACATCCCCTACCAGGGATTCCCCAACCAGCACATGGACATGACCGACAACAAGAGCACCCAGGTCAATGTCGGCTACAAGGGCAATTACCAATGGGGCGTCCTGCAGGCCCGGGTCTATCACGAGGAAACCCGCCACAAGATGGACTTCGGCCCGGACAAGCTCTATTGGTACGGTACTGCCCGCAATGTCGCGGGCATGCCCATGGAAACCCGGGGGCTCAACACCGGCGCACTGGTCAAGGCCGACATTGCCTTGTCCGAGCAGGACCTCCTGCGGGTCGGCACCGAATACCAGCGCTACCGCCTGGACGACTGGTGGCCGCCGGTGGCCAATTCCACGATGATGGGGCCCATCACCTTCCAGAACATCAACGAAGGCAAGCGGGACCGCTTCGACCTCTTTGCCGAGTGGGAAGCCCAGTGGACCGCCAAGTGGACCACCCTGGCCGGACTCCGCAGCAGCACCGTCCAGACCGATGCGGCGGCGGTGCACGGCTACAACGCCATGGCCGGCTACGCTACCG
>DASRUX010000124.1:0-4375 GCA_035655235.1 Rhodocyclaceae bacterium | reverse complement strand
CCATGACCGGCGGTTAGTAATAAACCTTGCAGAAGCCGGCCTCTACCACCGGCTTCGAAACCGTTCCCAGCCAGAAGAAGAATGCCGAAAGCAGAATGAAAAAGGCGGCCCAGCGGGCCGCCTTTCCATGGCGTCGGAGCCAATCCCGGCAGAGCGGGCAGAAGGCCATCAGGCCTCCCGGGCGGCCCGCTTGCGCTCGTTCTCGGTGAGGTAGCGCTTGCGCAGGCGGATGGACTTGGGAGTCAGCTCCACCAGTTCGTCGTCGGCGATGAACTCGACGGCGGCTTCCAGGCTGAGCTGGATGGGCGGAACCAGGCGGACGGCTTCGTCGGTGCCGGAAGCCCGGACGTTGGTCAGCTGCTTGCCCTTGATGGGGTTCACCACCAGGTCGTTCTCCCGGCTGTGGATACCGATGATCATGCCTTCGTACAGCTTCTCGCCGGGGCTGACGAACATACGGCCGCGGTCCTGCAGCTTCCACAGGGCGTAGGCGACAGCTTCGCCATTGTCCTGGGAAATCAGCACGCCGTTGCGGCGCTCGGCGACACCACCGTCCTTGACCGGGGCGTACTCGTCGAAGACGTGGCTGATCAGGCCGGTACCGCGGGTCAGGTTCATGAACTCGCCCTGGAAGCCGATCAGGCCCCGGGCCGGGATGCGGTATTCGATGCGCACGCGGCCACGGCCGTCCGGCACCATGTCCAGCATGTCGCCCTTACGCAGGCCCAGGCTTTCCATGACGCCGCCCTGGTGCTCTTCTTCCACGTCCACGGTCAGCAGCTCGTAGGGCTCGCACTCGACGCCGTTGACGACCTTCTTCACGACGCGGGGGCGGCCCACGGCCATTTCGTAGCCTTCCCGGCGCATGTTTTCCAGGAGGATGCCCAGGTGCAGTTCGCCCCGGCCGGCCACGTCGAAAACGTCGCCGTTGGCGGTGTCATGGACCCGCAGGGCCATGTTGGTCAGCAGTTCCTTGTGCAGGCGATCACGGAGCTGGCGGCTGGTGACGAACTTGCCTTCGGTACCGGCCAGGGGGCTGGTATTGACCATGAACTGCATGGACAGGGTCGGCTCATCGATCTTCAGCAGCGGCAGGGTTTCCGGATTTTCCGGGTCGGTCACGGTACAGCCCAGGACGAGGTCCTCGATACCGGTGATCTGGACAATGTCGCCAGCCAGGCCCTCATCCTTCTCAACCTTGTTCAGGCCCTGGTAACCGAAAACCTGGCCGATCTTGGCCTTGACCGGGGTGCGCTCGTGCTCGGCCATTTCCTCCTCGGTACCGTACATGACGATGACCTGCTGACCGGTCTTGACCCGGCCGCGGTTGATGCGGCCAACGCCAATGCGGCCCACGTAGGAGGAGTAGTCCAGGGCGGCGATCTGCAGTTGCAGGGGCGCGTCGATGTCGGCGTCCGGCGCCGGCACATGGGACAGGATGGTGTCGAACAGGGGCTTCATGTCCTCCCGGGGCGCATCCAGTTCCATGGCGGCCCAGCCGTTCAGGCCGGAGGCGTAGACGATGGGGAAGTCTAGCTGCTCGTCGGTGGCGCCCAACTTGTCGAAGAGGTCGAAAGTCAGGTTGACGGCGTTGTCGGCATCGGCGCCGTCCCGGTCCACCTTGTTCACCACCACAATGGGCTTCAGGCCCAGGGCCAGGGCCTTCTTGGTGACGAAGCGGGTCTGGGGCATGGGGCCTTCGACGGCATCCACCAGCAGCACCACGCCATCCACCATGCCGAGCACCCGCTCGACTTCACCACCGAAGTCGGCGTGTCCCGGGGTATCGACGATATTGATGTGGATACCGTTGTAATCGACGGCGGTGTTCTTGGCGAGGATGGTGATGCCCCGCTCCTTTTCCAGGTCATTGGAGTCCATGACCCGCTCTTCCACCTGCTGGTGGGCGGCGAAGGTACCGGACTGACGGAGGAGTTGGTCGACCAGGGTGGTCTTGCCATGATCGACGTGGGCGATGATGGCGACGTTGCGGATGGGGCGAGCGGACATGGGGGAACGGCCTAAAGACTAAAACCCAACATTATAGCAGGCCGTTCCTGCTTCCCTAGGTCATTCTTCCCGGTTACGCATGAAATCGGCGGTATTGAAGAAATTTTGCAGGAGCTTCTGGCGCAAATCCGGGTCGATGCCGACATCTTCCATGGCCAGCACCATGCACGCCACCCACTGGTCCCGTTCCGCCTTGCCGATGGAGAAAGGCATATGGCGAGCCCGCAGGCGGGGATGGCCGTGGGTCTCGACGAACAGGTCCGGGCCGCCGAACCAGCCGGAGAGGAACATGAAGAGCTTGTCCCGGGAGCCCTTCAGGTCGGCCGGGTGCATGTCGCGCAACAGCTTGAAGTGGGGCACGGTGTCCATCAGTTCGTAGAACCGATCCACCAGGCGGCCGACGACAAGCTCGCCGCCGATCAATTCGTAGGGAGTGACTGGTTTCATTGTTATTTCCTGCTACGTTGTTTGGTTGTTGCGGGGCGCTGGACGGCAGATTTGCGAACCATGGGCGCCCGCCCGCCCCCGGGTTGCCAAGCCGGCACCAGCTGGTGCTTGCCGTTGCCGATGAGATCGGCCCGCCCCATCGCCTTGAGAGCCTCCCTGAGGAGCGGCCAGTTCTCCGGATCATGGTAGCGCAGGAAGGCCTTCTGCACCTTGCGCTGCCGGCCGCCGCGCACGGTCTCCACCGTCTCGCTGTTCCGGGATACCTTCTTCAGGGGGTTGCGCTCGCTGTGGTACATGGCAGAAGCCAGGGCCATGGGCGTCGGCAGGAAGGTCTGCACCTGGTCCAGGCGGAAGTTGTTGCGCTTCAGCCACAGGGCGAGGTTCATCATGTCCTCGTCGCTGGTGCCGGGGTGGGCCGCGATGAAGTAAGGGATCAGGTACTGCTCCTTCCCCGCCTCCCGGGAGGCTCGCTCGAAGAGCTGCTTGAAGCGGTCGTAGGCGCCCATGCCCGGCTTCATCATCTTGGACAGGGGCCCGACTTCGGTGTGTTCCGGGGCGATCTTCAGGTAGCCGCCCACATGGTGGGTGACCAGCTCCTTGATGTATTCCGGCGACCGCACGGCGAGGTCGTAACGTAGGCCGGAGCCGATCAGGATGCGCTTCACCCCCGGCAGCGCCCTCGCCTTGCGGTACAGGGAGATGAGCTTGCTGTGGTCGGTGTTCATGTTCTCGCAGATGTCCGGATAGACGCAGGACAGCCGCCGGCAGGACGACTCGATCTTCTCGTCCTTGCACTTGAGGTGGAACATGTTGGCGGTGGGGCCGCCCAGGTCGGAGACGGTGCCGGTGAAGCCCGGCGTCTTGTCCCGCATTTCCTCGATTTCCCGCAGCACCGAGTCCTCGGACCGGCTCTGGATGATGCGCCCCTCGTGCTCGGTGATGGAGCAGAAAGTGCAGCCGCCGAAACAGCCCCGCATGATATTGACCGAGAAACGGATCATCTCCCAGGCGGGAATCTTGGCGTCGCCATAGGCCGGATGGGGACGGCGGGCGTAGGGCAGTTCGTAGACCCGGTCCAGTTCCTCGGTGGTCAGCGGAATGGGCGGCGGATTGAGCCAGACATCCCGCTCCCCATGGCCCTGGACCAGGGCGCGGGCATTGCCCGGATTGGATTCCAGGTGGAAGGTGCGGGAAGCGTGGGCGTAGAGCACCGGATCGTCCTTCACCAGCTCGAAGGACGGCATGCGGATCACCGTGTGGGCTCGGCGCTCCCGGCGTGCCGCCACCCGCTCCTTGGGCAGGAGGCGCACCACCTGCTCGCCGGCAGGCGCCGCCTGCTGCTTGGCCGGCTCCATGGCGTAGGGATCGGGATGGGTGCCGACCGGTCCCGGGGTATCGACCTGGGAGGAATCCATCTCCTCCCAATCCTCAGAAGGCCGCCAGCCGTGGGGCACCATGAAGGAGGTTCCCCGCAGGTCCCGGATGGCGTCGATGGCCTCGCCCTTGGCCAGGCGATGGGCCAGTTCCACGATGGCCCGCTCGGCATTGCCGAAGACCAGTATGTCCGCCTTGGAATCCGGCAGGATGGACCGCCGCACCTTGTCGGACCAGTAGTCGTAATGGGCGATGCGCCGCAGGCTGGCCTCGATGGAGCCGATCACCACATTGGCGCTGGGATAGGCCTCCCGGCAGCGCTGGGAATAGACGATCACCGCCCGGTCCGGCCGCTTGTTGGGCTCGGCATTGGGGGTGTAGGCGTCGTCGGAGCGGATCTTGCGGTCGGAGGTGTAGCGGTTGACCATGGAATCCATGTTCCCCGCCGTCACCCCGAAGAAGAGGTTGGGCTTGCCCAGCTTCTTGAAATCGGCCGCCGAATGCCAGTCCGGCTGGCTGATGATCCCCACCCGGAAGCCTTGGG
>DASRUX010000123.1:0-3020 GCA_035655235.1 Rhodocyclaceae bacterium | reverse complement strand
CGGTTTCCTCGATGAAGCCCATGCCGCCATGGACCTGGACGCCAGTGGAGGCGATCAGGATGGAGTTCTCGGTGCTCCAGCCCTTGACCACCGGGATCATCAGGTCGGCGAAAGCCTGGGCCTTCTTCTGCTCGGTTTCGTCAGGATTGGAGTGGGCGTTATCGAGGGCGGCAGCGGTGACGTAGGCCAGGGCCCGCATGGCTTCCACCTGGGAGCGCATGGACATCAGCATGCGGCGCACGTCCGGGTGGCGGATGATGGCGACCTTGGGGCCACCTTTGACACCGGCTTCCGGCCCCTGGATGCGTTCCCGGGCATAGGCCACGGCGCGCTGATAGGCGCGCTCGGCATCGCCCAGGCCTTCCAGGCCGACGTTGAAGCGGGCGGCGTTCATCATGATGAACATGTATTCCAGGCCGCGGTTTTCCTCGCCTACCAGGGTGCCGATGGCGCCGCCGTTATCGCCGAAGGCCAGGACAGCCGTCGGGCTGCCATGGATGCCCAGCTTGTGCTCGATGGAGACGCAGTAGGCATCATTCCGCTCACCCAGGCTACCATCAGCCTTGACCAGGAACTTGGGCACCACGAACAGGGAGATGCCCTTCACCCCTTCCGGCGCATCGGGCGTACGGGCCAGGACCAGGTGGACGATGTTGTCCGCCATGTCGTGCTCGCCATAGGTGATGAAGATCTTCTGGCCAAAAATCTTGTAGGTACCGTCGCCCACCGGCTCGGCCCGGGTGCGTACCGCGGCCAGGTCGGAACCGGCGTTGGGTTCGGTCAGGTTCATGGTGCCGGTCCATTCGCCGGACACCAGCTTGGGCAGGTAGGTGGCCTTTTGCTCGTCGGAGCCGGCGATGATCAGGGCTTCGATGGCACCCTGGGTCAGCATGGGGCACAGGGAGAAGGCGTGGTTGGCGCTCTTCCACATTTCGCTGACGGCGGCGGAAAGCAGCTTGGGCAGGCCCTGGCCGCCGAATTCCGGATCGCAGGACAGGCCGTTCCAGCCGTTCTCCACGAACTGGGCATAGGCTTCTTTGAAGCCCGGGGCGGTGGTGACTTCCTTGTCCTTCCACTTGGCGCCGACGGTGTCGCCGACCCGGTTCAGGGGAGACAGGACCTCGCCGGCGAAGCGGGCGGCTTCTTCCAGGATGGCATCGACCAGATCCGGAGAGGCTTCCTCGCAACCGGGAAGAGTTGCGACCTGTTCCATACCGGCCAGATCGCGCAGGGCAAAGCGGACATCCTTCAAGGGGGCGACATATTCACTCATTGTTTTCTCCGTCCAAAGTTCGCTTGTTCAATAGGATTGTGAAACCGGATAAATCATTTGTTCGCCAGGTAGCGGGCATCGTCGAAAGTCGCCACCCAATCCGGCCGATAGACGACGAACAGGGTCATCGCCATCCCGGACAGCCAGGCTTCGGAAAAGCCGAGCAGCAGGTAATACGGCAGGTATTCCTCCACTAGGTATTCGAGGCTGTAGACGCCTCCCAGCGCCAGCAGCGCCGAAGCGGACAGGCCGACGGCCATGACCGTCAGGGCAGCCCCGAAGAAACCATTGACGAAGGTGTAGATGAAGAAATGCCGGGGCAGGAAACGCTCCACCAGGCGGAAGAGGCCGTAGCTCACCCAGGCGCCGATGCCGGCCATGACCAGGGAGTTGAAGCCGAAGCTCAGCCAGCCGCCCGCCCCGTTCAAGGTCACCCCCGCCAGCACTGCAGAAAGGCCGATGAAGGCAAAATCGGGGCCGAAGCAAAGGGAAAAGACGGTGGCTCCCAGAAGATGCAGAGACAGCCCCGGCTTGACGCCGGCCACCAGGCTCCAGAGCAGGATCAGGATGACGATCATCCCCCACCACAGGTTGGATTGGGCGGACTCCTTGAGCCGCGCCCAGGGCGCCCGCCAGACGCTGCGAACGAAGAGTGGCACCCAGACGACCCAGGCCGCCCAGTACCACCCTGCGTCCAACAGGCTGTCCGGCAGATTCACATGCGCATCTTCAAACGGCGGCAGCCAGGGCCGGCACTGCCTCGAACAGATCCGCCACCAGGCCGTAGTCGGCGACCTGGAAGATGGGGGCGTCCGGATCCTTGTTGATGGCGACGATCACCTTGGAGTCCTTCATGCCGGCCAGATGCTGGATGGCACCGGAGATGCCGACGGCGATGTAGAGCTGGGGCGCCACGATCTTGCCGGTCTGGCCCACCTGGTAGTCGTTGGGGACGAAGCCCGCATCCACCGCGGCGCGGGAGGCGCCCAGGGCGGCGTTGAGCTTGTCGGCGAGCGGTTCCAGCAACTTGTGGTAGTTCTCGCCGCTGCCCAGGCCGCGACCGCCGGAGACGATGATCTTGGCGGCGCCCAGTTCGGGACGCTCGGACTTGGTTAGCTCGCGGTTCACCAGCTTGGCCTTGGCCAGGTCAGCGGCGGGAGCCAGGGCTTCCACCGAGGCGCCGTTGCCACCGGCGGCGGCATCGAAGGCGGTGGTACGCACGGTGATCACCTTGACGCCATCGGCGCTCTGCACCGTCGCCAGGGCATTGCCGGCGTAGATGGGGCGGACGAAGGTGTCGGCGGACTCGACGGCGACGATGTCGGAAATCTGGGCCACGTCCAGCAGCGCCGCGACCCGGGGCATGAAGTTCTTGCCGAAGGTGGTGGCGGGAGCGAGGATGTGGCTGTAGCCGGCGGCATTGGCCACCACCAGGGCGGCGACGTTCTCGGCGGTCTGGTCGGCGTAGTGGGCGGCATCGGCCACCTTCACCTTGGCCACGCCCTGGAGCTGGGAAGCCTGCTGGGCGGCGGCGGCGCAATTGGCGCCGGCAACCAGCACATGAACATCCCCGCCCAGCTTGGCGGCAGCGGTGACGGTATTGAGGGTGGCAGCCTTCAGGCTCTGGTTGTCGTGTTCGGCGATAACAAGAATGGACATAGCTTTTCCTTACAGAACCTTGGCTTCGTTTTTCAGCTTGGCGACCAGTTCGGCCACGTCGGCAACCTTGACGCCGGCGCTGCGCTTG
>DASRUX010000122.1:0-6042 GCA_035655235.1 Rhodocyclaceae bacterium | reverse complement strand
AGTCCTTGCAGGAAGGCATCGGCGAGGCCCGCCGGGCCCTGGCCGAAATGGGCGCCGGCAACCTCTCCTATGCCATCCGCACCCGTCGGGAGGACGAGCTGGGCGACCTGCTCCGTTCCGTGGACGGGACCATGGCCCAGTTGCGCAATACCGTGGGCAGCATCCGGGATGCGGCCGAGACGGTAAGCGCTTCCTCCGCCCAGCTCCTCGCCAGCATCGAGGACATCGCCGACGCCAGCCAGGCCCAGAGCGGCGCCGTCGGCTCCGTGGCCGCCACCGTCGAGGAAATGAGCAGCGGCATCGCCCAGATGGCTGGGGTGTCGGCCACCTCCAAGGACCGGGCGGCGGGCGCCGAGCAGGCCTGTACCGAGGGCAGCGGCGAGATTGAGGCCACCGTTTCCGTGGTCCAGAAGCTGGCTTCCGACGTGCAGACCACCGCCGAATCCATCAACCTCCTGGGCGAGAATTCCCGCCAGATTTCCACCATCATCAGCGCCATCCGGGAAATCGCCGACCAGACCAACCTCCTGGCCCTGAACGCCGCCATCGAGGCCGCCCGGGCGGGCGAGGCGGGCCGGGGCTTTGCGGTGGTGGCGGACGAGGTGAGGAAGCTCGCCGAGCGCACCGCCCAATCCACCGACCAGATCGGCACCATGATCACCCAGATCCAGGATGGCATCGCCCTGGCCGTGGGCAGCATGAGCGAAGGTTCCGAGCGGGCCCGCACCAGTATCGAGGTGGTGCAGCGGGCGCGCCAGACCATGGCCGGCATCGCCAGCGAAACCACCGTGCTGATGCGGGACATCGAGGAGATCGCCTATTCCCTGGAAGCCCAGCGCCAGGGCAGCGGCAGCATCGCCGTCGAAATCGAGAAGATCGCCCAGGCTTCCGAGAGCAACAGCTCCACCACCCACCAGGTGGCGGCCACTGCCCGGGACATGTCCGACACTGCCAAGCGCCTGCGCAGCACGGTGTCCGTGTTCCGCTGCTGAGCGGTTTTACGTTCAGGCAACCGACGGCCCCGGATTCCGGGGCCGTTTGTTTTTTGGGCGGGCTATTTGCGCTCCAGAGGCTTCACCGCCGGGCCGTGGAGCACCTCGCCGTCGTAGCCGAAGCGGGAGCCGTGGCAGGGGCAGTCCCAGCTCCGTTCCGCCGGGTTCCAGTGGAGGATGCAGCCCATGTGGGTGCATACCGGCGACAGCCGGTGGACCTCCCCCGCCTCGTCCCGGTAAAGGGCGACGTTGCCGTGGAGGGTATGGACGATACGTCCTTCCCCGGCCGGGACGGTGTCGCCGTCGGCGCCCCCCACCCGGTCGGCCACGAAATGAGCAGCCACCTTGGCATTCTGTTTCACCAGTTCCGGCAGGCTGGACAGGTCCAGGCGGCTGGGGTTGAAGACTTCGGCCCAGGGATTGGCCCGGCCCAGGATCAGGTCGGTGAGCAGCATGCCGGCCACGGTGGCGTTGGTCATGCCCCAGCCGTTGAAGCCGGTGGCCACGGAGAGGTGGCGGGAATGGTGGGTGGTGCGGCCGATGTAGGGCACCCGGTCCGCGGTGAAATTGTCCTGGGTAGACCAGCGGTATTCCACCGAGCGTACCGGCAGGCGGTGCCGGGCCATCAGCTCCAGGCGCTGGTAGCAGGCTGCCGTGTCGCCGCCTTCGCCGGTCTTGTGGCCCTCGCCGGTGATGAGGAGCAGTTCCTCCCCGTTCGGGGTGGGCTGGGGACGCAGGCTGAAGGATTCGGCCGTGTCGATGAACATCCCCGGTGGTACGGGACCGTCGATGCGCACTGCCAGGACGTAGCTGCGCTGGGACTGCAGCCGGGTGGCGAAGAGGGCCTTGTCGGCAAAGGGGAAGTGGCTGGCGACGATGACTTCCCGGGCCTTCACCATGCCCCGGTCGGTGGAGACGGTGCAGGGTTCGCCCTGGTCCACGTCCAGGACGCGGGTGCCCTCGAAGATGTGGCTGCCCTCCCCGGGGATGTCCCAGGCCTGGGCCAGGAGGTATTTACGCGGATGGAAGCGGGCCTGGCGGTCGAAGCGCACCGCCGCCTTCACCGGGAAGGGCAGGGGCACGTCCCGGACCAGGGAGGCCGGCAGGCCCAGGGCGAGGGCGGCCCGGGCCTCGGCCTCCACCGCCGCTACGGCGCCATCGTCCTCGGCGTAGGTGTAGGCCTCGGTGCGGGTGAAGTCGCAGTCGATATCCTTGTCCTTCACCATGGCCTCGATGCGGTCGATGGCCGCCTGCTGGGCCTCGCCGTAGGCCCGGGCCTTGGCTTCCCCGAAATGGCGGGTGAGGTGGTCGTAGATCAGGGTGTGGAGGGCGGTGATCTTGGCGGTGGTGTGGCCGGTGACGCCGCTCGCGATGCGCCCGGCCTCCAGCACCGCCACGGTCAGCCCGGCCTCCTTCAGCAGGGTGGCCGCCGTCAGGCCGGCCAGGCCGCCGCCCACCACGGCCACATCCACCTGGATGCCGTCCTCAAGGGGCGGGAAGTTGGTTTCCGGGGTGGTGTCCAGCCACAGGGAAGTGGGCCGGCCGGGGAGGATGGAGCGATGCTCGGACATGGGGGATGGGCCTGCAATGCCCATTCCCACCGGGCCGGGGGGCGGGCCCAAGGCCGCCTCGGGTAACAACTGCATTCCCCCGGAAAAAAGTACATGGCCGGGAGCAGCCCCCTGTCGCCGGCCGGCGGCACGTCCCTTGCAGCGCAGCCAGGCCACCCTGCCAGAAGAGGTATCCGGCATGAAATCCCATCCATCGACCCCCACTCCCAACAAGCCCGGCCGCGTTCCCGACAGCATCGACGACGAGCGGGACGAGACCGATCCCGGCCGCCCGAATCCCGCCCCGGCCCCGACCGGTACGCCGGCCGCCGGCGACGCCCGGGACAACGATCCGGAAAAGCTCAAGCAGAACCGCGACCACCTGCGGGTGAACGACGAACACAAGACCCCCGAAATGGATAAAGGCCACCGGGGCACCTTCCCGTAATCTCCTGCGCTTGGCCGAAGGTGGAGCGTATTCCGGCCGGGCTTTTCGACACCTCCGGCGATCCTCTCGTCGCTGTCACCATTGCCTGCCTGGTGGCGGTGGTTGGGGCGCTCCTCGGCCACGCCCTGCTGCGCTCCGTTTCCCTGCGCCTGACTGCCCGCCGGCCTTACGTGCCACTGCTGCTGAACAGGGCGGTGGGGCCTACTCGCCTCCTGTTCCCGGTCCTGGCGTTGCAGGCGGTGTGGATCATGGCTCCTGCCGCCTATCCGGGCCTCACCGTCTGGCGCCACGCCACCCTGCTGGCGGGCATCGCCGCCGCCACTTGGCTGGTGGTGAACCTGCTGGTGGGCATCCGGGACATCGTCGTGCGCCGCTATCCGGCGGATATCGAGGACAACCTGGTGGCCCGCCGGGTCCTCACCCAGACCACGGTGCTGATGCGCACCCTCTCCGCCGTGGCGGTGCTGCTGGGGGTGTCGGCGGCCCTCATGACCTTCCCGGCGGTGCGCCAGGTGGGCACCAGCCTTATCGCCTCGGCCGGCGTGGCCGGGCTGGTGGTCGGTTTTGCCGCTAAGCCGGTGCTGGGCAACCTCATCGCCGGGCTCCAGATCGCCCTGACCCAGCCCATCCGCATTGACGATGTGCTCATCATCGAAAACGAATGGGGACGGGTGGAGGAAATCACCGGCGCCTACGTGGTGGTGAAAATCTGGGACGAGCGCCGCCTCATCGTGCCGCTGCAGTGGTTCATCGAGCACCCTTTCCAGAACTGGACCCGCCAGACCGCCCACATCATCGGGACCGTCTTCCTGTGGACGGATTACCGCATGCCCGTGGAACCCCTGCGCCGGGAGCTGGCGGCCATCTGCAAGGCCGCGCCGGAGTGGGACGGGCAGGTGTGCCTGCTGCAAGTCACCGACGCCACCCACCAGGCCGTGCAGTTGCGGGCTTTAGTGAGTTCCAAGGATTCCGGCCTCAACTGGGACCTGCGCTGCCGGGTGCGGGAAGGGCTGGTGGCTTTCATGCAGCGGGAACATGCCGATGCCCTGCCGCGGATGCGGGCGGAAATGGCGGAGGCCGGGCTCAGCCATGAGGAGACCGGGGCTGAGCGGGGGGAGGAGGGGCAGCTATCCAGCGCCAAGAGTGCGGCGACGCCGGAGAGGAGGAGGGAGAGGCGGCGGGGCTGACGGTCCAGCCTCCCTGGCATCCTGGGGGCGTTCACTCCTGCCGTTCAGCAACGTCCTTCGTCTTGTTGCTTCGATACTCCGACGTCCCGGATTGCGAACCAGGAACGTCCGGCTCGATGGTCAGCAAGGGCGCCTGGGACTGCACCGCACTCGTATCCTGCACTTGGACGAGCTTGAAGACGCTCAGGGCACTGGCGATAACTGAATCCAATAATGGCGCTTCCGCCTTTGGATCGGGAACTCCTTGGCCCGGTAAATGCACGGTGGATCGTGGGCTTACCTGGCCCAGGTCGACCGTAACTCCGGTGGTCCCAACGACTTCCGCGTTGATGACGATCTCGTTGCCGGCTCCCAAGATGGCTTGGCTGCCGGATTTGATCGGACCGTTGATGGTCAGGATGTCGTTGGCACCGTCACCGGACGGAGATGCCGTGAGCCGGATATCGCCAGAAGCACTGACCCCATCCGCGCCAACCGTCAGGGGGCTATGGGTGATGAGGGAAACGCTGCCGGAGGCAGCCGTTACAGGCCCAGTCGTCACCAAGGCCCCTATGTTGTCGACAATGATGTCGCCCGTACCGGTAATGCTGATGCCAGCCACCGTCAGCGCGCCATTGTTGACGATGGCGATGTCGCCTTCTCCATTGTTCGCGGTCACCCAGCCGACGGCTGTTTTGAGGGGGGCGGCGACTCTGCCGATCCCTTGGGTTGCCGCAAGGGTAAGGGAGTGTGCAGTGACGGTAGTGCCCGCGCCACCATCGAGAATTGCGCCGTCCTGAGCACGGAGGGATACGGACCCCGCATTGATCGATCTGGCAACGAGATCGCCGCTAACCTGGGTGATGTTCACCGCCGCCGTGTCAGCCAAGGCGATGGAGCCGCCGGTCTGGCTGAAGGCTTCGTTGACCGTGAGATTCCCGATGCCTGTCAGGCTGCCTCCGCTTTGGCCGAAGCGAACCGTCTGGAAGCCGCCGGCGATGTCCAGGTTGCCACCGGTGAGCAGGAAGTCGCCGCCGCTGACCAGATTGCCAAGTCGGGTGTTGCCAGTTGCGGCGTCATAGATGACGGTGGCCCCGGAAGGGATGTTGACCGCGAACACGTTGTTGCGGTCCGGTAGCGCTCCATCCTGCCAATTGGCTGGGTTCGACCATTCGCCCGTCGTGCCGATCCAGGCGACCGAAGGCCGCTGACCGATGTTGGCGGTGAGTCCGGAAGGCTGGGTGAGCGTGTAATTGCCAGCATCGGGCCCCGAGAGGATGTAGCCGCTGGCGGTTACCGTCTTTCCGCTCCCCACATGCCGGTCGGAAAATTCACCCGTGCCCAAGGAGAGGGTTACGCTGTCCCCGGCGAAGGGCAGGATGCTGCCCCCCGTAAGGACGGCAGCAGTATTGCCGTCGTAGACCTTGTCGGCAGCCGTCACGCCGGTAACGGAAAGGCTGGCCTTGTTGACCGTCAGGGTGCCGTTGGCGAACGTGATGTCGTAGCCTTGTTGATCCGACCAGTAACCTGCTGGGGTGATGACATAGCTGCCGGCGTTCCGGGCGCCCTGGGCTGTGCCGCTAAAAGTCAGCGTCCCGAACAGGGAACCTGCGGCGGCGGGGTCGGAAAGGGTCACACCGTTGCCGCCGGAGTAACCGGTGCCGTCATAGGTCTTGACCACTTGGTTGGCGGTAACCGTCAGAGGCTTCAGGAAAACCTTGAGCAACGGGTAGGTGTGCCCGTCGTACTGGCGCCATGTATTGACGAAGTCCCAGCCGGAAAAATTGGTGCGATCCTTCATCTGGATCGTGGTGAGGCCTGTGCCGCCAGCGCTGACGCCTTGGCCGGTGGTGTCCATGTTCCAATAGCTACCCGTTACGGCGCCC
>DASRUX010000121.1:0-7450 GCA_035655235.1 Rhodocyclaceae bacterium | reverse complement strand
ATAGCGGTCTGGTCAGCATCCCCTGGGACGGCCGGCCCTATGTAAAGAACTGGCTCGAACAGGCCATGACCCTCCCCGGAGGAATCGTCTCCCCCCTGGACTTGATGCGCCACCATGGCGATTTTGTCGTTCCCTGCCTGGAGCGCAGCCAGATCGGCCCGACAAGCCTCTATGACATGCTCGAAGGCCGGCAAGTGGTCGGCATGCCCCTGTTCACCCACCACGGCCCCATCGGTCTCCTTTCCCTGGTGCGCACCCCGGATGCGCCGCCTTTCGGCGCCAGCGACTGGGAACAGATGCTCACCGTCGGCCTGCGACTGGCCCTCCATGCCCAGGATTTGCGGAGCCGCTGGCGAGCCCACGACCGATCCTCCGCCCTGCGCCGCTTGCGGGAGGCCATCGGGCGGGAAAGCAAGATTCCGGACATCTGGCGCCAGGTGGTGGACACCGTCCATGAAGTCATTTTCGACCGCATCCAGGGCCTCCATGGCGCCGCCCAGATGCCCCCCCCCAGCGGCATCGACCCCCTGGGCCGCACCAGCCTGCGGCGCATGGAGGCGGACAGAAGCCTGGGTGGCTGGGGCCGGGGTTTTGGAGTCCCGGAGGGACAAAACCGCGCGGTGGAACTGGACTCGTTGACCACCAGAAAAACCAGGCTCATCGGTCGGGTTTTCGACTCAGGCGCCGAGTCCTTCCACACCGACATCGGAAACCTGGAAGGTTATGAACCGCCGGTTGCCGGAGCCGTCCGGAGCCTGATCCTGGTGCCCATCCTGGCCAACGGCGTATGCATCGCGGCCCTGGCCGTCGGCCATGGACAGCCCGGTTTCTTCGGCCAGTCTCCCGAACAGTCGGCAGACCTGCAATTCCTGCGGGAATGCGCATCCATGCTTGGCACCTTCATGGCCCAACTCCGCAACGCCCACCTCCAGGCCGGCGCCCTGGACCTGCTCCTGGAACTTGCCCGGGGCGAGGGGGCGGGCCTCGGGGAGAAGGAATGGATCGCCCAGGTGGTTAGATTGCTGGACAACCATGCCGTCGGCTGCGCTGGCGTCCTCTGGCTCAAGCCACCCACCGAGCCGGAAGCCGACGGTCCATGGCAGATCGGGCAGGCCTGGTGTTTCGACCCAGGGTCCCAACGCTTGGCAGCAGTGGCCCCCGCCGAACAGCCCCGCTGGCAGGGCCACATCAACCGCCACTGGCCGGGCTCCTATTGCGCCAGGACCAGTTCCACCGGCCATCCGCAGGTCAATTTCACCACCGCAGACTTCATCTGCGATCAGGAACTCACCGGCGTGGAAATCCGCGCCCAGTTGAACCTGAGGATCGCCCTTTCCCGGAACACCTCGACCCTGGCCATGCTGGTGCTGCTGTTCGCCGTGCCGGCCCCCATCATCGTCACTCCCCAGCACCGGGAATTTCTCGAACGCCTGGCCAAGCTCTGCGCCGTCTACCTCCAGGACCGCCAGCATCTGGTCGAGTTGGCGGACTGGAAGACCCTGGCGGAGCACAACCAGGCCTGGCAGGCCGCCTACCAGCAATTGCGCCACCAGTTGCGCAGCCAGATCGCCGAGATCGACGACCGCCTGGGGGACACCATCGACGACCTGCGCCGGGGGCAAGACCCCGCCGCCGCCCTGCGCGGACTGCGGGAAGACATGCGTCGGGACTTCGCTTCCGTGGTATCGGCCCTCAACACCAGCGCCGCCCTGACCCGGCCTCTGCAGCGGGAATGGCTATCCCTGTCGGCCGTGGCCGAAAGAGCCCTGGCAGGGGTGCAGAGACGAGCTGAATCCCTGGGCGCCGCCATTCGCCTCGCCGGCCCCCTGACCCACTGGCAGGTCAATAGCGATAGCGACCTGCTGCATCTGGCCCTGGTCAACCTCATGGACAACGCCCTGGACGAATTCGTCCTGCAACTGGCGGAACCTGCCCGGCGGACGGGCCGCCCCCCCCGGGTCGCCGGGGGGCCGCCGCTCCTGGAAATCCGCTGGGCCTTGGCGGGAGAACGACTGGGCGGCGACGCCGTGCCGGCCCCTTGCCTCCTGGTCCGGGATAATGGCCCCGGCGTCGCCCCCGACATGGTCGAACGGCTGTTCGGCGGCGTCAGCAACAAGGCCCAGGGCAGCGGGTTCCAGTTGCGCTTTACCCGCGACGCCCTGGCACGCCAGGGCTGGCAGCTCGACTTCCGGCCCGTTGCCGGCGAACCGGGCGCCTGCTTCGCCATCATCCCCGCCCATGCCGATGTCCGTGAATCGGAGCAATGGGAAAACTAGCGATGGACAATCCAAAGAAGAAACAACTGCGGGTACTGATCCTCGAAGACCTGCCGGATCTGGGGCCGCGCATGGAAAGGCGCCTGCAAGGTGTTCTGGCGGAGTTGCCGGAATTCAGGGACTATCAGTTGCAAGTGGCTTTGCATCCTTCCATTGAAGGAATGATGGCAGCACTCAAGGCACACTGTTTTCATTTTGCGTCCATCGATCTTCGCGTGCCGAAGGTCATGGGAGGTTCGCTTGGGGAAAATGCTCCCGGCTTGGATGCATTTGTTAGCCAATTGGCAGCCAGCGCGGTCTTCCCTTACAGCCAACTCTGCCCAGCTACAATATTCACGCAGCATAGCATCAACGACATTTCCTCTGCCCATCGCGCAGGGAAAGCCGGCATCGAGTTCTGGAGCAAGGCGGCCGGCGGCCAGGACGTGGATACCCGTGCCTCCCTGCCCAGACTCAATGCCGATGCCTGGGCCGACTTCGTGGCCGCCCGGCTACGCCCCTACTCGGCCGCCCAGCACCGGGCACTGGAGCAACTGTCCCCCCTGCTGCCCCGCGCCCTGGCCCATCTTTGCGACCAGTTGGCGGCAGTCTGCGTGCCCGCCGACAAGCTCCGGGACGAACGAATCGCAACCCGGATCAAAAATGACCGTGACGACTCCAGGGATGCCCTATGGACCGCCTGCCGCCTTGGCGAAATGACCAAGGAACTCCTCTTCGCCCTGGTGGCCGGTTTTTGCGCCCAGCAAGGGGATTTGCCGGAGGAAGTTGCCGCTTTCGCGGCTGGCGGCGCAACCCGCTCCGCCACTGAGGTTCAACAGATCAAGGAAGACTACCTGCAGACCATGCTCTTGCGCTTGGCAAGCGGTGACGGCAAGGCCGGCCCTTACGCCTGCGGACGCTTTTTCAGCCACCTGGATGTCGTGGCGGGGGCCAAGCAGACGCAAATCGAATTCATCCAGGGTGGGTTGAAAGTCCTGCGCCAGGCCCGCAACCGGCTGGCCCACCGGCAGGTCAGCCCCCCCTTCGACCAGGAGTGGGCGGAAATTGCCATCGCCCTGCGGCGCGTCATGGACGCCTTGGCCTTTTTCGGCAGTTTCGGCCTCCTGGCGCGCTGCCGGTTGGTGAGCCCCGGCCATCTCCAGGCCAGCCGCTTCGATGCTGTCAATAGCGTCCTCCAGACCCTGGCGGTGGAGCGCATCGGCTTGTTCCCCCCCGACCCCTCCCGGGCCGAACTCGACCCCCGCCAACTCTATGCCCTGTGGCCCTCCGCCGCCGGCAGCGTCGGCCTGATCCCATTGTGGCCCTGGGTGGCCCGCCTGCGGAGCAATGGAGACGAGGCATTGCGGACCTATTTCTATGTCGGGCGCAATGGCAAGGGAGCCCCCCTGGGCCTGGAACTCGACACCTGGGAGGTCGAAACCTTTTCCCAGGGCGAGAATGCCGGCCGCTGGCGGCAGGCCCTGGACGCCATCAATACCGGGAGATGACCATGAAGGGCAGCAAATGGCAGCATTTCGAACCTACCTCGGACAAGCCGCTCAAGGGCCGGCCCGGCGCGCCTGCCGATGATCCGGTGCGCACCGATGACGCCAGCCGCCAACTCGCCCGCATGCTCACCGCCTGTATCGCCGCGCGGCGGGGCTGCGTCGAGAAGCGTGAGGACGACGAACCCCGGCCAACCGCTTCCCGTTTCGGGCTATTGGGTGGCCTCGGCCAGGGCAAGACCAGCGCCCTCAACAGGGCGCTGGAGGAAGTCAAAAGGAGTCTGGACAGCCCCTGCGGCTGCTGGTGGAGGTCGCGGCGCCCTAACGTCGCCTCCTTCGACGCAGCCAAGGAACTGCCGGCCCAACTGGAGTTCGAGTTCGACCGCCTGCTGGCAGCCCACAGCTTTCATCTGCTCGTTATTCGAACGATCGGGCAGTACCTCGTCTGGATACTCTATATCGCGGCCATAGCCCTCGTCGCCTGGTACGTTCTGCATACCCTGGGGCTGAAACTGCCCGGAGAGTGGTGGGAAAAATGGCCCCATTGGGTGACCAGGATTCCGCCGACGACGTTGCTCAGCCTGCCCCTGATCCCCGTCGTGCTTAAGACCATGACCGTCTGGAGCCGCCGCCGGGAGCGGCTTTTCCTGTTCGACACGCCCCCAGAACTGCGCCGGGGATGGTGGGAGAAATTTGTCGGATTCCTGGACGAAAAATGGGCGACGGCCTTGGCGATCTTCACCCCCCTGGACCTGGTGGTGGTCGACAACCTGGACCGGGCCAGCATCCCCCAGCAGCGGGCCTTGCTCCGCGCCATCTACAAGCACCAGGACGACGTGCCGGTACCCATCGTCGTGGCCTTCGACGAAACCGCGTTGCTGCACAGCGGCCAGGCCGACCCGGAGGCGCCCGAACACCTGCTGGCCAAGGCCATCGAAGTCACCGTGCGCCTGCCGGATCGCCAACCGGTGGAAGCCCTTTCCCTGGCCCGTCTGGCCATCGCCTCACTCCCCCAGCCGGAATGGCGCCAGGCCCTCGACCAACCCGAAGTGGAGCATGCCCTGGCCGAAGTGCTTCTGGGCTCCGGCCCCTGGTCGCCACGTACCGCCAAGCGTCTGCTCAACGATAGTTGCGTCCTGCTGGCCCAGGTAGCCACAGTTCTTCGAATCGACAAGTCGACCCCCGAAGCGGACACGGCGGAAACACTTTCCATCCTGGAGGGCATCCCTCTGGCCACCCGTGCTAGGCAACTGCTGCCGGCCCTGTTTCGCCTGCAAGGCCTGTGGCAGCTCTGCCCCGCTTTGCGGGCCCAGCCGCAACGATTGTCCCTGGCGCTGGAATGTCCCGACGGTATCCGACTGGCTGCCTTGCGGGTTGCCTTGGCCGACCCCCGGGCCGATGTGCGCTGGGAGTCCTTTCTCCTCAGCACCCGCCACCTCCGGCTGGCTGGCTATGAGTGGAGCAGCCTGGTGGCGGCAGCCGGAGTCCAGGCCTTCCATGCCCACGACAGCAGCAAGGCGGCGCCCACTCTGGAGAATCCCGCCGCCAGAGGAACCCCCGCCTACCGGCTGTTGGATACCCTTTGGTGGTCGGTCGATTCGGTGAGGGCCGGCCAGCGGGAAGCGGCGGCAAGGGAGAGGGGGGGGCTGCTGCCCGCTGGTCGCGAAGGCGGGCCGGACGACGAGCACCTCCTGTCGCTCCTGCTGGGCATCCTGACCCTCTGGAGCGCCATGCAGCAGGACCGCACCAGGGCGATGGCAACCCTTGAAACCTTCCTGAGGGCTACCGCCGGCAAAGGCCATTGGACAGCAGGCATCGCCAATCAGGCGGTATTTCGCCGGGGCCTCCTGGCGGTGCTGCTGGCCCGTGCCGCCGCTACAGGACGCTCCCCGGCACCGGCGCGCATTCGCGACTGGCTGGACTGGGGAGGCATCGCTTCCCCGCGAGAACGCCTGTACTACCTCATGCTCCTCGACGCCAGTGCCTTGAACTGGCTTGATCTTTGGCTGCTCCTGCCGCCCCCGGCGGCAGCCTCCGGCGCCACCGGGGACGGAGTCCCGATTTCTCCGACGGCCCTGTGCTGCTGGTGCCGGGCTTTGGCCCCCATCTCGGCACAGGCCTTGGCTGACCGTTCCAACGAATTGACACTTGCCTTGACGCAGCTTGCACCGTCTGCGCAAACGCTGATTCTTGAATTGCTCGGCCACTGGCCAGCACTTGTCCCGGGCACTTCCGACGAAATCCTTGCCGCCAACACCCGCTTCTTCCGGAAACTCGTGGTCGACAATGTTGCCGGCGCGGCAGTTTGGCCAGAGGCCATGGAAACGGCGTGGCGGGACGGCGTGGCCGGCCCGGCCGCCCTCGTTGCCCTGGTGGAGAATCCCGACAGCCCCGCCATGGAAGCCTGGGATCCGGCTCTGGGCAAGGCACTGATTGAAGGGGATCGATCACCTTCCTTCGCGCCTGACGCCCCCTCCTGGGATGCGCGCCAGACCGCCGCGGCCGGCGACGGGAATGCCGTGGCGGCGCTCTTCCTGCTGCGGGCAATGGGGGGCATGGATGCCTTGGAGCGATTCCGCGAGCGTTGTTCAGGACTCCACGAGTTCCAGTGGCCAGCCGATCCCAAATGGCTGGAACTGGTCCACGACGCGCTCCAGACCGGCATTGCCCCCCCGGAAGGCGGCCCGCCCGAGGCGCCATGGGAAGCCCTTGCGGCAAACAAGCCGGAGCTTGTAGCTTGGATCAGGAGTCAAGTGATCAGCCGTGTAGACTCCACGGACTCCATCGTCGATGGCCCAGGTTTCCAGTTACTGCAGGGCCGCAAGATCACCCGGCGCCGATTCGGTTCTCCGCCATCCGGCGACGACGCCTGTCCAGTCTAGTTGTGCGCGTAGGGCCAGCCCCACCCCACACGGTTTTCCATATCTTAGTACCAATGACCGCCTCTCTCGCCATCCCGGAACGCCCCCTCCTCGGTCCCCTGCTGCGCGGTGCCTCCCGCCCCCGCATCGCCTTGGTAGGCCTGCCCCGGACAGGCAAGAGCACAGTCTTCGACGCCGCTTCCAGCACCGAAGTCGCCCAGCACCGGCTGGCGGGCAGCGAGCTTTCCTATGCCGAATGCCGGGTGGAAATCGGCATGGAGGAAGCCTCCCTGGTGGACCTGCCGCCCCTGGCCTCCCTCCACGACATGGCCGCCGACGCCCGGGCCGTCTTCAAGTACCTGCTCTGGGGCGACCGCTGGCCGGCGGTGGCGAGCCACGAAGGCGAGCAGCCCGGGGTGAGCTTCGCGCCGCCCGACGTGCTCATCCAGGTGGTGGACGCCACCACCCTGGAACGGGACCTGGAACTCGCCCAGGAATTGAGCCTTCTCGGCCGCCCCCTGGTCATCGCCTTGAACCGCCTGGATGAGGCCCGGGCCAAGGGGCTCTACATCAATGTCCGCGCCTTGAGCGACCAGCTCGGGGTGCCGGTGGTGCCCACCGTGGCCCACATGGGCAAGGGCATCGCCGCCTTGTTCGCCGCCGCCCTCAAGGCCGCCCACGACAAGGCCTGCCCCCTGCCCCAGCCGCCCAGCCCCCACATCATCGCCAGCCTGCGGGACCTCAACGCCGTCCTGGCCGACCCGGCCATCGAAAACGCCTTCCGGGTGCCCCGCTCCCTCCTGCTCCTGCAACTGGCCGCCGACAGCGA
>DASRUX010000120.1:0-11078 GCA_035655235.1 Rhodocyclaceae bacterium | reverse complement strand
CCGCGCACCATGGGCACCGTGCCGAACGTCGGCCTGATGGCACAGAAGGCCGAGGAATACGGCTCGCACGACAAAACTTTCGAAATTCCGGAAGACGGCGTGGCCAACATCGTTGACCTCGCCACCGGCGAAGTGCTGCTGAGCCAGAACGTGGAAGCCGGCGACATCTGGCGCATGTGCCAGGTCAAGGACGCCCCGATCCGCGACTGGGTCAAGCTGGCCGTCACCCGCGCCCGCAACTCCGGCATGCCCGCCGTCTTCTGGCTGGACCCGTACCGTCCCCACGAGAACGAGCTGATCAAGAAGGTCACCCAGTACCTGAAGGATCACGACACTACCGGCCTCGACATCCAGATCATGTCCCAGGTCCGCGCCATGCGCTTCACCCTGGAGCGCGTCGCCCGCGGCCTGGACACCATTTCCGTGACCGGTAACATCCTGCGCGACTACCTGACCGACCTGTTCCCCATCATGGAACTGGGCACCTCCGCCAAGATGCTGTCCATCGTCCCGCTGATGGCCGGCGGCGGCATGTACGAAACCGGTGCCGGCGGCTCCGCGCCCAAGCACGTCCAGCAGCTGACCCAGGAAAACCACCTGCGTTGGGATTCCCTGGGCGAGTTCCTGGCCCTGGCCGTGTCCCTGGAAGAGCTGGGTATCAAGGAAAACAACGCCCGCGCCAAGCTCCTGGCCAAGACCCTGGATGCCGCCACCGGCAAGCTCCTGGACAACAACAAGTCCCCGTCTCCCAAGACCGGCGAGCTGGACAATCGTGGTTCCCAGTTCTACCTGGCCATGTATTGGGCCCAGGAACTGGCTGCCCAGACCGAGGATAAGGAACTGGCCGCCCGTTTCGCCCCCCTGGCCAAGACCCTGACCGACAGCGAAGCCCAGATCGTGGCCGAGATGAAGACCGTCCAGGGCAAGCCGGCGGACATCGGCGGCTACTACCTGGCCGACCCGGAGAAGACCAAGGCCATCATGCGTCCGAGCGCCACCCTCAATGCAGCCCTGAAGGCCGCCCGCGGCTGATAGACCCACGCCCACAAGGCGCAAGCCCGGCAGACCGGACCCCCGGTTTGCCGGGCTTTTTCATTGGCCTGGGGTTGGCTGACATAACCGGTTTTTTTATCCATAATTCTAGAGCTTGTTAGGGACTATGACATGGGCGCGCAGCCCCTTGGCCGGGCCGGGGGCAAGGCACGGCGAGCGCGGTTTGGCGGGCCAAATGAGCGAAGCCGTAACGCAGCAGCCGGCCCGGCCAAGGGGCTGCCCTTCGGGTTTGGGGTTGCCCGGGCGCATCGCCGCGTTGCGCCGGCTTGCCGTAGATCACTACGGCTACGCCGCCGCGCCTTGCGCTGCCTCCCGGGCGACCCCAAACGCGCCCATGGCATAGTTCCTAACAAGCTCTAAGCACCAGCTGCCGGAAAGGAGACCCGGCAAGGACGCCGAGTAATATCCCGCGCAGTACGTCCGTTACCCCAACAACAGCGAATGGAGTGGATATGGCATCTCACATCAAAATCCCGCAAGGTGGCTCGAAGATCGTCCCGGGACAGGCAACCCCCGACAATCCGATCATTCCCTTCATCGAAGGCGACGGCATCGGCATCGACATCACGCCGGTGATGATCAAGGTGATCGACGCGGCCGTGGAAAAGGCTTACGGCGGCAAGAAGAAAATCCACTGGATGGAGGTCTATGCCGGCGAGAAATCCACCCGCCTGTACGGCCCCGACGAATGGCTGCCCAAGGAAACCTTCGACGCCTTGAAGGAATTCTCCGTCTCCATCAAAGGCCCCATGACCACGCCGGTGGGCGGCGGCATCCGCTCCCTCAACGTGGCCTTGCGCCAGGAGCTGGACCTCTACCAGTGCGTGCGTCCGGTCCGCTACTTCAAGGGCGTGCCTTCCCCCCTCAAGAACCCGGAGCTGACCGACATGGTCATCTTCCGGGAGAACACCGAGGACATCTACGCCGGCATCGAGTGGAATGCCCAGTCCGAGGCTGCCAGGAAGGTGATCGACTTCCTCCAGAAGGAAATGGGGGTCAAGAAAATCCGTTTCCCGGAATCCTCCGGCATCGGCATCAAGCCCGTCTCCATCGAGGGCACCCAGCGCTTGGTCCGCGCCGCCATCAAGTACGCCATCGACAACGACCGCAAGTCGGTGACCATCGTCCACAAGGGCAATATCATGAAATTCACGGAAGGCCTCTTCCGTGACGTGTCCTACAAGCTGGCCCAGGAGGAATTCGGCGCCGAGCCCATTGACGGTGGCCCGTGGTGTCATTTCAAGAACCCCAAGAGCGGCCGGGAGATCGTCATCAAGGACGCCATCGCCGACGCTTTCCTCCAGCAAATCCTGCTGCGTCCGGCCGAGTACGACGTGATCGCCACGACCAATCTCAACGGCGACTACATCTCCGACGCCCTGGCCGCCCAGGTGGGCGGCATCGGCATCGCCCCGGGGGCCAACATCTCCGACCAGTACGCCTGCTTCGAAGCCACCCACGGCACCGCGCCCAAGTACGCCGGCCAGGACAAGGTGAACCCCGGTTCCCTCATCCTTTCCGCCGAGATGATGCTGCGCCACCTGGGCTGGAAGGAGGCGGCCGATCGGGTCATCAAGGGTATGGAAGCCGCCATCGGCGACAAGGTCGTGACCTACGACTTCGCCCGGCTGATGGAAGGTGCCCAGGAAGTGTCCTGCTCTGCCTTTGGCGATGCCATGATCGCCCGGATGTAATTCATCTTCGCCGCCGATGGACGAAGCCCCCGCTGGCCGGGGGCTTTTTCTTGGGGGCGCTACGACGCGAGGGCTGCCAGTTCCCGGCGGTAGGCGTGGATCGGGTCGTGCAGCCCGAGGTATTGCGGGCTGAGGGCCGTCAGGCTGCGGTGGGTTTCCCCATGGGCAACCTGGTCGAAGACCACGTCGGCCACCAGGCTGCTGACATGGAGCAGGTCCCCAAGATCACGCGGCGGCATCGGGACGCGGGATTTCGGCTCCTGGCAGACGGCCTGGGCGATTCCGGCCGGGAACTTCAGCGCCGCCATCAGGCTTTGCAGGATGCCGTCCTGCCAGTTCTGCACAAGATATTGGAGGGAGGTGGGACGGGATCGCAGTCCCTCATACTGGACTGCCCGGTAGAGCATGTAATACAGCCCCAGATCCTTGCTGAGGGCAGCGAGCTGGGCCCGGAAGGGGTCGATGGACGTGAGTTCGCGGGCGATGACCTGGGCGACCGCAGCGACATTGAGGGTGCGTTCCCACAACTGCTGGGCCCATTCCGAAAAATTGGCCAGGTGGAGACAGCGCAGGAGCTGGGTATTCGCGATGTCCCCCGCGACTTTGCCGACCGTTTCCATTCCCAGGACCGAAAAGGCCTCGGGGAGGCTGCGAACCTTCTCGTGCTTGGCCTTGCTGGCGGTGCGCAGGAGCTGGTTGCAGGTGATCGGTTCGAGGGCGATGAGGCCGGCGAGCTGCCCAGCCGGCATGCGCTGCCGTAATCCGTCTCGAATCTTGAAGGTGACGTTGAAATTGACAGGGAAGACGATGCTCCCCGCCAACTCCTGGGCGATATCGGCCAGCATGCGGAAACGCTGCTGGCTCAGTTCCTTGCCGTGCAGGTTCGAGGTTTCGGACAGTAAAGTCTGGCTGCTCATGATGCCGCCCATGGGTTGTCGCTAGGAATAATCGGCTTGCTTTGCTACCCTCCGATTCTGCAAAAAAAGCCCACGACTTGTGCATCAGCAAAGGCCGAATTGTCTGTAGTGAAATCCCTAGCGGCTGCCGCTATCCCTACCCCTCCGGATGCCCCGGCCGGCGCCGGGCCGGTGGCCGTCTTCGATTCCGGCCTGGGCGGGCTGACGGTATTGCGGGCCCTGCGGCTGCGCCTGCCGGCCGAGGATTTCTTCTATTTCGCCGATACCCACCACCTGCCCTATGGCGACAAGCCGGAAGCCTTCCTGCGGGAACGGGGGCGCAAGGTGGCCATGGCCCTGGCGGATAGGGGCTGCAAGGCCCTGGTGGTCGCCTGCAATACTGCCACCGCCGCGGCGGCCGAGGTCATCCGGGAGAGCGTCGACATCCCCGTGGTGGCCCTGGAACCGGGGGTCAAGCCGGCGGCGGCGGCTACCCGTCGCGGCGTCATCGGCGTCATGGCGACCACCCGGACCCTGGCCAGCGAACGCTTCAGCCGCCTGGTCCGGGAGCATGCCGCCCATGTGCGGGTCATTGCCCGGGCCTGCCCCGGCCTGGCCGACGCCATCGAGGTGCACGGGCCGGAGAGCGGCGAAGTGGCGGCCCTGCTGGACGATTACGTGGCCTCCCTGGCCGAGGCCGACCAGGTGGTGCTCGGCTGCACCCACTATCCCTGGGTGCGGGAGGCCATCGCCGCACGCCTGCCGGAGGCGGCGTTGATCGATACCGGCGAGGCGGTCGCCCGCCAACTGGAACGCATCCTGCGCGGGAACGGGGGGCTGGGCGGGCACGGCCGGCTGGCCGTCGCCACCAGCGGCAATCCCGTCGCCGTGCGGGAAACCGTGGCTCGCCTGTGGGGGAGCCCCTTGCCCGTGGAACACTGGAATATCTGATGGAAAAACCCCTGGCTGGACTCAAAGTCGTCGAACTCGGCACCCTCATCGCCGGCCCTTTCTGCAGCCGCATCCTGGCCGAGTTCGGCGCCGAGGTGGTCAAGGTGGAATCCCCCGACGGCGGCGATCCCCTGCGCAAGTGGCGCAAGCTCTACGAAGGCACGTCCCTCTGGTGGTACGTCCAGTCCCGCAACAAGAAATCTGTGACGGCCAACCTCAAGCACCCGGAGGGCAAGGAATTCGTCCGCCGGCTGATTGCCGAGGCGGACATCCTGGTGGAGAACTTCCGCCCCGGCGTCCTGGAAAAGCTGGGGCTGTCCTGGGAGCAGCTTTCCGCCGACAACCCCGGCCTGGTCATGGTGCGCCTCTCCGGCTTCGGCCAGACCGGTCCCTACAAGGACCAGCCCGGCTTTGGTGCCGTGGGGGAATCCATGGGGGGGCTGCGCTACGTCACCGGCTTCCCGGACCGTCCGCCGGTGCGCACCGGCATTTCCATCGGCGACTCCATCGCCGCCCTGTGGGGCGCCATCGGGGCTCTCATGGCATTGCGGCACCGGGAAGTGGGCGGCGGCAAGGGCCAAGTGGTGGATGTGGCCCTCTATGAGGCCGTCTTCGCCATGATGGAATCCCTGGTCCCGGAATTCGATGTCTTCGGCTTCGTGCGGGAACGGAGCGGGAACATCATGCCCGGCATCACCCCTTCCAACACCCACACCACCCGGGACGGCAAGCACGTCACCATCGGCGCCAACGGCGACGCCATCTTCAAGCGCCTCATGCAGGCCATCGGCCGCCACGACCTGGCCGACGATCCGACCCTCGCCGACAACGCCGGCCGCGACGCCCGCCGGGACGAAATCTACGGCGTCATCGACGCCTGGTGCCAGGCCTACGACGAACAGGATGTGCTGGCTCTGCTTGAGGAGGCGGAAGTGCCGGCTTCCCGGGTCTATTCCGTGGCCGACATGTTCGCCGATCCCCAATTCCTCTCCCGCCAGATGATCCAGACCGCCCGCCTGCCGGACGGCAAGGAATTCCGCGTCCCCGGCATCGTGCCCCGGCTGTCGGAAACCCCCGGCGGCACCGAATGGCTGGGCCCCGAACTGGGTGCCCATACGGACGAGGTGCTGGCTGCCCTGGGCTACGACGGCGAGCGCATCGCCCGGATGCGCTCGGAAAAGGCCATCTAGCGGCCATCTGGCTCGCCCGCCTCAGCGCAGCTTGAAACGGACCGGGAGCAGGGTTTCCCGCGGGGCGTTGGCGGGGAGGGAATGGAGGCTCCGCACGGCTCGCAAGGCGGCGTCATCGAGGATGCGGTAGCCGCTGCTGGTCTCGATCCGGGCGGCCACCGGATTGCCCGCCTCGTCCAGGACGAGGAGCACCAGGGCCTCTCCCTGGAGCCCTTGGGCGATGGCTTCGGCCGGGTAGAACTTTCCTTGCCGCTCCAAGTCCTTTAGTTGCCGCTTCACTTCGCTGCTCCAGTCGGTCCGGGACGGCTTTGCCGGGCGCGGCTTTTCGGCTTTCTCCGGCTTCGGCGGCAGGGGGCGGGGCTCGGCCTTGGCCTTGGCGGGCTTGGGGGGGGCCGGCAACATCAGGGGCGGCTGCTCGGGAAGGGCGGCCGGCGGCGGCTCGATGTGCAGCCGGGCTTCCAGGGGCGGCGGCCGTTTCGGGGGCGGCGCCGGTACCAGGAAAGCCGGCAGCAGGGGCAGGGCGTGGAGCAGCAGGGACAGGGCCAGGGCCGCGGACAGCCGGCGGTCAATCCAAGTCATGAGAGAATGGGGGCTGGCCTGAGGTCGTGATCTATGGGAATGAAAAACGGTATGAAGCATCTGGCGGCAGCAATGATAATCGGGATGGGCCTGGCTTGCTCGGCCTCCTACGGCGCGAACCTGCCTGATCCGGCCTATTTCGCCACCCGGATGGAGATGGGGGACCTTCCCCAGGCGTCTTCCTGGCTGGACGCCGGCCTCGATCCGGATTTCCTCGGCAGCCGGGTCGGTAGCGGGCTCATGATCGGCGCCTGGGAAGGCAATATCGACCTCATGCGCCTCTTTATCTCCCGGGGCGCCGACATCAACAAGACCAATGCCAACGGCGAAAGCCCTCTCGCCCTGGCGGCCTGGAATGGCCGGTTGGAGGCGGTGAAGTGGCTGGTGGAGCGGGGCGCCCGCATCAATGCCCCGAAGCGCCAGTGGTCGGCTCTGCACTATGCCGTGTTCGCCGGCCACCAGGACGTGGCCCAGTACCTCATCGACCAGGGGGCGGACATCAACGCTCAGAGCACCAACGGCTCCAGCATCCTGATGATGGCGATTTATGAAGGCCACGAGGACCTGGCCAAGCTCCTTGTGGACAAAGGCGCCCAGCGCAACGTCACCAACGACTGGGGCGATGGGGCCATGGAATGGGCCATGCGCTTCAATCGCCTGGGCATTGCCAAGCACATGGCCACGGCGCCGGAATATGCGGCCGCTCTGAACGAGCCCAAGGACAAGTGGGGTGAAGGCCGGCGCTCCATGAAGAGTTCGGCGGAGCTGGAGCAGTTCCTCAGGATGCGGGAAGTGCTGGCCCAGCGGGGGCTATCGACAGAGAGCATCGACAATCGCATCGCCGCGGAGCGGGCCCGCATCGTCCGTTCGGAATTCAAGCGGGAGGCCTTGCCGCCCCGGGTGGCGGCCCTGGAAATCTCCGCCAGTCGCAAATCTCCTAACGACCAGTCAGCCGCCGTGGTCTATGGGCCGGATGGCAAGGCCGTGGGCTACAAGGTGCCGCCGGCCACCTTCACCGGCCAGGCCAAGATGCCGCCCAAGGTGCCGATGAAGGCCTATTGAGGCCCGGGGGCGATCACTCGACGCGCTTGAAGACGGTGGTCGTCCCGTTCCGTTCCCGGACGCTGAATTCCTTGGGGTCGACGGAGAGGACCGGGTTGGGATCGTCGAGGATGTAGCCGTTGTCCTGCTTGAAGCTCCAGATGAGCTTCTTGTCCTCGTAGCGCCAGACGCCATATTGGAGGATGGTCCCCTCCTCGGTACGGATTTCCCATTCCCCGTTGGCCGCCATGTGGATCGGGGTCTGGGTGCGGGAGGATTGCCACTTGCCCACGAAATCCCGTTCGCTGGTCCGGGAGCAGGCGGACAGCCCCACGGCCAACAGCCCGGCGGCGATGGCGGCTGGCAGGCGGAGGCGGAATCGTTCGGCCATGGTCATTCCTCGGAACGGCTGTTGCCCGGGTATCGCCGCCAGCGGGCGGCTTCCCGTTCGATGCGGGCCTGTTCGGCTTCCTTCTCGGCCTGCTCCTTGGCTTCCTTGCGGCGGCGTTCCTGCTCCTGTTCCCAGGCGATCTGCTGCTCGGCGCGGCGGAGGTCGGCGCTGATCTGGGCCCCTTCGCGGCGGGATTCCTCCTCGAAGCGCTTGAGGTTGTACTCCTGCTCCTGGGCCTCGCGGGCCTTCTTGCTTTCCTCGTTGGCTGCCTGCTCCTTGCGGCGCATGTCGGCCAGCAGCAGTTCGGCTTCCTCCCGGCTGTTGGCCCGGATGCCGTAGGTCTGGTAGAACTCCTGGAGGTAGATTTTCTCGGCGGCGGGGGAGGTGACGTCGTTGTTGACGATCGCCCGGGTGTGCCGATAGGCCATGAACATGGCCCCCACCTGGGTGACCAGGCCGATGACCATTACCGTGGCGATGACCGTCAGCAGGATGCGGATGGGGCTGCGCCGCGATGCCTCCAGGGCGACTTCCACCTGGAGCGGCCTTTCCGGCAGGACGGATACCGTCTTGAGCAGGGCCAGGCCGGCGTCGTAATCGGTGCGCCGGGTTGGGTTGGAGAGCACCTCGTAGGCCTGCCGCAGCTGGACGATGCGCTCTTCGGCGGTGGCGCGTTCCTGGCGGTTGTCGCTGGCGGCGAGTTTTTGCACGGCCGCCTCGTAGGCTGCCCGGATGACAACCGGATCGGCGTCCCGGGGGACGCCCAGCAGCTCGTAATAGTCCGACTTCTGCACCATGGCGATTCATTGGCGAAAAACGTGGCGGGGAGCATAGCAAACCCGCCCCCTGCCTGTCACTCCAATGTCATGGGCTACTCGTCCAGGGGGCGGTCCTTGATCTCCGGCAGGAAGCGCAGCCCCACCACTGCCGCCAGGACCAGCAGGGCGGTGGGATAGGCCAGACCGGCCAGGGGGTTGCCGAAATGGACCCCCAGCCAGGTCACCACCAGGGGCGACATGCCGCCGATCCAGCCCGCCGACAGGTTGTGGGGCAGGGCCACCGCCGTATAGCGGGTGCGGGCCGGGAAGAGTTCCGCCAGGGTGGCGGTCTGGGGGCCGGTAATGCAGGCTAAGGCCACCACCAGGACCAGGAGCAGGAGGAAGACCATGGCCTTGTCCAGATGGTCCGGGGCGCCGAAGTGGAGCAGTCCCTGGAAGATGGGAAAAATGGTCAGGGCGCCCAGGACCAGTCCCGCCAGGAGGATGGGCCGACGCCCGATCCGGTCCGACAGCCAGCCGCAGAAGATGGTGAGGGGGAAGAGGGCGAGGGTGGAAAGCATCACCAGGAAGCTGGCGGTGGGGGCGTCGAGCCCGACCGCGGTCTTCAGGAAGACGGTGGTATAGACCTGGGAGGAGAAGAACAGCAGCGATCCGCCCGAGGAGATGCAGAAGAACAGGAGGCCCATGCGGCCCAGGGTGTGGCGGTCGGTGAGGCAGTCCTTGAGCGGCGCCTTGGCGACGCCTTTCCGGGCCCGCAGTTGCTGGAAGACCGGGGATTCGTGGAGATTCATCCGGCTCTTGATGGAAACGGCCAGCAGCACTGCAGAAAGGAGGAAGGGAATGCGCCAGCCCCAGGCCAGGAAATCGGCCTCCGGCAGGAAATGCTGGAGGGCCACGATCTGCAGGGTGGAGGCCAGCATCCCCAAGGGCCCCATGAGCTGCAGGACGCTGGTGTAGAGGCCCCGCCGGCCGGTGGGGGCGTGTTCGGTCAGGTATACCGCGGCGCCGCCGATCTCGCCGCCCACGGACAATCCCTGGAGCATGCGCAGCAGCAGGAGCAGGGCGGGGGCGAGGAGGCCGGCCTGGGCGTAGGTGGGCAGCAGGCCGACGCCGACGGTGGACAGCCCCATGAGGACGATGGTGACCAGGAAGATGGTGCGCCGGCCGTGGCGGTCCCCCAGGGAGCCGAACAGGGCCGCGCCCAGGGGGCGGACCACCATGCCGACGCCGAAGGTCCCCAGGCTGGCGAGCAGTGCCGCTACCGGGTCGTCGGAGGGGAAGAACAGGCTGCCGAAATAGGTCGCCAGGGAGGCGAAGGTCAGGAAGTCGTACCACTCCAGGAAGGTGCCGAAGCAGGCGGCGACGACGACCTTCTTCTGGATGGAAGGCTCGGATTGGGACTGGGGCTGGGACTGGACGCGGGACAGGGTCATGCCGGGACCGGAAAAGGCAAAGGGCGGATTATCGCCCCTGCCGCTTGCCGAACCTAGCGATTGCCCCGGGACGCCTCGTAGAGGGGCATGACTTCCGGCAGATGCCGTTGGATTTCCCGGATGCGGTCATTGCCCGGCGGGTGGGTGGATAGCCAGGCCGGCGGAGCGCTGCCCCGGTTGGCGCCGGTCATCTTCTGCCACAGGGTGACGCCGGCCCGCGGGTCGTAGCCGGCCCGGGCGGCCAGGTCCAGGCCGACGGCATCGGCCTCGGTCTCGTCGTCCCGGGAGAATTTCAGGGTGAGCAGGTTCGCACCTTCCTTCAGTCCGAGCTGGGCGAGGCCGCCGTATTTGGTGTTGGCCACCAGGCCGGAGAGGATGGAAGCGGTACCATGGGTGAATCCATTCTTGGCCATCTGGGCCCGGGAATGCTCCCGCAGGGCGTGGGCGACTTCGTGGCCCATGACGATGGCGATCTCGTCATCGGTCAGCTTCAGGCCATCGATCAGGCCGGTGTAGAAGGCGATCTTGCCGCCGGGCATGCAGAAGGCGTTGAGCTGCCGGGAAGCGATGAGGTTCACCTCCCACTTCCAGTTCTGGGCCCTTGGGTTGAAGCGGCTGGCATTGGGGAGGATGCGCTGGGCGATGGCCCGCAGGCGTTGCAATTGGGGATGGCCCTCCGGGGCCAGGGCGCCCTGCTGGGCGGCCTGCTGGGTCATCTGGAGATACTGCTGGCTGGCGCTCCTTTCCACCTGTTCGGCGGGAACCAATTTGCTCCAGGAAGAGGCCTTCCCCACATTCACCCCGTCGCCCGATGATTGGGCCAGGGCGGCGGTGCTAAGGAAGGCGGCAGCGAGCAGGGCGGAAAGCAGCTTATTCATCTTTGACGTGGATTTGGCGGACATTGCGCAATATGGGGGCGCCGGGAGAGTTTTCCAGCGGCAAGGCATAATATAGAGTAACAAAAAAGAGGAGACCCCATGGCACCGCCCTCCAGCACAAACGAGGAGCAGAAGAGCCCGACCACCGGTTTCGGCCCGGGGGGGCTGGCGCTGCCCGGCTTTATCGAGCAGC
>DASRUX010000119.1:0-7610 GCA_035655235.1 Rhodocyclaceae bacterium | reverse complement strand
GCCGCATCCCCACGCTGCTGCCGCCGGCCTTGGCGCCGTTGACGTTCTCGCCCATCACCACCTTGTCGCCGGGCTTGAGGTCGCCGCCCACCACCTCGGTGTTGCGGTTGTCGGTGATGCCCAGCTGCACGGCAACCGGCTTCAGCTGGCCGTTCTCCAGGATATGGACGGTGCCGCTGGCGGTATCCCGCTTCTTGCGGCCGCCCCCTTCCCCGCCGCCGGGACCGCCGGCTCCCGGGCCACCGGCCGGCCGTTCCGCCGGCTTCTCGGCGGGCTTCTCCTTGTTGGCATCCGCCGGCTTGAAGCGCAGGGCCGCGTTGGGCACCAGCAGCACATCGCTACGCCGGGCCACGCCGATATTCACATAGGCGGTCATGCCGGGCAGCAGGGTCTGGTCCGGGTTATCCACCGCCACCCGGACGTTGTAGGTCACCACGTTCTGCTGGTTGGTGGGATTGAGGCGGATCTGCTGCACCACGCCGTGGAAGCTGCGGCTGGGGAAGGCGTCCACGGTGAAGCGCACCTTCTGGCCTTCCTTGATGTTGCCGATGTCAGCCTCCGCGAAGCTGGTGTCGATGGCCATCTTGGACAGGTCCTGGGCGATCTTGATCAGCACCGGCGTCTGGAAGCTGGCCGCCACGGTCTGGCCCAGGTCCACCACCCGGTCCACCACCACCCCGGAGACCGGCGAGGTGATCACCGTGTAGTTGAGATTCACCTTGTCCTTGTCCGCCGCGGCCCGGGCCTGGGCGAGTTGGGCTTCCGCCGATTTGAGGTTCTGGAGGGCCTGGTCGTAGTCCTGGCGGGAAACGTATTCCTTCTCCAGCAGGGTCTTCATGCGGGCCTCGTTGGCCCGGGCCAGGTCCAGGGAGGCCGCGACATTGACCACGTTGGCCTGGCTCTGCCGGGCCTGGGCGGCAAGGAGGGACTGGTCCAGTTCCAGGAGGGGCTGGCCCTTCTCCACCTTGTCGTTGAAATCCACGTAGAGCTTTCTCACCGTGCCGGACACCTGGGTACCCACATTGACCAGTGTCACTGGATTCAGGGTGCCGTTGGCGGACACGGTCTGGGTGACATCCCCTTTGGCGACTTCCTGTAAGCGATAGCGCTTCTCGGGGGCCTGGCTGGCCTGATCCCGGTAATACCAGACGCCGGTGCCGACGGCAGTGGCACCGACGACGGCGGCAACGATGAGTTTGGTGACGGACAGTTTCATGGTCATTGCTTTCCTTCTCCCGGCAGGAGCAGGCTGTAATCCAGGGCACCCATGGACTGGGCCAGGGTGGCGCGATAGACGTTCCAGTCCAGGGTGGCCTGGATGCGCTGTTGGCGGGCAGAAGCCAGGGCGCTCTGGGCATTCAGGACATCGAGGATGCTGCCCACGCCGGCTTTGTAGCGGCCCAGGGCCATCCGCTCCGACGCCTCGGCGCTGGCCACCAGGTCGGCGGAGGTCTTGAGAGCCTGGGTGGAAGCCACCAGGCTTTGGTAGGCCTTCCAGACATCCAGGGCCACCTGCTGGCGGATGCGTTCCCGCTGGGCTTCCCGGGTTTCGACCAGGGCCTCGGCGTTACGGACCCGGTAGGTGGTGTTGAAGCCCGAGAAGATCGGCACGCTCAGGGTCACCCCGACAGCCCCGCCGTTGGTGGAGCGGCCGGCCAGGTCCTGCCAGGTGGGTCCGGCGGCCAGGGAAACCGTGGGCAGGCCGGAAGCCCGGGCGACATCCACGTTGGCTCGGGCAGCATTGACCTGGGCTTCGGCGGCCTTCAGGTCCGGCCGGCGGCGGCGGGCCTCCTCGATCAGGGCGTTGATATCCCGCTCGAAGGCCGCTTCCGGCAGGATCGTCGGGATATCGGCCAGGGCCAGGGGCTGGTTGGCGTCGAAGCCCATGACGTTGGCCAGGGTGCCCAGGGCATTGCGGGCATCGCCCTCGGCCCGGATGCGGTTAAGCGTCGCCTGGGACCAGGCGGTCTGGGCCTGGAGGCGATCCACCGGGGTCGCCACGCCCACCCGGTAGCGGGTATCCGCCGCCAGGAAGCTCTCGTGGCTGGCCCGCTCCGCCTCCTTGGCGGCATCGACGGCAGCCCGGGTGGCCTGGGCGGCGTAATAGCCCTGAAGGGCGGAGAGGAAGAGTTGCTGGACGGTGGCATCCTGGGTCGCCGAGAAGGCCGCCAGGAGCTGCCGCGCGTTTTCCACATTGGCCGACCGGGTGCCGAAGTCGAAGAGCAGCCACGACAGGGTGAGAGACGCCGTGTTCTGATTGGTGCCCCGGCCCTCGACCCAATTGCGGCCGGCGGTGCCCTTGCCGTCCAGGCTGGGCAGCCAGGCGGACTTGGCGACGCCCACCAGGGCGGCCTGGGCGCGGGCATTGGCCCACACTTCCCGGGTCTGGGGATTGTTGCAGAGGGCCAGGTCGGCCACTTCCACGGCGGTCAGCGTCCCGGTGGGCGCGTTCATGGCGCAGGGAACGTCGGCGCCGCGGCCGGATTGGGCCGGGGACGGCCTGGCGGGCGCCATGGCCTGGGTATCGAAGGGATCGCCCAGGCCGGCGGCAGCGACGGCGGCGGACGCCACCCCAAGACAGCAGGCAAGCAGGAATTGCGACCCTTTCACGGGCATGGCCATGGGACTCGGACAATCGAAAGACGACAAGTTTACTCGCTACCGACCCGCCGGTCATTGAGTCAGACGTTACTGTTTGTATCCCGGGCCGGCTGCGGGCCATGGCCCATTGCGGTAAAATTTGGGGATGGTCTATTCCCTCCTCCGCAAATTCTTCTTCTCCCTCGACGCCGAGATGGCCCATGGCCTCGGCATGAGCGGCATCTCCCTCCTCAACGCCACCGGGCTCGGCGGCTGCCTGGCCAAGCCGGTCGCCCCCTGCCCCGTTGAGGTGATGGGCCTCAAATTCCCCAACCCGGTGGGCCTCGCCGCCGGCCTGGACAAGAACGGCGACCACATCGACGGACTGGCGGCCCTGGGTTTCGGTTTCATCGAAATCGGCACCATCACCCCCCGCCCCCAGCCCGGCAACCCGAAGCCCCGCCTGTTCCGCATACCGGAAGCCCAGGGCATCATCAACCGCATGGGCTTCAACAACGACGGCGTGGACAAGCTGCTGGAGAACGTCCGCCTGTCCGAATTCCCCAGGCGGGGCGGCATCCTCGGCATCAATATCGGCAAGAACGCCACCACGCCCATCGAGAAGGCTGCCGACGACTACCTGATCTGCCTGGACAAGGTGTATGGTTCCGCCAGCTACGTCGCCGTCAATATCTCGTCCCCCAACACCAAGAACCTGCGGGAGCTGCAGAAGGACGAGGCCCTGGACGACCTCCTCGCCCAGCTCAAGAAGCGCCAGGAAAAGCTGGCCGACAAGCACGGCAAATACGTTCCCATGACCCTCAAGATCGCCCCCGACCTGGACGACGACCAGGTCACCGCCATCGCCGACGCCCTGCGCCGGCATCGCATGGATGGGGTCATCGCCACCAACACCACCCTCTCCCGGGAAGGGGTCGAGGGTCTGCCCAATGGCGCCGAAACCGGCGGCCTCTCCGGGGCACCGGTTTTCCGCAAGTCCACCGAAGTGCTGAAGAAGCTGTCCACGGCCCTGGCCGGGGAAGTGCCCATCATCGGCGTCGGCGGCATCCTGTCCGGCGCCGACGCGGTGGCGAAGATCGAGGCGGGCGCCAGCCTGGTGCAGGTCTATAGCGGCTTCATCTACCGGGGTCCGGAACTGGTCAGCGAAGTCGCGTCCAGCCTGGCCGGCGCCCTCAAGCGCAAGCAATAGGGCAATAAGAAAATCGTATAAGCCCTTCTTTTTGTGTGGTTGTTTGGGACCGCGCAAACCCGGATAATTTCCGCCTTCGCCCGCGCCACGTCGGGGTCTTGCCCGATTTCCCCCTAGCATGAGCCATTATCTTTTCATTCTCGTCGGCACCATCCTGGTGAACAACGTCGTGCTGGTCCGGATTCTCGGCCTCTGCCCTTTCATGGGCGTTTCCAAGAAGCTGGATACGGCCTACGGCATGGGGGCCGCCACCACTTTCGTGCTGACCCTGGGCACCGGCGCCAGCTGGATCATCGACCGCTACCTGCTGGTCCCCTTCGACCTCACCTACCTGCGCATCATCGCCTTCATCGTCACCATCGCCGCCTTCGTGCAGCTCACTGAAATGGTGATCCAGAAGACCAGCCCGGTGCTACACCAGACCCTGGGTATCTACCTGCCCCTCATCACCACCAACTGCGCCGTGCTGGGGGTGCCCCTGCTGGCCCTGGGGGCCAAGTACAACTTCGTCGAGTCCCTGCTGTTCGGCGCCGGCAGCTCCATCGGCTTCTCCCTGGCCCTCATCCTGTTCGCCGGCATCCGGGAGCGGATCGAAGGCGCCGACGTGCCCACTTATTTCAAGGGCACCGCCATCGCCCTGGTCACCGGCGGCCTGATGAGCCTTGCCTTCATGGGCTTCGCCGGACTGGACAAGTACCAATGATGCTCTCTGCCCTCGCCGTCATGGCCCTGGGAGCCGTCATCCTGGGCGCCGCCCTCGGTTATGCCTCCATCAAGTTCAAGGTGGAAGGCGATCCCCTGGTGGACAAGATCGATTCCGTCCTGCCCCAGACCCAGTGCGGCCAGTGCGGCTATCCCGGCTGCCGTCCCTACGCCGAAGCCATCTCCAAGGGCGACGCCGACATCAACCTGTGCCCCCCCGGCGGCGCCGATGGCGTCAAGAAGCTGGCCGACCTCCTGGGGCGCGAAGCCAAGCCGCTCAATGCCGAGGAAAAACCCAAGCAGGTGGCCCTCATCGACGAGAACACCTGCATCGGCTGCACCCTGTGCATCCAGGCCTGCCCGGTGGACGCCATCGTCGGCGCCGCCAAGCAGCTCCACACCGTCGTCTCCTCCCTGTGCACCGGCTGCGAGCTGTGCCTGCCCCCCTGCCCGGTGGAATGCATTTCCATGGAGGTCATCCCGGAAACCGTGGATAACTGGAAGTGGAAGTACCCGGTCATCGAAATCAGGAAGGCCGCCTGATGCTGCAACTGTTCAAGTTCAAGGGCGGCGTCAAGCCGGCCACCAACAAGGCCCAGTCCGTCACCCTGCCTATCGCGGTCGCGCCCCTGCCGTCCCGGGTCGCCATCGCCCTGCACCAGAGCATTGGCGGCACGCCGCGGCCCATCGTCGCCGTCGGCGACAAGGTCCTCAAGGGCCAGAAGATCGGCGAGGCCGACGGCTGGGTCTCCGCCGCCGTCCATGCCTCCACCTCGGGCACGGTCATCGAAGTCGGGATGTACCCGGCTGCCCACCCCTCCGGCCTCACCGCCGCCGCTGTGGTCATCGAACCGGACGGGGAGGATCGCTGGATCGAGCGCCAGCCCGTCGATTACCAATCCATGGAACCTGAAGCGGTCCGGGAACTGCTGCGCGAATCCGGCGTGGTGGGCCTGGGCGGCGCCGTTTTCCCCAGCCACGCCAAGCTCCAGCCGTCCAGGACGGTTCCTATGGAGGAACTGGTCATCAACGGCGCCGAGTGCGAGCCTTACATCACCTGCGACGACCTGCTGATGCGGGAGCGGGCCGAGGAAGTGGTGCGCGGCGCCGGGGTCTTCCGGGACCTCCTGAAGCCCAAGCGGGTACTCATCGGCATCGAGGACAACAAGCCGGAAGCCATCGCCGCCATGACTGCCGCGGTCAAGGCACTGGGCGCAGAGTTTGCCGAATTCGAAGTGGTGGCCGTCCCCACCCGCTACCCGGCGGGCGGCGCCAAGCAGCTCATCCGCGTCCTCACCGGCAAGGAAGTCCCCAACGGCAAGCGCTCCACCGACCTGGGCGTGCAGTGCTTCAACGTCGCCACCGCCTATACCGCTTGGCGGGCCGTCGCCCATGGCGAGCCGGTGGTCTCCCGCCTGGTCACCCTGACCGGCAACGTTGGCGAACCCCGCAACTGGGAGGTGCTGATCGGCACCCCCATGGAAGAGCTTCTCCAGATCGCCCACCCCAAAGCCGATACCGACGGCGCCATCATGGGCGGCCCGATGATGGGCTTCCTGGTGCCGGACCTGAAGGCCCCGGTGGTCAAGGCCACCAACTGCCTGATCGCCCACTCCCCCAACCTGTTCCCGCCCAAGCCCGCCGAGATGCCCTGCATCCGCTGCGGCGCCTGCGCCGAGGCCTGCCCCCACGAACTGCAGCCCTTCGAGCTGTACTGGTTCTCCCGGGCCAAGAATTTCGGCAAGACCCAGGAATATGCCCTGTTCGACTGCATCGAGTGTGGCTGCTGTTCCTTTGTCTGCCCGTCCCGCATTCCCCTGGTCCAGTATTTCCGCTTCGCCAAGAGCGAGATTTGGGCCCGGGAGCGCGACAAAAATGCCGCCGACGGCGCCAAAGCCCGTTTCGAATTCAAGCAGGCCCGGGAGGAACGGGAAAAGGCCGAGAAGGCCGAGAAGCTGGCCAAGGCCGCTGCCGCCCAGGCCGCCAAGAAGGCAGCCGAAGCCGCTGCCGCGGCGGCCGGTGGCGAAGTCACTGCCGATGCCGCCCCGGCGGTCGATCCCGAAGCCGCCAAGAAGGCTGCCATCGCCGCCGCCATGGCCCGGGCAGCCGCCCAGCGGGCCGCGGCCGCCCCGAAGAACACCGACCACCTGACGGCCGACCAGCAGGCCCAGATCGCCGAGGTGGATGCGCGCCGCGCCCAGGCCGACCAGGCTGCCCAGCCGCCCGCCAACGACAAGAACGACTGAGCCATGGAATTTTCCACTTCCCCCTATCTCCTCAAGGAAGCCTCCGTCCAGCGGGTCATGCTCAAGGTGCTGCTGGCGCTCCTGCCGGGCATCGCCGCCTACGTCTGGTTCTTCGGCCCGGCCGTGCTGGTGCAGATCGCCCTGGCCACCGCCACCGCCCTGGTGGCCGAGGCCGCCATGCTGAAGGTCCGGGGCAAGCCCCTGGGGCTCTTCCTCTCCGATCTCTCTGCCGTGCTGACCGCCTGGCTCATCGCCCTCACCTTCCCGCCCATCGTGCCCTGGTGGCTCATGGTGGCCGGCACCCTGTTCGCCATCGTCATCGCCAAGCAGCTTTACGGCGGCCTGGGCCAGAATCCCTTCAACCCGGCCATGATCGCCTTCGCGGTGTGCATCGTCTCCTTCCCGGCCCTCATGTCCCAGTGGCCCGGCGTGGGGGGCGATTTCGCTGCACAACTGCACGCCATCTTCGGCCACGCCCCGCGCCTGGACGGCCTCACCGGCGCCACACCCCTGGATGCCCTGAAAACGGCCTTGAAGCTCGATGCCGAGCACGCCACCGTCGCCGGCGTCCTGGCCGACGCCAAGGTCTATGGCCTGATGGCCGGCCACGGGTGGGAGTGGGTGTCCCTGGGCTACCTGCTGGGGGGCCTCTGGCTGGTGCAGCAGCGGGTCATCACCTGGCACATCCCCACCGCCTTCCTGGCCGCCATGATCGCTATCGGCGGCGCCCTCTGGGCCTGGCAGCCGGCCGCCTTCGCCAACCCGGTCTTCCACGTCCTGGCGGGGGGAGCCATGCTGGGCGCCTTCTTCATCTCCACCGATCCGGTGACGGGAGCAACCACGCCCAAGGGCAAGCTCATCTTCGCCGCCGG
>DASRUX010000118.1:0-3718 GCA_035655235.1 Rhodocyclaceae bacterium | reverse complement strand
GAAGCGGGCCGGGGCTTTGCCGTGGTGGCGGACGAGGTCCGGAAGCTCTCCGAGCGCACCCAGGTTTCCACCCGGGACATCGAGTCCATCCTGGGCCAGGTGAATTCCAGTACCGGCGTGGTCGGCGAGGCCATGGACCGGGTGCGGGTTGCCGCCCGCCAGGGCGTCTCCTTCGGCCAGGACGTGCGGACCATGCTCGACCATATCGAGCGGGCGGTGCAGGCGGTATCGGAGCGCATGGAGGAGATTTCCCTCGCCACCAACCAGCAGGCGGAGGCATCCCGGGAGGTCATCAGCAACGTGGAGACCGTGGCGGACATCGCCGCCGCCACCACCGCCGACATCGGCTCCACCCACGCCGAGGTCAAGGGGCTGGCCACCCTGTCGGAAAGCCTGCTGGGCGCCGTCGGGCGCTTTACCTGGGCTTAATAGACGGCGGGGACGAACAATTCCTTCGGCACCGGCCCCCGCAGATAGTCCGGGTTATGGACCCGCTCCGGCAGGACCACCGGCGGCCGGGGGATTTCCTCATAGGGAATCCGGCTCAAGAGGTGGTGGATGCAGTTGAGCCGGGCCCGCTTCTTGTCGTCGGCCTCCACGATCCACCAGGGGGCCTCGGGAATGTGGGTGCGCTCCAGCATGATTTCCTTGGCCTTGGTGTATTGCTCCCACAGGCGCCGGGACTCCAGGTCCATGGGGCTCAGCTTCCACTGCTTCAAGGGATCGTGGATGCGCATCAGGAAGCGCCGGTGCTGCTCCTCGTCGCTGATGGAGAACCAGTACTTGATGAGCACGATGCCGGAACGTACCAGCATGCGCTCGAATTCCGGCACGGAGCGGAAGAATTCCTCGTACTCCTGGTCGGAGCAGAAACCCATGACCCGCTCCACCCCGGCCCGGTTGTACCAGCTGCGGTCGAAGAGGACGATCTCGCCCCCCGCCGGCAGATGGGAGACGTAGCGCTGGAAATACCACTGGGTCCGCTCCCGCTCACTGGGAGCCGGCAGGGCCGCCACCCGGCAGACCCGGGGATTGAGGCGCTGGACCACCCGCTTGATGACACCGCCCTTGCCGGCCGCATCCCGCCCCTCGAACAGCACCACCACCTTGAGCCCGTTCTCGATCACCCAGTCCTGGAGCTTGATCAGTTCCCCCTGGAGCCGGAACAGCTCCCGGAAGTAGAACTGGCGGTCGAGGGGCTCCAGGAGGGGGTGGCCGGGTTCCGGCAGGTCGGCGACGATGTGGTCCAGGCGGTCGTCGTCGATCTCCATTTCCAGCTCTTCGTCGAAGCCGTCCATCAATTCGGCCTGGAACTGGCGGATCATGTTTCTCCGGTCGGGGACTTTTTCCGTGGGCATGGGGGCTCCTGTCGTTCATGTCGGAGACAACCGGAGCCCGCCTCCCGTTCCGGATAACAAAAAGCCCCGCTCGCGGCGGGGCTTTCGGGGAGAAGTGAAGTCCTCAGGCCTTGGGCGGCACGTAGCCCTGGATCTGGTCGGCGCCTTCGCCGAAGAAATGCTTTTCCACCTGCTCGGCCAGGTACTTGCGGTGCCGGGGATCGGCCAGATTGAGGCGGTTCTCGTTGATGATCATGGTCTGCATGCGGATCCACTGCTGCCAGGCTTCCTTCGAGACGTTCTCGAAGATGCGCTTGCCCAGCTCGCCGGGATAGGGCGGGAAGTCGAGACCTTCGGCCTCACGGCCGAGCTTGATGCAATTGACGGTACGAGCCATAGGTTTTCTCCATTGAGGGCTGCGGCAGATTATAAAGGTTTGAACAGGACCTTTGACCGCCGCTGGTAGTTGTACATTTCCCGTTTCTCGTCCGGCAGCTCATCCACCTTGGCGATGCGGAAGCCCCGCTCCACGAACCAGTGTTCGGTGCGGGTGGTGAGGACGAAGAGGCGCTTGAAGCCGGCCTTCTTGGCACGCTTTTCGATACGACGCATGAGCAGCTCGCCGTAGCCCCACTCCCGATGGTCGGGATTGACCGCCAGGCAGGCCAGTTCCGCCGCGTCGTTGGAATGGGGGTAGAGGGCGGCGCAGCCGACGATGATCTGGTCGTGCTCCATGATGGAGAAATGGTCGATTTCCCGCTCCAGGAGTTCCCGGGGGCGGTGCACCAGGATGCCTTCCTGCTCCATGGGCTCGATCAGGGCGATGAGGGCGCCGATGTCGTCGGGCCGGGCTTCCCGGATGTTCTCCAGGGATTCCCGGGTGATGACAGTGCCGACGCCGTCGTGGGTGAACAGTTCCTGGAGCAGCGCCCCGTCCCGCTCGTAGCCGATGAGGTGCACCCGGCCGACGCCGGCCCGGCTGGCCCGAACGCAGCAGGGCAGGTAGCGCTTGAGGTCGGTGGAGAGCCAGTCGCCGCCGCCCTTCACCAGGTCGCCCGCCTGGTCGGCGGTCATGGCGTCCAGGAATTCCCCGTCCTTGTCGGTGACGCCCCGGCTGTCGGTGAGGAAAACCAGCTTGTCGGCCTTCAGGGCCGTCGCCACGGCTTCGGCCACCTCCTCCATCTGGAGGTTGAAGATTTCGCCGGTGGGGGACGCCCCCTCGCAGTTCAGGAGGACGATGTTGCCGATGCCGAGCTGGGCCTGCAGTCCTTCCGCATCCACCTTGCGCACCTTGCCGGCGTACTGCATGTCGATCCCATCCAGGATGCCGATGGGCTGGCCGGTGATGAAGTTGCCGCCGATGACCCGGATGCGGCTGTTGGCCATGGGGGTGTTGGGCAGGCCCTGGGAGAGGAGCGCTTCGATTTCCAGGTAGACGCTGCCCACGGCGTCCAGGACGCAGTCCAGGGTTTCTGCATCGGTGATGCGGTAGCCCCGGTGGTACTTGGACTCCAGGCCCTTTTCCCGCAGCTCTTCCTCGATCTGGGGACGGGCGCCGTGCACCAGCACCAGGCGGATGCCCAGGCTGGCCAGGAGGTTCACGTCATAGGCCAGGGTCTTGGCGGCCTCGCTGGTCAAGGTCTTGCCGCCGAAGGCGACCACGAAGGTCTTGCCCCGGAAGGCGTTGATGTAGGGCGTGACCGCCCGGAACCAGGAAACGAAGTTCTCGTCGTAAAGGGCGTCGTTCATTTGGGATTTTCGTCGGCCTTGATGGCGGCCTCCAGCCGCTCGCAGATGGTTTTCAGGACCTTGACCCGGGCGAAGTTCTTGTCATTGGCTTCCACCAGGGTCCAGGGGGCGAGGCCGGTGGAGGTGCGGTCCACCATGTCGCAGACGGCGGAGACGTAGGCATCCCACTTCTCCCGGTTGCGCCAGTCTTCCTCGGTGATCTTGAAGCGCTTGAATTCGGTGGCCTCCCGCTCCTTGAAGCGGCGCAACTGCTCGTCGGCGCTGATCTGGAGCCAGAACTTGACCACCACGGCGCCGGAGGCCACCAGCTGGTGCTCGAAATCGTTGATCTCGGCATAGGCCCGCAGCCAGTCGCCCTCGGAACAGAAGCCTTCGACCCGCTCCACCAGCACCCGGCCATACCAGGTGCGGTCGAAGACGCTGATGCGCCCGGTGCGGGGCAGGTGGCGCCAGAACCGCCACAGGTAGGGCTGGGCCCGTTCTTCTTCCGTCGGCGCGGCGATGGGGACGATCTGGTACTGGCGGGCGTCGATGGATTCCACGACCCGGCGGATGCTGCCCCCCTTGCCGGCGGCGTCGGAGCCTTCGAAAGCCACCACCAGGGAGTGCTTCTCCTTGAAGCGCGGGTCGCG
>DASRUX010000117.1:0-7542 GCA_035655235.1 Rhodocyclaceae bacterium | reverse complement strand
GGATGGCAGGGGCGAATTGAATCACGCCGGCGAAGGCAATCAGCCCCATGCTTACCAGGAAATAGGATTCTCCGACCGCCCGCTGGAAGAAATAACCCGCCAATATGATGCAGACCACGGCGACCCGGCGAACCCACAGGCCATGGCGGCGAATGCCCTTGAAGATGGCCCCGCCCTCGGTCAGGGGCATGACCAGGTTGTTCGCCACCATCACGGACAGGGCCATGGAACAGATCACGATCATGCCGACCGCCGACGAGAAGCCGCCGATGAAGACGGCAACGGCCAGCCACGGACTGGCATGACCGATGGGAAGGGCGAGAACGTAGGTGTCGGCGGAGGACGGAGGATAGCCATCGAGCAGACCGGCGGCAGCGATGGGGGAGACAAAGAAGGTGATGGCCAGCAGATAAAGGGGCATGCCCCACATGGCTGAACGCAACAGGGAAAGGCGCGGCAATTCGACGATGGTGACGTGGAATTGCTGGGGCAGGAACAGGCTGGCGCCGATGGACAGGATGAACCAGGTGAGGAAGGTCGAATACCACTGAGCGTTACCGGTGTGCCACATTCCGGAGGCTTCGGGGCGGGTGGCGATTTGCTGGAAGATATCGCCGATACCGTCGTACAGGCCGTAGGTGACAAAGACGCCGATGGCCAGGAAAGAGGCCAGCTTGACGACGGATTGGGTGGCCAACATGAGGACGATGCCTCGTTGCCTTTGGGTGGGATCCAGCTGCCGCAGGCCGAACATCAAGGTGATGGCGGCAACGAAACCCACGACCAGGAACTCCACCGTCCCGCCGGCAGCGGCCCAGTGCTGGGTCAGGCCTTTGCCGATCATGAGATCGAAGGTGGACAGGATCGATTTCAGCTGCAGGGCGATATAGGGGTTGATGGCCAGCAAGGCCAGCAGGGTGGCAAGCGCCGGGAGCCCAGCCGTGCGGCCGTAGCGGGCGGCCAGGAGATCCCCCAGGTTGCTGACCCGGTGCTCCGCCGTGAAGCGGGCCAGACGGCGGGTCAAGTTCCACCCCAGGAACCAGACCAGGGTAGGGCCCAGGTAGACTGCCAGGAACAACAGGCCGGAGTGGGCTGCCACGCCGACGCTGCCGTAGAAGGTCCAGGAGGTGCAATACACGCCCAGGCTGAGGACATAGACCAGCGGGCTGTCGGTGAGGGCATTGGCGGCCGGGCTCTTCTTTTCCGCCCAGGCGGCCAGGGCGAACAGCAGGACCATGTACGCTGCCAGGACAGCGATGACGCCTATCGGGCTAAGCATCGCTCTTGCCTTTCTGTCCGTCCGAATCCGGGACCTCCCGGGAAATCAGGAAAGCCACCAGGATGGCTCCAGCCCATGCGCCGAAGAAATAGATGAATAGTGAATAGTCCCCCTGGGCGGCGACCAACCCCGGGAAAGGCCAATTGAAGGCCAGTACTCCGACGATAGCGGCCAGAACGGCAAATCCCGGCTGACCGAGCATCCTGCATAGCCTGCGAGTCACTTGCCCCTCCCTTTAGTGGGATTCCTGCTCAGCCTCTCTTCGGGCTGGATGTAACCACCTGGTCGACGGGCCATTCCTCGACGCTGATGCCGCCTTCGGGTGTCCAATCGACCCGCGAGATACCCGGTTCCTCCTCTTCCAGGCGGCGCAGCGCCATCTCGGCCGGTGTCATTTCTCCCCGGGCGACCCGCTGCTCGTCCGCCAGGCGGCGTTCCTGGAGAACGGCATCGCGCCGGACCAGGGCCGCCTGCAGGGTGGCGATGAGCTCGTCGTCGTCCCACGGCTTGGCGAGAAAGCGAAATATCTCGGCCCGGTTGATGGCTTCCACCAGGGCCCGCATGTCGGCCTGGGCCGACAGCACCAGCCGAACCGTATCCGGCTGGACCTGTTTCACTTCGGACAGGAAGGAAATGCCGTCCATCACAGGCATGCGATAGTCGGATACCACCAGGTCGAATCCCATTTCGGACATTCTCGCCAAGGCGGCCTTGGGATCGTCGAAAGTCTCCACCTTGACGTCCGTCATGGCCCGGAGCACGACCCGCTGCAGCGCCTTCAGAATACTTGTTTCGTCATCCACCAGCATGATGCGGCGCATGGTTATCTCCTGTCATTGCGGATGTGAAGCGTGATCTGGACACCTTCCCGGGCTCCGTATTCCTGAATCTGCCGGATCAGGGTGGCATCGAGCATGTAATCGGCGGCCAGGAGCAGGGTGCCTTCCCGGCTGATGAGATCGCGGGCGAGCACCATGCCGGGTTCGAGGCTGGTCGCCGGCAGGATCAGGTCCTTGAACTGTTCCTTGTCGAGCCCCCCCAGCATCTCGATGAAAGCATCTACCACCTGGGCATCGTAGCGCTTGTTCCGGGACTGGACGAGCAGGGCCTTGGCCTCTTCCGGCGTCATGCGCTTGGCACTGAGCATTCCGTTGATCAGGGCATCGTAGTCGTTCACCACGGCCAGGATGCGGGCGCCGACCGGAATCCCGAACCCCTGTACCCCATCGGGGAAGCCTTGGCCATCGAAGCGCTCGTGGTGGGAGCGGACCACCTTGGCGGCCTCCTTCAGTTCGTTCAGAGGCATCAAGGCCGCTTCCCCGGCGAGGGGATGTTTGCGGAAACGGCCCATATCCTCGCTGCTCATGGAGGAAACGGGCTTGGCGAGCAGGGCATCGGGGAAACCGATCTTGCCGATGTCGTGGAGCAGGGCGGCGAGAAACACGTCCTGCTGCGCCTTGGTGTCGAGTTCCAGCCTGGCGGCCAGCTTGCGGCAGAGATCCGCAACGCGCCGCGAATGGCCGGCGACGCCGCCCTCCCGCAGTTCGATGAGCCCCGAGAACATCTTGATGGACACCAGGAAGTTCTGTTTCAGGCGATCGTTCGCCTGCTTGAGCTCGGCGGTACGCTCCTCCACCTTTTGTTCAAGGCTGGCGTTGAGGGCCTTCAGTTCTTCGTTCTGCCGGATGGTGAGGGCTTCGAGCCGGGCTTTCTCCCGCTCCAGCTCCTTGCGCTCCAAGGCGCTCTTCACCACCAGGAGAACGTCGGGGTCATCCCAGGGCTTGGAGATGTAGCGGAAAATCTCTCCCCGGTTGATGGCCGCAATGGTGGAGGTCATGTCCGCATAGCCGGTGAGCAGGATGCGGATGGCCTGAGGCCACCGTTCCCGCACGATGGCAAGGAGGCTGGCGCCATCCATCACCGGCATGCGCATGTCCGAAATGATCAGGTCGACGGGTTCCCGCTCAAGAATCTCCAGTGCCTCGGCGCCGCTGCCGGCCACCAGGACCTGGTAGCCCACCGGCCGGAAGAGGCGGCGTAGGGCCGACAGGATATTGGGCTCGTCATCGACGCAGAGGAGGGTGAAGGGCGGGGCGTCCGGAGGGGGCTGAAGGCTGTCATTCATGGCGACGGCGTCGAGGGAACGTTGCACAATACGGTGCCGGCCTCCCCGGAGATACGGGTAGCCGCACAGCTCTTGCATGGAGAAATAACCAGCAGACGACCTTGGGAAAGAGAACTGGCACCCATATTCCGCCAGAGCAGGAGGCAGGTCTGGGCGCCGTGCTGTACCAGCATATCGCCGTCTTCGCAGGAGGTGGCGGCGGCCTCCCAGGGGGCGGGAAGGACCTCCTTGATGAAGCTGCCGACCAGGGGGGAACTGCCGAAGAACTCGAAGGCTGCCTGGTTGGCAACCGAGATCAGGCCATTCTCGTCGATGCCCAGCACCGGCCATGGCAGGTGCTGGAAGACCTCCTGAGACACCTGGAGGGTGGTCTCGTCGATACGGATACGCTGCTGCTTCTCCCGGAGAAGCTGCTCCAGGCGTGCGTTGGCGATGGCGAGTTCGGCGTTGGTCTGGGTGACATCCCGATGCAGCCGCACATTCTCGTCGATGATCGCCTTGCGCAGGAAAGCTTCTTCGATATTGGCCCGGAGATCGTCGTCTTCCCAGGGCTTGGTGAGAAAGCGGTAGATATCGCCCTGATTGATGGCACTGGTGACCGTTTCAAGATCCGTGTAGCCGGACAAGACCATCCGGATGCTGTCCGGGCAACGCTCCTTCGCCTGGCGCAGGAACTCGATCCCCGTCATGTGAGGCATGCGCTGGTCAGAGATGATGACGTCCACCTTGTCGCTGTCGAGAATCGCCAATCCCTGCTGGCCGCTGCCGGCGGTAAGGATACGGTAGCCATCGCGCCGCAGCAGGCGCTTCAGCGCCGACAGGATATTCTCCTCGTCATCGACAAGCAGCAGGGTCGGACGCTTCTCTTCGTCTCCACTGCTCTGGACGGCTGGGGATCTTTCGAATGTCAAAGCGAACGTACTCCTTCTTGGGAGCGGCTCCGGGATAACTGCTCCAGTCCTTTCGGCCAATCATACCGTGAGTTGCATAAGCTGCAATCGTGCGCATCAAGACGTAGCGGAATGCCGCTGCGCATCCGGCCTTCGAATATACTTCGGAAACTATAGCGCAGTCGCCGACGGGCCGGCTTCATGCGCAAGGCCGGAGATGCCTGCCAGGAGAAGACAAAATGGGAAACGGTCAATCCATTCGCACCGCTCAGTCGTGCCAGGCGGATGCGCGCTTGGCGGTACGGGAACTCCACGCCGCGTTGCGCGGGGATGACCTATCCCTGGTTCTCTTCTTCTGCTCAAGCAAATACGATCTCGATGCTCTCGGCGACGAGATGGGGCGCCAGTTCGGCAATATACGAGTGGTCGGCTGTACGACGGCCGGCGAGATCGGCCCCGCCGGCTATCTGGAACGAAGCCTCTCCGGGGTAGCCTTTCCGGCGGGAGCCTGCACAGCGGTGTCCGGACTGCTTGATCGTCTCCAGGACTTCCATCCGAGCCGGGGGCAAGCCCTGGCCGACGACCTGCTCACCCGGCTGGCCGAGGCGGCTCCATCGGCGGACGCCTCCAACAGCTTCGCCATCGTGCTGATCGACGGGCTTTCCGTGCGGGAAGAGCCCCTTGCCCGGACACTGCAAGTCGCCTTGGGCGATATTCCCATTACCGGCGGCTCCGCCGGCGACGACCTGGCATTCAATCAGACCTGGGTCTATTTTGACGGCGCGTTCCATACCGACAGCGCCGTGGTCGTCCTGGCCAACACGTCATTGCCCTTCAAGGTCTTCAAGACCCAGCACTTCGTCAGCGGCCACGAAAGGCTGGTGGTGACCAGCGCCGATGCAGACCGGCGTATCGTCCGCGAAATCAACGGCCTGCCGGCGACCGAGGCCTACGCCCAGGCAATCGGCATCCCCGTCGCCGAACTCGATTCGATGCATTTCGCCGCGGCGCCCATCGTGGTCGTCATCGATGGCTCCGATTACATCCGTGCCATCCAGAAGGCCAATCCGGACGGCAGCCTCACTTTCTATTGCGCCATCGAAGAGGGGTTGGTGCTGAGGGTGGCGCAGCGCAACGATCTCCTGTCCAATTTGCGGAGCACTTTCGATGCCATCCAGGCGGAAATCGGTCCTCCCCAGTTCGTGCTGGGCTGCGACTGCATCCTCCGCAATATCGAGGCGAGGGATTCCGGCTTGAAGGCGGAGGTTGCAGAAATGCTGCGGCACAACCACACCGTCGGCTTCAGCACCTATGGCGAACAGTATTGCGGCGTGCATGTGAGCCAAACCTTCACGGGCTTGGCGATTGGCAGTAGCAGGAAACACATCGATGAATGACCCAGCCTTTCTTCCCGCCTCCTCTCACGAGGAGGCCCTCAGGGCCGAAATCGCCCGGCAGCAGAAGATCATCAACGCCCTCATGGATCGGGTCGAGCGAGGCATGAGCGCCCGGGAGTCCGATTTTGGACAGTTCCAGGCAGCCATCCTCCTGGAGGGCAAGATCCGCGAACGCACGGCCAAGCTCAAGGAGGCTCTGGAAGAGAACGGCAAGATCACCCGTGCCTTGCAGCGTGCCAAGGAAGAGATGGAGCGGGAAATCCACGAGCGGAGGAGGGCACAGGAAGCCCTGGAAGCGGAAAAGCAGGAGCAGCGCCTCCTGATCCGCAAGCTGGAGGAAGCCCACAACCAGTTGCTTCAGTCCGAAAAGCTGGCATCCATCGGCCAACTCGCCGCCGGGGTTGCCCATGAGATCAACAACCCCATCGGTTTTGTATCCTCCAATCTGGGAACGCTGAAGGTCTATGTGAGCGACTTGTTCCTGCTCATCGACGCCTACGGCAAGGCGGAAACGGCGCTGGCATCCCACCCGGAGGCGTTGGAGTCCATCCGGGCCATGAAGAATCAGGTCGATCTGGAGTACCTGCGCAACGACATCGCCGACCTCATCGCCGAATCGGTGGATGGCACCAACCGGGTGCGGCGTATCGTCCAGGACTTGCGGGACTTTTCCCGGAGCGGCGAGGAAAAGCTCGAACTGGCCGATCTGCATGCAGGCCTCGAAAGCACCTTGAACGTGGTCTGGAACGAGATCAAGTACAAGGCGGAGGTAAAGCGCGAATTCGGCGAACTCCCCCTCGTGGAATGCCGGATTTCCCAGATAAGCCAGGTTTTCATGAACCTACTGGTCAATGCGGCCCAGGCGATCCCGGAACGGGGCACCATCACCCTGCGCTCAGCCCACGAGCAGGACTTCGTCTGGGTGTCTGTTTCCGATACCGGCCAGGGGATTCCGCCGGAAATCCTTCCCCGGATATTCGATCCCTTCTTTACCACCAAGCCGGTGGGCAAAGGGACGGGCCTCGGGCTCTCCGTTTCCTACGGCATCATCGAGAAGCATGGTGGACATATCGATGTCTGTAGCGAACAGGGCAAGGGCACTACTTTTACTGTCTGGCTGCCCGTCGCAAGATTTGCGAACGGGGATGGCGGCAGCGAAGCGGTCAGCGGTCCGCTTGGGGGTTGATGAGAAGGATGTCCTGATTGCTGTCATACATCGCCGCCCGTCATTTTACATAATACGAATTCGTTCCGCTACTGACTTCCAAACCGCCTGAATTTCAGGTGTTTTTGCCCTCTCTGCTTGAGAGCATGCGAGTACATAGGCTGGTTCTAAATCTAGAAGTTTTGCAGCCTTGTAAGCCGTTGTTTCATCGAAGTGGCTTTTTCCAGTTCGGTAATTGCTTACAGATTGGCGAGTTATTCCCAACTGCTTTGCAATTGCATAGTCAGAAATGCCATCGGAACGAGAACTTATCTCGTCCAAAAATTCAACTGTAGTTTTCATCTAGGCCCCTACCAAAGGACTTGTTTCGGACTGAAGGATAGTCAGTCGTCCAAGGACATTCAACGTAAGCCGTGCTTTGACATGTAAGCCGCCCTTTGACTACCCTAAATGGGCAACCCGGGCATCACGGCTTCATGCGGCCCCTACCTCCCACATCCTGCCGCCGGGTTGCACCCTAAATCCATGAGGTAGGCAACCCATCCTAGAGGTAGGAAAACGATCATGGAAAAGGTAGGGAGTACACAGCAACAAACTGTTACATGTGGGTTAAGACTCCCAGTTCTGGAGATGATGGCTGGCCCCGCTGAGCGCCGGCAGAAAATCCTTCATTCCAGGGACTTCAC
>DASRUX010000116.1:0-12215 GCA_035655235.1 Rhodocyclaceae bacterium | reverse complement strand
GGCTCGTCCAGGTAGCGCTTGCCGGTGTAGGGATTGGTGTGGCCCAGGTACTCCCCCATGAAATTTCGCATGGCCTGCTGGATGCTGCCATTGACGTAGTTGTAGCCCTTCAGGTCGGCGGCGGGTTTGCCCTTGGCGATTTCGGAAAAATAGTCGATGCCGTCCGCCGGCTTCAGATAGCGCTGGACGTGCATGTCCAGCCACACGTAGATGCCCTCGTCTTTCAGGCACTTGATCCACCAGTCCAGCTTGTCCAGGGAGTCGGGCGACAGGGTCAGGGTGGAGGTGGCCGAGCTGCTGCCGAAGATGTTGGGATTGACCCAGTAGGAGTCGTGGTGGTGGATGCGTACCAGGTTGAATCCCAACTGGGAGAGGCGGTGGGCCTGCTGCCGGACGCTGTCCTTGCTGGTGGTGAATAGGGCGTAGGCGGCCAGGTTGGCGCCCCAGAAGCGGGCCACGGTGCCGTCCTGGAAGACCAGCCGCTCGCCGCTCGCCTTCAGGAAGCCGTGCCGGCCGGCGGGGATTTCCGGCTGATTGAGGAAGGACAGGTCCACCGGCGAGGTCCGCCAGTCCATCACGTCGGCGGGCCAGGTGGTGGGGTCGGCGATGCCGAAGCGTTCCGTCAGGGTGGGCACGAACCCCATGTCCCCGGCCAGGGAGAGGGTGGCGGTATAGCGGGTATGGCCGGCGGGGATACTGCCGTTGTAGAGGAAGACCCGGATTTCGTCGCCGGTTCCGGCCAGGGAGACGGCGGCGGGCAGCGGGCTGAAGCGCATCTCCATCCGGTTGCCGCCCACCGGCCCCCAGGCCCAGCCGGATTTGTCGGCGAGGATGGTGGGAGGGCCCAGTTCCTTGGCAAAGGTGGTGAGGTCGAATTTGAAGGAAATGCCGCCGCCGATCACGCCGGTCTTGGCGTAGACGGCATTGAGATCGAAGTTCCAGGCCATCCGGTTGGAGGCCGGGCGCTGGACGTTCTGGGCCAGGTCGAAAGCCAGGTTGGCGTCGTGGCCGCTGACGGCATAGCTGTAGGGAGCGTTGATCTGGAAACGGGTGGCGATGGGGGCGAACAGCCAGTTGCTACCCCAGAAGACAAATTCGCTGGAAACAGCCGGGGCGCCCCCCTTGGTCACCTGGGGCAATCCCTGGACCGTATCCACATTGGCCCGCCAGGACTGGGCCATGGCCGGCAAGGCCAGCGCCAGGGCCAGCACCGCCAGGAGCCGGTGGGTCAGCCGCCAGGGGCGTGTCGCCGGCACGGTGCGGCTACTCCGGCCGGTGCTGCTGGAGGTGGTCCCGCAACTCGGCGGGCGTGCAGTGGGTGTAGTCCTTGTTGATCTCCAGGCTCACCGCCGATTTCACCCCGGGATCGAGCAGCTGCCGCAATACCCCCAGAAACTGGGGCGATGCCGCCAGGGCCAGCCGCTGGAAGCGGCCCTGCTGGTGGCCCTGGAGAAGAAAGGCGGCGACGCTACGGGCGAAGGATTCCATCTCATGCTCCGCCGGCGTCTGGTGGGGCTCGTAGGTCTTGTTGGGGGCGGCGCCGCCGGTATTGTGGGCGCTCTTGGTCGCCGAGGTGGCGCCCAGCCGGTCCGTCTCGGTGTCCGCCGTGCGCAGGCGCGCCGCCGTGTCCACCATGTCGCCCACTTCCGTCAGAGGCTCGGTCGGGCGTTCCTGGGAGAAGATGCGGGCCCGGCCGGCATTCGCCGAAACAATCCAAGTTGCGGTCATGGCGCCCCCGTTGCTGCGTCGAAAGAAAATTTCGATGCCTGGCGGGGCGGAATGTTCCGGATGCCACCGGAGCGATGCCGCGGACATCGCCCCGGTGGCATAAGGCTGGAATCAAATGGAAAAATCGGTTTCCGGCGACCGCGCCGAGAAAAATTCCCCGTAGATTTCCCGGCGCAGCTCCATGAAGTCGGGGCTGGAACGATCCCGGGGGCGGCAAAGGGGCACCGGCACGATCCGCTTGATGGTGCCGGGCCGGCTGGACATGACCACCACCTGGTCGCCGAGGAACAGGGCCTCGTCGATGTCGTGGGTGACCAGCACCATGGTCGTCTTTTCCGCCTGCCAGATGCGCAGCAGCTCGTTCTGCATCTGGATCTTGGTCAGGGCGTCGAGGGCGCCGAGGGGCTCGTCGAGGAGCAGGATGTCCGGCCGGTTGGCCAGGGCGCGGGCAATGGCTACCCGCTGGGACATGCCGCCCGACAGCTGGGCCGGGTAGGCCTTGGCGAAGCTCTCCAGGCCCACCAGCTCCAGGTGCTCCTCCACCCGGCGGCGGACCTCGTCGGCCGGCAGTCCGTTGAGGCCGAAGGCGATGTTCTGCTCCACGGTCAGCCAGGGCAGCAGACGGTGCTCCTGGAAGACCATGCCCCGGTCCAGGCCCGGCTTGCGGATGGGCTTGCCGCCCAGGGTCACTTGCCCGGCATAGTCCGTTTCGAAACCGGCGATGATGCGGAGCAGGGTGCTCTTGCCGCAGCCGGAGCCCCCGACGATGCTGATGAACTGCCCCGGGGCGATGGTCAGGTCGATGTCCGCCAGGGCGGTCACCGGCCCGGATTTCTGCTGGAAGGTCTTGGACAGCCCCTGGATGACCAGGGAGCCGGCCGGATGGTCGATGATCGATTCGCTCATGGCAGTCTCAATGGCCGGAGAAGGCGTTGCGCCAGGTGACCAGGCGGGTTTCCAGCTTCTGGAGCAGGTCGTCGGTGACCTTGCCCAGGAAGCCCATGGTGATCATCCCGGCCAGGACGATATCGGTCTGGGACAGCAGCCGGGCATCCATGATCAGGAAGCCGATGCCGCTGGAAGCCGCAATCAGCTCGGCGGCGACCACGCACATCCAGGCGATGTTCAGGCCGATCCGCAGCCCGGTCATGATCTGGGGCAGCGCCCCCGGCAGGATGACCTGGCGGATGAAGCGCCAGCGCGGTACTTCCAGGATGCGGGCCAGCTCGACAAAACGCACGTCGGTTTGGCGGATGCCGTCGATGGTGTTGATAAGGATGGGGAAGAAGGCGCCGATGAAGATGATGTAGACCTTGGCCCCTTCCCCGATGCCGAACCAGAGGATGGCCAGGGGAATCCAGGCGATGGGGGGAATGGGCTTGATCAGCTGGATGGGCAGCTCCACCAGCCTTCCGAAGCCGCGGAAAATGCCGGCTCCGACGCCCAGGGCCAAGCCGCCCGCCGCAGCCAGGGCAAAGCCTTCCACGACCCGCAGGGCGCTGGACCCGACGTGCTTGGCCAGTTCCCCGCTTTCCACCAGTTGCCAGAACACTTCCGCCACCTGGGCCGGGGAGGGCAGGATCATCGGCCGGATGACGCCGAACGACGACAGGAACTGCCAGCCAGCCAGGAGCAGAACCGGTATCAGCACATAGCCGGCCAGGTGCGCGGTTCGATTCAGGAAGGAATTGCCCTTGATGGCCATCGCCATTCCCGTCACTTGCCGCCGATTTCGCGCAGCAGGCTGCGGTCGACGAAGCGGTTGATATCCACCGGCACCCGGGTCATCCCCTGTTCCCGCAGGAAGGCTTCGGTGCCGGCCAGGGCATCCACGATCTCGGGGCTGAACTCCGGGCCGTAGGTGAATTTATCCAGGGAGCGGCGGATGATGGGCTCCGGCTGCTTCAATTCGGCCGCCACCAGCTTGGCGGCTTCGTCGGGGTTGCGGCGGATGAATTCGGCCCCCCGCTGGAAGGCACGCAGGACGGCCTTGGCTTCGTTGCGGTTCTTGGTGGCGAAGCTTTCGGTGCTCTCGATGACGGCGATGGCGTTCTTCAGTCCCTTGCCGTCCCGGATCACCTTGACCGAGCGGTCGAGCTCCAGCTTGCTGAACAGGGGCTCCCACAGGAAGGCGGCATCCACGTCCCCCTTCTGCAGGGCGTTAGCCATGTCGGGCAGGGTGAGATTCACCAGCTCGATGTCGGACGGCTTCAGCCCGGCTTCCTTGAGGGCCAGGACCAGGAGATGGTGGGCGGTGGTCCCCTTGAAGGTGGCCACCTTCTTGCCCTTCAAGTCCTTGACCGAAGCGATGGGCGAATTGGCGGGCACGACCCCTGCCTGGGAGCGGTAGCCGGAGGAGGAAATGCCGATCAGGCGCACATCGAAGCCGGTGGCCTTGCCCAGGATGGCCGGGAAGTCGCCGGTGAAGATCACGTCCAGCTGCCCGGCCGCAATGGCTTCGTTCATCATGGGACCGGCGGAGAAGGACTGCCACTTGACCGTGGACGCGCCACCGGCGGCGGAGCCCAATTCCTCCTCCAGCCAGCGTTTCTGCTTGGCGACGAGGATGGGCGCGTAGAAGGTGTTGGGGGCGTAGCCGATGCGGACCTCGGCGGCGAGGGCCTGGAGGGAGAGGCCGAGCAATACCCCGGCGGCGATCAGGCGTTTGAAGGCGGGGACTTGGGTCATGATTTCGCTCCTTTGCGGATGCCGGGGCGCATCAGGGCGCCCCGGTCGTTGTTGTGGAGGGGGTCAGGTCTGTTTCCAGGCCAGCCCCAAGGCACGCCAGCCGCCGACGCCCCGGTGGCCGTCGGCGCCCAGCTGACCTTCGAAGCCGTCGGCGATGTTGTAGGTCTCGTAACCCAGTTCGGCGAGGCTCTGGGCCGCCGCCCGGGAGCGGACGCCGCTACGGCAGATGATGTAGATGGGTTGGCCCAGGCCAATGCCCGCTGCCTGGAACTGCTCCAGGAAAGCCTCGTTCCGGGCCATTCCCGGGAAGACCTGCCATTCGACCTGGATCGGCTTCTTGCCGATGGACGACAGGTCGGGGAGGCCGACGAAGGACCATTCCGCGGCGCTGCGCACATCGAGGAGCACCGCTTCCGCCTGGGCGTTCAGCGCCTGCCAGGCCTCCTGGGGGGCGACATCGCCTTTGAATCCTGAAATTGCCATGTTGATTTCCCTGAGAACAATGTATGCGCTATCGTGCATGCAAGGTTCCGGCCGGGAAAATACGTTTTTTTCATAACCATATGTGCATTCCCTTGGTTCCCTGGGGCGCGTGCCGAAATGGCGGCCCCCGTAGTTCCCATTCCATTAAACTGTCGGCCTCCGAGCAACGAGGATCGAAACGGAATGGAAAGCTGCATCGACGCGCTCAAGGCATTGGCGGAACCGAGCCGTCTTCGGGTATTCTGGCTATTGGCCCATATCGACGAGCGCATCTGCGTGGCCGAGGCCATGGAGGTGCTGGGCGTCTCCCACTACAACGCCTCCCGGCACCTGTCCATCCTCAAGCAGGCCAAGCTGGTCAAGGCCCAGAAAGAAGGCAAATGGGTCTTCTATACCCTCAACCGGGAAGGCGGGATTTTCATTGAGCACATGCTGACCGCCATCCGCGATATCCCGCCGGACGGCTTTGTCCAGGACATTCAGCGCTGTCGGAAGCTGCTGTCCCTCCGGCTGGCCGGGTGTTCCTCCGGCTGATCGGACGGCAGCTCCCAATCCGCCTCATCCTGCCGGCTCACACCGCAACGGCCCTCTTCTCCTCCAGGAAGGCGGTGCATTGCGCCGCCGGTAGCGGCTTGCTGAACAGGTAGCCCTGGGCGAAGTCGCAGTCCAGGTCGCGCAGGAAGCGGAGCTGGGCTTCCGTCTCCACCCCTTCCGCCACCACCGCCAACCGCAGGCTGTGGGCCAGGGAAATGGTGGCGGCGCTGATGGTGGCGTCGTTGCTGTCGTGCTCGATGTCCATCACGAAGGAACGGTCCAGCTTGAGGCGGTCCAGGGGAAGCTGCTTCAGGTAGGCCAGCGACGAGTAGCCGGTGCCGAAATCGTCGATGGCTACCTCGATGCCCTGGGCTCGCAGGGTGTTGAGGAAGGCGATGGTCCGTTCCGGCGCCTGCATGGCCACGCTTTCGGTGATTTCCAGCTCCAGGCTCTTGCCGTCCAGGCCGTGGCGTTCCAGCTGGTCGGTGATGAATTCCTGGAGGCCGCCATCCTGCAACTGGTGGGCCGACAGGTTCACCGCCACCCGGGGCAGGGGGAGTCCGGCGCCGCGCCAGGCAGCCATCTGGGTAAGGGCTTCTTCGATGACCCAGCGGCCCAGGGGCAGGATGAGGCCCATTTCCTCGGCGACGGGGATGAACTTGAGGGGCGGGACCAGGCCCTTTTCCGGGTGCCGCCAGCGCACCAGGGCTTCCACGCCGACCACCCGGCCGTCCGCCACATCCACCTGGGGCTGGTAATGGAGTTCGAACTGCTGGCGTTCCAGGGCCTTGCGCAGGCCGTCTTCCAGGAGGAGGCGCTCGGTGGTGGCCTCGTTCATGGCGGGGTCGAAGAACTGGAAATTGTTCCGGCCCATGGATTTGGCGTGGTACATGGCCATGTCGGCGTTCTTCATCAGCTCGTCGACGTTGTCGCCGTGGTCGGGGTAGAGGCTGATGCCGATGCTGGGAGTGGAGCGCAGTTCCTGCCCGGAAACCCGGTAGATTTCCCCCAGGCGCTCCACCAGCTTGGCCGCCACGGCGGGGATCGCCTCCCGGTCGGTCTGGGTCAGGACCACCACGAATTCGTCGCCGCCCAGGCGGGCCACGATGTCGCTTTCCCGGACGCTCTCCTTGAGGCGGCGGGCCACTTCCATGAGCAGGAAGTCGCCGATGTGGTGGCCCAGGGTGTCGTTGATGTTCTTGAAGCGGTCCAGGTCGATGAACATCACCGCCACCTGCCGGCTGTACCGGTGGGCCATGGCCATGGCCTGCTCCAGGCGGCCCTGGAGATTGAAGCGGTTGGGCAGTTGGGTGAGGGCGTCGTGGTGGGCCAGGTAATGGATGCGTTCCTCGGCGGCCTTGCGTTCGGTGATGTCGGTGAAGCTGCCGATGTGGTGGGTGATGCGCCCGGCCTCGTCCCGGACCACCGAAATGTTCAGCCACTTGGGATAGATGTGGCCGTCCTTGTGGCGATCCCAGATTTCCCCCTGCCAGGCGCCGGCGAGGTTGATGGCTTCCCACATCCGCCGGTATTCCTCCGGACTGGTGCGGCCGGAGGACAGGAAGGCGGGGTTCCTGCCGATCACCTCCTCGGGGGCGTAGCCGGTGACCTGGGCAAAGGCGTGGTTCACCTCGACGATGCGGTTGTCCTGGTCGGTGACCAGGAAGCACTCGCCGCTGTGCTCGAAGACGCTGGCCAGGAGCTTGATGCGCTTTTCCGCCCGCTCCACCTGGGTGATGTCCTCCACCACCGAGAGGATCAGTTGGTCGCCCTCCGGCACAGTGATCAGGGAGCCCGACAGGCGCACCGCCACCCGGCTGCCGTCCTTGCGGATGTAATGCTTCTTGTAGGGGCCGTAGCGCCCCTGGGTATTCACCAGCGCGATCTGCCGGGCGTCGTCCTCGGCGTAGCTGGCGGGGGTCAGTTCCCTGTAGCCCCGTTGGGCCAATTCCTTGCGGCTATAGCCGGTGATGTCGACGAAAGCCTGGTTGACGGCCATGAAGCGACCGTCGGAAAGCCGGTTCAGGGCATGGCCGACCGGGGATTCGTCGAACAGGCTGCGGAAGCGCTGCTCGTTGTCCTTAAGGGCACGGCTGGCGGCCTCCGCTTCGTCCAGCTGCCGGCACTGGCGGAAGTGCATCCGGGTCAGGATGGCCATGACGACGAAGGCCAGGACGCCCAGGTAGGCCGTACGCTCCAGCCAATCACTGTCGATGTCCTTGGCGTTCATGCCCACCACCAGGACCAGGGGCCAGTTGTCCAGGCGGCGGAAGGCCGACAGGCGTTCCGTATCGTCCACCACCGCGCGGTAGCGCAGGGTGCCGCGGTCGCCCCGGGGCAGGCCCTCCCGGAAAATGCCGCCGTGGGCCAGGGATTGGCCCATCTGGGACTCGATGTGGGGCGTGCGGGCCAGGAGGATGCCGTCGCTGCGGATGATGGAAATCTGGGTCTGGCGGTCGATGTCGATGGCGGCGTAGAGCCCGCCGAAATAGTTGGGGTCGATGGTCGCCAGGGCGACGCCGAGGACTTCGCCCCCCTTGCCCAGGATGGGGGCGCTGAAAGTCATCACCCATTCCGGCTGGGACTTGTTGGTGACCCGGGCCTTGATCGGGGCGCCGATGAAAAGGCCGGGTTTGCCGTTGCTCAGCCAGTTGCGGAAATAGTCCCGGTCCGCCACATTCACCGGGGCGGAGAGTTCCCGGTGGTTGGCCGCCACCAGTTGCCCATGGGAATCGATGATGGAGATGGAACGCAGGTGGGCCATCTGGGGCACTTCCTGGGCGAGGAGGGCGCGCAGGGCGGCCTGGTCGCCGAATTCCGGCTCGCCCTTCTGGGCGATGGCGCCGGTGAGGTGGCGCAGCACCAGCCAGGTTTCGGACATCGTCTTGTTCAGGTGTTCGTCCACCAGATGGGCGATGCTGGAAACGTTCTCTTCGGAGCGGCGCCACAGGTTGGCGTGGTCGTAGAAGGCATAGCCGGCCACGCAGACAAGGCCCACCAGGATGGTGAACCAGTGCCTGATGGACAATTGGCGCCGCAAACGGGCGTAGTCGTGCTCCGTGCTGACCTGCTTATCGATTGTTGTCATGTGCCCCGTCCGGCGGGCTGTCATATGCCGCGCCGCGGGGGGAATTTAAGGCCTGACGGGGATTTTGTCGATGCTCAATGGATGTCGCTGGCCAGGGGAGCGCCGGCCGGGGCTCCGGGGGCGGGGATGTGGATGGGCGTTTCCACGACGTTCGGGTAGCGATCCTTCCCCTCGTCGAAGCTGCCGGAGGTGTTGATGGTGACCCGGACGATGTAGTCCCCCTCGGGCACGCCGGTGATGTCGATCCACTGGCCGTCCAGGGAACCGTCGTAGAGATCCCCCCAGCCCGAGGTGATGCCCTGGTTGGAACAGAGGTAGCCGTTGCTGGCGGTCCCGGCGTAGGGCAGGTTGTCCCGGAAGCAGAAGCCGAGCTTGTGGCCGGCCACCACCACCGAACGGTCGTCGGCCTTCAAGAGCTCGTAGCGGGAAAAATCGCTGATGTGGTAGTGGCCGTGGCAGGGGGCGTATTCGAAGAGTTGGGCGTAGAGGTTGTCCGGGTCGGACCGGTCGCCCACCACCAGGTCGCCGTCGCCGGCATTCATGATTACCGTGTCGAAAGTGAGCAGGCGGCGGGAACCGGCGGCTCCCACGGCGCCTTCCTCCAGGGCGCAACTGCCGGCGGCGAAGTCCCGGTCGGCAATGCCCATGCGGGCCTTGAGGCGCTCCGGGTCGACGGTCAGGTCCGGCTTGCCGCCATTGGCGTAGACGGGATAGTGGGCGGAAACGGCGGCCCGTTCTCCTACCGTCTGGCATCCGGCGAGGGTGAGGAGCGATGCCAGAAGGATGAGGCTGGCGGCAACGGGCTTGTTCATGGCGTATTCCCTCCTGATCGCGATGGCACAGGATATTCCTGGGGCGCGGGGGGCCATATCGGCTGCGGCCTCCACTCGGAAGGCGGGAAGCGGGTAATCCGGATGGGGGGAAGGCCTACTTGGCGATGCCGGCCAGTAGTGCCCTGGCCTGTTGCTCGCAGGCATCCCGTACGGCCGGGTCGAGGGCGGCCAGCCAGCGGGCGGGGATGGAAGCCAGGCCGTAGCGGGCGCCGGCCAGCATGCCGGCGATAGCCCCGGTGGTGTCGGCGTCGCCCCCCCGATTCACCACCTCGATCAGGCACTGCTCGAAATCGTCGGTATCGAAAAAGGACTGGAAAACCGCCTGCAGGGTATCCACCACATAGCCGCTGGGATTGTCCCGCCGCCGGGTGCGGAAGACGAAGTCCGGCTCCCGGGCCGCCAGGCCATGGGCCCGCTGGTGCAGCACCTCGACGGGATTTCGGCCGTAGACGAAGTCCTGGACCATCAGGGCCAGGGTTTCGCAGGCGGCATCCGACTTGGCGTTGTTATGGGTGACGTGGGCCTGGGCCTGCACGGCGGCGATGGTGGCCGCCTCCGGTTGCCCCAGGGTGGCGATGGCGGCGGGCAGCAGGCGCATGGCGGCGCCGTTGCCGGCATCGTGTTCCGAGGGCGGCGCCTCCGGTTCGCCGGTGCGGCGGAAGCGGACCAGGTTGCGCCGTACCGTGTTGCCGATGTCCACGGGCTTGCCCCGCATCCATTGGTCGAAGGCCTGGGCGGCGGCCAGGGGCTCCACCTTGCCGCCCGAGGCGAGGATCGCTCCGCCCAGGGCCAGGGTCATGGTGGTGTCGTCGGTCACCTGGCCGGGTTTCAGCTTCAGCCAGCCACCCCCGATGATTTCCCGATGGGAGCCGAACTGGTGGCGGATTTCGTTGGGAGTGAGAAATTCGACGGTGGCCCCCAGGGCGTCCCCGATGGCCAGGCCCAGATAGGCGGCCAGGACCCGGTCTTCCTCATGGGAACGGGCGAAGGGCCGCACCACCCGCCGCCGGGTGGGGGCCCGGGAAGCGATCAGCTCTCGGGTCCAAAACATTTGGCGTGGTCGGCGCAGGCGCCGCAAGAAGGGGCCGGGCAGACGTAGATGCCCTCATCGGCGCAGAACTGCTTGTAGATGAATTTCTTCCACTTCATGTCGCCGGTGTTCTGGCGGGCGAGGTGGGGGAAGTTGGCGATCATCAGGCGGCTCAGTTGGTCCCGGCCGGCCAAGCCCAGGTCCTGCCAGAGATGGTCCCGGCCGGCGCAGGCGGTGGCGACGATATTGGCCATCCACAGCTCGCCCCCGGACTGCCGGGCCCGGTGGGCGAGGAGCAGGCGCTGGATGTCTTCCCACTCCGGTATGCGCTCGGCGGCCTCGCCGGTGAGCCAGGGGGAGGGGCCGGGGAAATAGGCGCCGCAGAGGGCGGCGAAGGGCCCGGCGCCCAGGCCCAGGTCCCGGGGCAGGCAGCCTTCCCCCAGTTGCCGGCCGGCGATGATCTGGGCGAACAGGGGCCGGTTGGGATCGTCCCGCCACGGGGCCGCCGCCGGGCGCGCCAGCAGGGCGGCGACCAGGAGGGCTCGGTGGGCGGGGCGGTCCATGGCGTTCATGGCGTCAGGCCATCAGGCTGGGCGGACGACGATGTCGCCGGACAGGATTTGCGCCTGGCAGGCCAGCCGGTGGCCGCGGGGGGCCAGGTTGTCCTTCAGCACCTGGTCTTCCAGCACCGACGGAGTGGCGAGGTTTTCGCCGCCGGAGACCACTTGGGTCAGGCAGGTGCAGCATTCGCCTTCCCGGCAGCCGTAGGTGATGCCGGCGCCGATTTTCTCGGATACCTCGATGAGCCGGGTGCCGGCGGGCACGGTGACCGAGACGCCGATATCTTCGAAGGTGACTTTGGCTTTGGGCATGGGATTCTCCTGGGTCAGGCGAGGGTGGCGAAATCCACCTCGCGGGGTTGATGAGTGCCGGTGAGGTGGCGGGCAAGGGTTTCGCCGAAGTTGCGGCATTGCTCCAGTTCACCGGCATCGGGCACGAGCTTCAGGCGCAGGCCCTCGACGGGGACGCGCAGCTTCAATCCCCGCAGGCGGTCCTCGATGAGGCGCACCGCCTCGCCGCTCCAGCCGTAGGAGCCGAAGGAGGCCCCCAGCTTGCCCTTGATATTGACGGTGGTCAGGGACGACAGCAGGTCCCACACCGGCTTCACCGCGTCGCCGTTGATGGTCGGGCTGCCGAAGGCGAGGCCGTCGGCTTCCTCGACGAGGTCGGTGAAAACGCCGGGCTCGCCGCCTTCCAGGTCGTAGAGGGAGACCCGCACCCCGGGCACGCCCTCGGCCCCGGTGGCGATGGCTTCGGCCATGGCCCGGGTGTTGCCGTAGGCGGAGATGTGGAAGACCAGCAGGGTCTTTTCCTCCCGGGCCTCGTTGGTGAGCCGGGGCGAAGCCAGCTCCCGGTAGCGCCGCAGGTAGTCCCGGGGGGCGTGGCGCAGCAGCGGCCCGTGGGTGGGGGCGATGAGGCGGATGTCCAGGGGCTCGATGAGGGCCAGGGCGTCCAGGACATGCTCCCGGAAAGGGCGCATGAGGTGGGCGTAGTAGTACTCGAAACTGAAGCGGAAGTCGCCCACCCGGTCGTTGAAGAGCCGCGGGTCGCAGAAATGGCAGCCGAATATGTCGCCGGAGAAGAGGACGCCTTCCTCTTCCAGGAAGGTGCATTGGGTGTCGGGCCAATGCAGGTACGGGGTGTGGAGGAAGCGCAGCGTCCGGCCGCCCAGGTCGATGGTGTCGTCGGTGGTGACCGGGATATAGGCCGGGGGCTTGGCGAAGCTGGGCTTCAGGAGGGCCTTCAGCATCATCTGGGCCCGGCTGGAGAG
>DASRUX010000115.1:0-23467 GCA_035655235.1 Rhodocyclaceae bacterium | reverse complement strand
AGTTCGCAAAAAAGTTAAGAAGAACGTGGCCGAGGGCATTGCCCACATCCACGCTTCCTTCAACAACACCATCATCACCATTACCGACCGTCAGGGCAATGCACTGTCTTGGGCAACGTCCGGTGGCGCCGGCTTCCGCGGTTCGCGCAAGTCGACCCCGTTCGCCGCTCAGGTTGCTGCTGAAGCTGCTGGCAAGGCGGCTCAGGAATGTGGCGTCAAAAACCTGGAAGTTCGCATCAAGGGCCCCGGCCCTGGTCGTGAATCCTCTGTCCGTGCGCTCAACGCGCTGGGCATGAAGATCACCGCGATTTCCGACGTGACGCCGGTGCCGCACAACGGCTGCCGTCCGCCCAAAAAGCGCCGCATCTAAGGAGAAAGACAAGTGGCTCGTAATCTCGATCCGAAATGCCGTCAGTGCCGCCGCGAAGGCGAGAAGCTGTTCCTGAAGGGCGAAAAGTGCTTTACCGACAAGTGTGCCATCGAGCGCCGCTCCTATGCTCCTGGCCAACACGGCCAGAAGTCTGGTGCCCGTCTCTCTGACTACGGCGTCCACCTGCGTGCCAAGCAGAAGATTCGTCGCGTCTATGGCGTGCTTGAAGGCCAGTTCCGCAAGACGTTTGCCGAAGCTGACCGCCGCAAGGGCCAGACCGGTGAAAACCTGCTGCAATTGCTCGAAGCCCGCCTCGACTCCGTTGCCTACCGTATGGGTTTTGCCGCTTCCCGCGCCGAATCCCGCCAGGTTGTCCGTCACAACGGCGTTCTGGTCAATGGCAAGCGCGTCAATATCCCCTCTTACCTTGTCAAGCCGGGCGATGTTGTCCAGCTGACCGATCGCGCCCGCGCTTCCCTGCGTTGCAAGGCCGCCCTCGAAGCCGCTGAGTCCCGTGGCTTCCCGGAATGGATCGCTGTCGATGTCAAGGAAGGCAAGGGCACGTTCAAGGCCATGCCGCAGCGTTCCGAGCTGCCGGCAACCCTGAACGAAGGCCTCGTCATCGAACTTTACTCGAAGTAACACTCAGGCAGAGGAATTTAGCCCATGCAAAGCAGTGGACTTCTGAAACCCCGCATTATTGACGTGCAGAGCGTTTCGCCGGTGCAAGCCAAGGTTGTCATGGAGCCGTTTGAACGCGGTTACGGGCATACTCTTGGCAATGCGCTGCGCCGCATCCTTCTGTCCTCGATGCCGGGTTATGCGCCGACCGAAGTCGGAATCGACGGGGTGCTCCATGAGTACTCCACCGTTGATGGTGTGCAGGAAGATGTCGTCGACATCCTCCTCAACCTCAAGGGCGTGGTCTTCAAGCTGCACGGCCGCGACGTCGTCAATCTGAATCTGGCGAAGGAAGGCGAAGGCGCCGTTCGTGCCGGCGACATCGAGTTGCCGCATGACGTCGAAATCATCAATCCGGAACATGTGATCGCTCACCTTTCTCCCGGCGGCAAGCTGGCCATGGAGATCAAGGTCGAAAAGGGTCGCGGCTACGTCCCGGGCAATGTGCGCAATCTGGGCGATGCCAAGACCATTGGCAAACTCGTTCTTGATGCCTCGTTCAGCCCGATTCGTCGCGTCGCCTATGCCGTCGAGAGCGCCCGTGTCGAACAGCGTACCGACCTCGACAAGCTGATCGTCGATATCGAAACCAACGGCGTCGTCGAGCCCGAGGAAGCCATCCGTTACGCTGCCCGCGTGCTGATGGAACAACTCTCCGTGTTCGCCGATCTCGAAGGTACCGCTCCTGTCGCCGAGGCTTCCAAGCCGGCCCAGGTCGATCCGGTTCTTCTCCGCCCGGTTGATGATCTCGAACTGACGGTTCGCTCCGCGAACTGCCTGAAGGCCGAGAACATCTACTACATCGGCGATCTGATTCAGCGTACCGAGAACGAGCTTCTCAAGACCCCGAACCTGGGTCGCAAATCGTTGAACGAGATCAAGGAAGTGTTGGCCGCCCGCGGCCTGACGCTCGGCATGAAACTGGAAAATTGGCCGCCCGCCGGTCTGGACAAGGTCTAATCGACCTTGTTCGGCACGGGTAGTCAAGGGACGCCTGCAGAACATAGAAAGGATTAACCATGCGTCACCGCAATGGACTTCGCAAACTGAACCGCACCAGCAGCCATCGCCTGGCGATGCTGCGCAACATGACCGTTTCCCTGCTCAAGCACGAAGCGATCAAGACCACCCTGCCCAAGGCCAAGGAACTGCGCCGCGTGGTCGAGCCGATCATCACCCTCGGCAAGACCCCGACCCTGGCCAACAAGCGCCTGGCTTTCGACCGCCTGCGCGACCGCGATGTCGTGGTCAAACTGTTCGCCGAAATCGGGCCGCGCTACGCCACCCGTCCGGGCGGCTACCTGCGCATCCTGAAGTGCGGCTTCCGCGTCGGCGACAACGCTCCGATGGCTTTCGTCGAGCTGCTCGATCGTCCGGAGCCCACCGAGGCTGTGGAAGAAGCCACTGAAGTCGCCGAGTCCTGAACTCAGCGGCTGCCAAATGAAAAACCGGGCTTCGGCCCGGTTTTTTTATTGCCGTCTCGCGCCGAAACTCAGGGGCAGTCCACGAGGATGATGGAGATGTCGTCGCTCGCCAGGGATTGGTCGAGGTGGCGTTTGAGGGCGGCTTCGATGGCGTCGAAGCGCCGTTCGGGGGCGGTGTTGGCCAGGGCAGCGGTCAGTCCGGCTTTGCCGAAGGGCTGCCCGTCCGGGCTTTCGGCTTCGAGGAGGCCGTCGGAACAGAGCAGGAGCTGGCTTTCCGGCTCCCAGCCGAATTCGGTCGGGTTGGGGTCGATCTCACCGTTGTCCAGAATGCCCAGGGGCAGTTGGGCTGAAGGGAAGTTCAGGGCCGGCCGGCCCCACCGGTCGATAAGGGCAGCTTCCGGGGTGCCGCCCACCCAGATTTCGCCCCTCTTGGCACTCTCATCGAGGCAGACCAGGGTGGCGGCGACGAAACGGCCGACGGGCATCGACTCCCTGAGCTGCTGGTTGAATTCCAGGACGATCTCCCGGACGGAATGATCCAGGCCGGCCATGCGATAAAAGATGGCGAGGACCGGCAAGACGCTGATGGCGGCGGCGAGCCCATGGCCGGTAGCGTCGGCGAGGAGCGCGTAGAGCCTGCCGCCGTTGGAACGGATGGCGGCCACCACGTCGCCACTGAAGTTCTGAGCCGGAATGACCGCGTAGTGGAGACGGGGATCCTGAAGGCCGCGACGATGCAACTGCTTGTCCAGGAGGCGCTTGGCCAGTTGCTGCTCACCCTGGGTATGCTCGTAGTAAGCCTGCAACTCGGCGGCGTTCTCCCGCAGCTTCTGTTCGGCCCGCTTCTGCTCCGAAATGTCCCGGATGACGCCGATGAACATGCGCTCGCCGTCCATGCGGACTTCCGTCACTCCCAGTGTCGCCGGGAATGGGGTGCCGTTCTTGTGGAGCACTTCCACTTCCCGCTCCGAGCCGATGATCTTGGGCGGGCCGCCCATCACGTAGGCGCGCACATGGTCGTCGTGCTCGCTCCGGTAGGGTTCGGGCATCAGCACGCTGATGTTGCGGCCGATGAGCTCCCGGGGCGTCCAGCCGAAAATCAACTCGGTGGATTCATTGCAAGCCTGGATGATGCCGTTGGCGTCGGCGGTGATGATGGACTCCAGGACAGCGTCGGAAATCACCTGCAAACGCTTGTAGGCCTCGAAAGCATGCTGTTGCAGCATGAGGGAGCGCTGCATGGAGCGCATCTTGGCTTCGAGGACGATGAAGTTGACCGGCTTGGTCAGGTAATCGTCGCCACCAGCCTCCAGGCCTTCCACCAGATTTTCGTCCCGATTGAGGGCCGACAGGAAGATGATGGGCACCCAGCGGTCGACGCTCATGGCCTTGATCCGGCGGGCGGCTTCGAAACCGTCCATAAGGGGCATCATGATGTCCAGGAGGACGAGGTCGGGCTTCTCCTTTTTGAACTGTGCGATGGCGTCGACACCGTTCTCCGCCGAAATCACGGTATGGCCGAGCTTCTTGAGGAAGACCTGCAGGATGTGCAGGTTGGTACGATTGTCGTCGACAGCGAGGACGCGCAACGGCGGCATGGGCGAGTGCATGGGATTCCTACCAAAGCCAGGGGCGTGTGACGATTGAGGCCATCTCCGTCGGGGCGTCGCCCCGCCTGCCATCGGCAGGGACACGGAAGTGCCAAAGCATCCTCAGCCTACCCGTACGTAATTGGCTGCAATCCTACCATGGCGAGGGCGGACAATCTTGCGGCAAATTGCCGGGGCAGGAGGGCGGCTCGCCATGAATCTACGGGAGGGCCACAGGCGTGCTCTCCTCCTGCTGTTGCAGTGCCCACATTTGGGCATAGGCGCCGCCGGCATCCAGCAGCGCCCCATGGGTGCCGCGCTCGACGATGCGTCCTTCCCGCATGACCAGGATTTCGTCGGCGTTCATCACCGTCGACAGGCGATGGGCGATGACCAGGGTCGTTCTGCCCCGGGCCGCCTGCTCGAGCTGCGCCTGGATGGCCTTTTCGGTCTGGGAATCCAGGGCCGAGGTGGCCTCGTCGAAAATGAGGATGGGCGGATTCTTGAGCAGGGTGCGGGCGATAGCGACCCGCTGCTTTTCCCCTCCCGAGAGCTTGAGCCCCCGCTCGCCCACCTTGCTGTCGTACTGCTGGGGCAAGGACTCGATGAAGTCGTGGAGCTGGGCAGCCCGGGCGGCGGCGATGACCTCTTCCCGGCTGGCCTCCGGGCGGCCGTACTGGATGTTGTAGAAAATGGAGTCGTTGAATAGCACCGTATCCTGGGGAACGATGCCGATGGCGGCCCGCAGGCTACTCTGTCGCAATTGGCGAAGATCATGGCCGTTGATCCGGATGGCGCCGCCGGTGATGTCGTAGAAGCGGTAGAGAAGCCGGGAAAGGGTCGATTTGCCGGCGCCGGAATGGCCAACGACCGCCACCGTCTTGCCCGGCGCGATGCGGAAGTCAATGCCGTGGAGGATGGTCCGGTCGGCCTCGTAGGCGAAACGCACATCCTCGAAATCGATCCGCAAAGGTCCCTCGGGCAAATCCCGGGCGTCGGGCGCATCAGCTACTTCCCGGTGCTCGCCCAGGAGGTTGAACATGCGCTCGATGTCGGTCAGGGCCTGGCGGATTTCCCGATACACCACCCCGAGGAAATTGAGGGGAATGTAGAGCTGGATGAGGAAGGCATTCACCAGCACCAGGTCGCCGATGCTCATGCGCCCATCCACCACCCCGGCGGCGGCCCGCCACATCATGGCCGTCACCCCCAGGGCGATGATCACCTGCTGGCCGAGGTTCAGGAAAGTAAGGCTCAACTGGCTGCGGGTGGCGGCGTCCTCCCACTTCTTCATCTTCTCGTCGTAGCGCCGGGACTCGTATTCCTCGTTGTTGAAATACTTCACCGTCTCGTAGTTGATCAGGCTGTCGATGGCCCGGGTATTCGCCGCCGAGTCGTTCTCGTTCACCGCCCGGCGGATGTCGATGCGCCAGTTGCTCACCTTGACCGTGAACAGGATGTAGGCAATCAGCGAAATTGCTGTGATGACGACGAACCCGGCGTCGTACTGGACGAACAGGATGCCCAGGACCAGAGAAATTTCCACCAGGGTCGGCAGGATAGAGTAGAGGGTGTAGCTGATCAGGCTGGAGATGGAGCGGCTGCCCCGTTCAATGTCCCGGGATACGCCTCCCGTCTGCCGTTCCAGGTGGAAGCGCAGGGAAAGGGAATGGAGGTGGCTGAACACCTGGAGGGCGATGTGCCGCACCGCCTGCTGGGTGACCCGGGCGAAGAAGATCTCCCGCAGCTCGGTGAACAGGGAGGTGGAGAAGCGCAGGATCCCGTACAGGAGCAGCAGGAGAACCGGCAGGGCGAGCGCCTGCTGGGGGCCCGAGAGGCGGTCGATCATGTGCTTGAACACCACCGGTACCGCCACATTGGCGACCTTGGCCCCCACCAGGCAGGCCACGGCCGCCAACACCCGTAAGCGGTAGTTCCACAGGTAGGGGAACAGGGTCCGGATGGTGAGCCACGCGTGGGTCGCCTTCAGGGGAGGTGCAGCAGGGGGCTTGGGGAGGGCGGTGGCGCGGCGCATTTCGGGGACTTCCGTACTTGGGGGGTAAGGCAGTATATGAAAAGTTCCGGGCATCCGCGAAAATCCTGCTGTAAACAAGGGAGATGAAATATGTCAGAAGAAAAGGTCCGGCTTCCCGAGCGGTCTCCGACCCTGCGGGTCATGCCCATGCCCTCCGACGTAAACCAGAACGGCGACGTGTTCGGCGGCTGGGTCATGGCCCAGGTGGACGTGGCCGGAGCGATTCCGGCCATGCGCCGCGCCCGGGGCCGGGTGGCGACGGTGTCGGTGAATTCCTTCCTGTTCAAGCAGCCGGTGTCGGTGGGGGACGTGGTCAGCTTCTTCGCCGAAATCGTCAAGATCGGCCGCACCTCCATCACGGTCAGCGTCGAGGTCTATGCCGAACGCAACTACACCAATCCGGTGACCGTGAAAGTGACGGAAGCGCAACTAACCTATGTCGCCATTGATTCCACCGGCCGAAAACGCGACGTGCCGCCGGAAAATGCGTAAAATCCGCCGGTTAAATACCTACAGCCCGCTATTCTGGAGAAATCCGATGCCCAAGACGACGATGCGCCTCCTGCCCGCCCTGATGCTGGGAGCCTTTGCAGGATCTGCCTCAGCCGCCGCCTTTCAGCTTTGGGAACAAAATGCCAGCGGTATCGGAGTTTCCTATGCCGGTTCCGCCGCCGTGGCCGACAACGCCAGCACGATTTTCTACAATCCCGCCGGCATGACCCAGCTGTCGGGCACCCAGGTTTCCCTGGGCATGTCCGCGGTGCGGCCGGTATTCAAGTTCAGGAACCAGAGTACCGGCGGCACCGACACCACCGGCGGCCTCCTTCCCCAACTGACGGCGCCCACCGGCGGCAACGGGGGCGATGCCGGCTCCTGGAGTGCGGTTCCCAATGCCTACCTGTCCTGGCAAGTGGCCCCCGAATGGACCGTCGGCCTCGGCATCTCGTCGCCCTTCGGCCTGTCCACCAAGTACGACGACAATAACTGGATCGGCCGCTATCAATCCCTGAAGGCGGAAATTACGACGGTCAACGTCAATCCCTCCGTAGCCTACAAGGTCAGCGACAAGGTGTCCCTGGGGGTCGGCCTGAATTATCAGAAGATCAATGCCGAAATGACCAACATGCTGCCCACGGCGGGTCCCGGAGCTGACCGGCTCTCCCGCCTGAAGGGCGATGATTCGGCCTGGGGCTGGAACGCTGGCGCCCTGTTTACCCTGTCCCCCGCCATGCGGGTTGGGGTGTCCTATCGCTCTGCCATCGACTACAAGCTGGAAGGCACCCAGACCATTGGGGCAGCATCCGTTCCCGCCTCCGCCAAGCTCAAACTGCCCGACACCTTCATCCTGTCGGTCTGGCAGCAGGTGTCCGATCGCTGGGAAGCCATGGGCGATCTTTCCTACACCCACTGGAGCACGGTCAGCCGACTTAACGTGATGAACCGCACCACCGGCGCTCCCCTGGGCATCGAAACCTTTGGCTACACCAATTCCTGGCGCTTCGCCTGGGGCGCCGCCTACAAGGTCAATGAGGCCTGGAAGACGAAGTTCGGGATCGCCTACGACCGGACGCCGACTACCGACAGCGACCGTTCCGCCCGGGTCCCGGACAACGACCGGGTCTGGCTGTCCGTCGGTGGGCAATGGAAGCCCTCCAAGGAAACCGCCCTGGACTTCGGTTATGCCTACCTTTACCTGAAGGATCCGAGCATCAACCAGACCCGGAACTTCGGTGGCGGCAATACTTCGACCCTGCGCGGCAAGTACAGCGACAGCGGCCACGTCCTCGGGGTCCAGTATTCCCAGGGCTTCTGACATCCCGATCCGGGAATGGAACGCTGATTGAACATCGAGCTGGGCGGTATTGTTATCGGGTGGCGTGAGGCCCTTCTGGGCCTCATCGTCCTGCTTGCCCTCTACATGTTCGTGATGGTGTGGCGCATGCGGCGCCTGCGCAGCCAGACGTCCAAGCCCGAGGCGCAGCCGCAGCCGCCGGCAGCGCAGGCGGAACCGTCGGTCAAGGGCGGCGAGGCAGAGGCAGAGCCAGCGCCCGACTGGCAGGCAACCCAGTCCCGCCTGGCCCAGGAAACCTTCATGCAGGGCATCGAGAACGAACTGGCCCAGCTGCGGGACGAGGTGGATGCATTGCGAGGGGAGGTGGCGGCCCTGCGGGACGAGATGTGGCAGGAAGTGGGCCACATGCGGGCCAGCCAAACCGTCTCCCCCCTATACAATGATGCGATGCAGATGGCGCAACTGGGGCACGACCCCGCCACGATCGCCGAGCGCTGCGGCATAGCCCGCGCCGAGGCCGAACTGGTGGTGGCCCTGGTAAAAAGTCAAAACAACTGAGGGCGGGCATGGCTGATAAAAATAATGCTTCGGACAACCCCGAAGCCGCAGGGAATTTGCGCAACACACTCGTGAAGCGTCTGGCCGTGGCCGGGGTGCTGGTGGCTGTGTTGCTTGGCGTGCTGGCCTTCTTCGACTACCTCTCCACGCCTGAGGAAGCGGAGCCGCCCACCTTCACCAAGCCGGTGCCCGTGCCTCCCAAGAAGGAAGTGACCCAGCCGGTGAAGCCCACGGAGTCCCTGCCCGAGCCGCCCAAGCCGGAGGTGGCCCCCGAGAAGCCCGCTGAGCCGCCCCCCAAGCCTGAACTGCCGCCCAAGCCGGAAGTCATGCCCCAGCCGGCTGTCCCGGCGCCCAAGCCCGAGATGAACGCGCCGGCCAAGCCGGTGGCGCCGCCGGCCCCGGCCCAGCCCCGCGTGGCCCCGGCTGCGCCTGTTCTGCCTCAAGTGGCGAAGCCCGTTTCGCCGGTTCAGCCTCCGGTAGCCAAGCCCGCCATGCCGGCAGCTCAGCCCGAAGCGTCGTCGGCTCCGGTGACCCGGCAACCGGCTGAGCTCAAGCCTGCGCCGGAACCCAAACCCCAGGCACTCCGGCAGCCGGAAGCCGTGGCGCCGGCTCACCCGGTTCCCGCGCCCCTGCGGCTGCTCGCCGGTTATGCGGTCCAGGCCGGCGTCTTCACCAGCGTCGAGCGGGCCGAAGAACTCCACGCCAAGCTGACTCTGAACGGCATTCCTTCCACCCTGGAAGCCCGGGTCCAGGCCGGTCCCTTCAAGACCCGCGAGGAGGCGGCGGCGGCCCGGGAAAAAATGAAAGCCCTGGGCATCGAGGGCGTGCTGATTCCGCCCAAGGCCGGGCGCTAGGAACGGCCCGTAACGGGCCCTATTCCTCCAACTGTCGGCGCAGCCGCTTGGCGAAAACGGTCATTTCCCTGGCTGCCTGGACGTCGCCCTTGTTCGTGGCGACTTCGATGCCCCGCTCGTAGGCGGCCAGGGCCTCCGCGGGCCGGTCGGCGGCGGCCAGGGCCTTGCCCAGCAGCTTCCAGGCGGCCGAGAACCCGGGGTCCTTGTCGATGGTCTGCTGGAAATACGCCGCTGCCTTTCCCGCCTCGCCCAACTTCAGGTATTCATTGCCCAGGGAGTAGCGCAGCAGGGCGCCGTCGCGGGGGCCGTTCAGGAGCTTTTCGAGGTTGGTGATGGCCGGGGTGGTCATTTAAGATCGCGGATTCAAGTTTTCGTCATTTTATGGGACAACACCATGAGCAAAACGATCATTTCCACCCCGAATGCCCCTGCCGCCATCGGCACCTACTCCCAGGCCGTCAAGGTGGGCGACACGGTCTACATGTCCGGCCAGATCGGCCTGGACCCGGTCTCCATGCAACTGGTGGATGGCATCGACGCCCAGATCGTGCGGGTCTTCGAGAACCTCAAGGCGGTCGCCGAGGCGGCAGGCGGGTCGCTCGCCGACGTGGTCAAGCTCAACGTCTTCCTCACCGACCTGGCCAACTTCGCCAAGGTCAATGAGACCATGGCCAAGTACTTCAGCGAGCCCTTCCCGGCCCGGGCCGCGGTCGGCGTCAAGGAACTGCCCCGGGGCGCCCTGGTGGAGGCCGACGCGGTCATGCATATCGGCGCATGATTTCAGCGGGGACGGCCGCTCCCATCCGGGCTTCCGACGCGCTTCAGAAGAAGCTCGCCAAGCTCGGCCTCGTCACCAAGGATGACCTGCTCATCCACCTGCCTTTGCGCTATGAGGACGAGACCCGCATCACCCCGGCCGGGGAAGCCCCCTGGGGCGAGCCGGTGCAGCTGGAGCTGGTGGTCGTCTCCAACGAAGTGCAGTTCCGGCCCCGCCGCCAGATGGTGGTGCGGGCCCGGGATGCAGCTTACGGCGACGAGGTGTGGCTGCGCTTCTTCAGTTTCTACCCGAATCAGAAGTCCATGCTCTCCGAAGGCGCCCGGGTGCGAGTTTTCGGGGAGGTCCGGGGCGGCTTTTTCGGCGCCGAGATGGTCCATCCCCGCTTCCGGGTGGTGGAGGAGGGCGAACCCCTCCCCAAGGGGCTCACCCCCATCTATCCCACCACCGCTGGGTTGGCACCCTCGGCCCTACGGAAGCTCATTTCCCGCGCCCTGGCCGAAGCGGACCTGGACGACACCCTGGAAGAGGGCATGCTCGCCCGTTTGAGGCTACCTGCTTTTGCTGCTGCCCTGCGCTTCCTCCATGCCCCACCCCCCGGGACCTCGGTCCATGCCCTCCAGGAAGGAACCCATCCGGCCTGGCGGCGGGTCAAGTTCGACGAGGTGCTGGCCCAGCAGCTCTCCCTGCGGCGCGCCTACCGGGCCCGGCGGGAGCAGGGGGCGCCGGAGTTGAAGGCCCGGGGCGACTTGGCGGCGAAGCTCCTCGCCGGCCTTCCTTTTGGCCTGACCGGTGCCCAGCGCCGGGCCGTGGAGGAAATCGCCGCCGACCTGGCCAAGCCCTATCCCATGCAGCGCCTCCTGCAAGGCGATGTGGGCAGCGGCAAGACTATCGTCGCCGCCCTGGCCGCCTGCCAGGCCATCGAGGCCGGCTGGCAGGCGGCCTTCATGGCCCCCACCGAAATCCTGGCCGAGCAACATTTCATCAAGCTCAAGGCTTGGCTGGAACCTCTAGGGGTTTCCGTCGCCTGGCTATCGGGCAGCCTCAAGGCGGCGGCCAAGCGGGAACAGCAGGCCAAGGTGGCGGCCGAGGCCAACCTGGTGGTGGGCACCCATGCCCTCATTCAGGAGACGGTGGATTTCGCCCGGCTGGGCCTGGCCATCGTGGACGAGCAGCACCGCTTCGGCGTCCAGCAGCGCCTCGCCTTGCGCAAGAAGGGCGCCAATCCCCATCAACTGATGATGTCCGCCACCCCCATCCCCCGTACCCTGGCCATGAGCTACTACGCCGACTTGGACGTCACCGTCCTGGACGAGCTTCCGCCGGGGCGCACCCCAATCCGCACCCGACTGGTGTCCGACGCCCGCCGGGACGACGTGGTGGGCTTCGTCGCCAAGCACGTCGAGGAGGGCCGGCAGGCCTACTGGGTGTGCCCCCTGATCGAGGAGTCGGAAGCCCTCCAGCTCCAGACCGCCCAGGACACCTTCGAGCATCTCTCCGCCGACCTGCCAAACCTGCGGGTGGGCCTGGTCCATGGGCGCCTCAAGGCCGACGAGAAGCAGGCCACCATGGCCGCCTTCGCCGCCGGCGAAATCGACGTGCTGGTGGCGACCACGGTGATCGAGGTGGGGGTGGATGTGCCCAACGCCAGCCTCATGGTCATCGAGCATGCCGAGCGCTTCGGCCTTTCCCAGTTGCACCAGCTGCGGGGCCGGGTGGGGCGGGGGAGCCACGAATCCACCTGCGTGCTGCTCTACGCCCAGCCCCTGTCGGAGACGGCCCGGCAGCGCCTCAAGATCATTTTCGAGAACACCGACGGCTTCGAGATCGCCCGCCAGGACCTGCAACTGCGCGGCCCCGGGGAATTCGTGGGCAGCCGGCAGAGCGGCGTGCCGCTGCTGCGCTACGCCGACCTGGAACGGGATGCTGATCTGGTGGAAGCCGCCCGGGGCGTGGCGGAAAAGCTCCTGGACGAAGCGCCGGAACGGGCCGAGCGGCATCTCAAGCGCTGGCTCGGCTCCCGGGAGGAACTGCTCAAGTCCTGAGCAGGAATTCCTCGGCCAGCCGGGCGACCGCTTCCGGCTGGTCGTGGTGGAGCATGTGGCCGGCGTCGTCGATCCAGTGCTCCTCCACCTGGGCGAAGCAGGCCCGGCGGGCTTCCCAGTCGCCGGGGCGAGTGGCGAATTCCCTTACCACCCAGGAATCCCTGCCCACCACCCAGAGTACCGGTGCCGTCGCCTGGCGCCACACGGCCATGGATTCCTCCAGGCGGAACAGATAGGGGCCCGGCGCCTTGTGCCAGGGATCGCCGTTCCAGACCACGCCGCCCTCGGCTTCCCGGGCCAGGTGTTTGGATAGGAAGGCGGCCCGTTCCGGGGTGAGGAAGCGGTCGTCGTGCTGCAGGCGGCGGGCAAAGGCTGCCCGGTCGGTATAGACATGCATGCGGGGCGGCGATTGCAGGCAATCGAGCCACTTGCGGTAACGCTCCGGTGCCATGGCCGGCGGATTGGGGGCGATGCCGAAGCCCTCCAGGGTGACCACCTTCCGAACCCGCTCCGGTCGGATGCCGGCGTAGAGGCAGGCCAGGATGCCGCCCATGCTGTGGCCCACCAGACGGACGGGGGCGCCGGGGGCGTAGTGGTCGAGGATGGCCTCCAGGTCGCCCAGGTGTTCGGCGAAGATGTAGGGGCGGCCCAACCACTCCGACGGGCCGAAGCCCCGCCAGTCCGGGGCGACGATGTTCCAGTCCCGGGCCAGGGCGTCGACGGTGAATTGGAAGGAAGCTGAAACGTCCATCCAGCCGTGGAGCAGGAAGAGGGTCGGTGCGGCGGGATCGCCCCAGCGCCGGACATGGAGCCTGAGGCCGCGAACCGGCAGGAATTCCGAACGGGATGGCAGCATCGGCCTAGGCAGGCCGCCGGCTGGCCGGGAAATTGACCGCTGCCGCCAGCGGTTCGGGCGGCTCCACCAAGTCCGCCAGGGTGTAGCCGTCCAGGACCAGGAAAAGGCCTTGCATGGCTTCGTCGAGGATGCCGGTGAGGCGGCAGACGCCCTTCAGCCGGCAGGTCTTGGTTTCCGAGAAACAGCCGGCCAGGCCGGTATCGTTTTCAGTCTGGCGGATCACGTCGCCCAGCACGATTTCCCCGGGCGAACCGCCCAAGCGCACGCCGCCGCCCTTGCCCCGCACGGTTTCCACAAAGCCGGCGCGGCCCAACTGGTGGATCACCTTCATCAGGTGGGCCTCGGAAATGCCGTAGGCCTCGGCGATCTCGGCGATGGTGGCCAGGCGCCCGGGCTCCATGGCCAGGTACATCAGGACGCGAAGGCTGTAGTCGGAGAAGGTGCTGAGTCTCATCCCGTTTCTTCTGTTTTCAGTGATTCAGTAGCTCAAGGTGTTGCCTAGGTCGTTGATTATCCGACGGGCCGTCGGTAGAATAAACATATAAAAATTATACAGCTTTCAGTCCGCTGTCATCGAGCCCCCGCCCCAACACCATCCCAACCCCCATGCCCCAGCCCGCCGCCGACAAGAAAGTCATCGAAATCCACCCCCAAGGCCTCTACAAGTCGGAACCCAAGGTCTATCCCCGTTCCATCAAGGGCTTGTTCACTTCCTGGCGATGGATTTTCGTCTGGCTGACCCAGGCGGTTTATTTCGGCCTCTGCTGGTTGCCCTGGAACGGCCGCCAGGCAGTGCTTTTCGACCTGGACGCCCGCCGCTTCTACCTCTTCGATCTGGTGCTGTGGCCCCAGGACACCATCTACCTGGCCGTCCTCCTCATCCTGTCGGCCCTGGCCCTCTTCCTGTTCACCACGGTGGCGGGGCGGCTGTGGTGCGGGTATTCGTGCCCCCAGACCGTCTATACGGAAATCTTCCTGTGGATGGAGAAGGCGATCGAAGGCGAGCGGCCCCAGCGCATGAAGCTGGATGCCGCCCCCTGGTCCTTCCACAAACTGCGGGTCAAGGTCGCCAAGCATGGGGCGTGGATCGCCTTCAGCCTATGGACCGGCTTCACCTTCGTCGGCTACTTCACCCCCATCCGGGAGCTGATGGCGGAGGTGGCGACTCTCTCCCTGTCCGGCTGGGAAAGCTTCTGGGTCCTGTTCTATGGCGCCGCCACCTACGGCAACGCCGGCTTCCTGCGGGAGCAGATGTGCAAATACATCTGCCCCTACGCCCGCTTCCAGTCGGTGATGTTCGACCGGGATACCCTCATCATCACCTACGACGCCAAGCGCGGCGAAAATCGCGGCACCCGCAAGAAGGGGGCCGATCCCAAGGCCCTGGGCCTCGGTGACTGTGTCGATTGCGGCCTCTGCGTCCAGGTCTGCCCCACCGGCATCGATATCCGCAACGGCCTCCAGAACGAGTGCATCGGCTGCGCCGCCTGCATCGACGCCTGCGACCAGGTCATGGACAAGGTCGGCTATCCCCGCGGCCTGGTGCGCTATTCCACCGAGAACGCCGTCCAGGAAAACCTCGGCCGCAGCCAAATCCTGCGCCGCGCCCTGCGGCCCCGCACCTTGATGTACGCGGCGGTCTTCCTCGGCATCACCATCGCCACCGGCTGGTCCCTGGCTACCCGCATGCCCCTCAAGGTCGACATCCTGCGGGACCGGGCGGCCCTGGCCCGGGAGGCGGAGGACGGCGCCATCGAGAATACCTTCCAGCTTCACCTGACCAACGCCAGCGAGTCGCCCAAGGCCTACTCGGTGCAGGTGGCCGGCATCGACGGCATCCGGCTGGAGAAGGCAGCGGACATCGAAATCCCCGCCGCCGGCACCGCCTCGGTGACGGTGCAGGTGAAGGCGGATGCCGGCTCGGCGCCGTCCGGTGCCAATCCCATCACCTTCACCGTCGGCGACCGCAGCGATCCCAACGTGGCGGTGACCGAAAAAGCCAAGTTCTGGATGCCCTGAGGACCGGCCATGAAGCGACTCGACTGCCTCGGCGACCTCTCCCGGGAACACCATACGGCCCTTTCCCTGGCCCTGCGGGCCCGCAGGGCCGCCAGCGGGGGCGAGGCCGAGATCGCCGCCATGGCGGCCAAGGTGCGGGAAAGCTTCGAGGCGGAACTCGACCCTCACTTCCAGGAAGAAGAGAGCTGGCTACTGCCCGCCCTGGTGGAGATGGGAGAGTCGGAACTGGTCCGGCGCACCCTTGCCGACCATGCCGCCCTGGCCCGTCTGGTCCAGGAATTGGCGACTCCCTCCGCGGAAACCCTGCTCGCCTTCGCTGATGGCCTGACCGCTCACGTCCGCTTCGAGGAACGGGAGCTGTTCCCCGCCGCTGAAACCCGGCCCGACTGCCTGGAGAGGCACCGGGCCGGCTAATGCTCCTTGCCGTCGATGCGGGGACGGAGCAGGATAGGGATATAGCGCCAGGCCAGGATGGCAAACGCCGCGAACCAGCAGGCGGCGGATAGGGCGATCCACGTCAGATAGGCGCCGGGCGCCACCTGGGGCGCCAGGTTCCGCACCACGAAGCCGGCCATCATGATCCACAGCACGGTCTTGTCCGCCGGCTCGAACACCACCTTGCGGCCGGTGTGGCCCTTGGAAATGCGGATGAGCATGGCGGGGATCACCAGTCCCATGGCCCCGAAGGTGAAGACATGGACCGTCAGGGTGCCCACCCAGGCTGCGTGGCCCAGCCGGTCGGCCGCTTCGACGGCCAACTGGGCGACGATGGCCAGGTAGCCCAGGTACATGATGCCGATATCCAGGCGCCGGAAGGCGAGGTTCGGCTTCCAGAAGAGGAACCGGGCAGCGAGGAGGGCGGCCAGCAGCAGGGCGAGTCCGGCAGCCACCGCCGGCGGCATCAGGTCGGCGAATACCAGGGGCAGGCCGAGGAGCTTGATGGCCATGTCCAGCCGGGGCTCCCGCAGCAGGCTCACCTGGAAAGCACCCTTCATGAAGGGCGTCAGGGTCCGTTCCAGCATCACCAGGAAGGCCATGCGATAGAGGCCCAGGGCCATGGACCAGCCCAGGTGGAAATGGTCGGCGCTGAGGATCAGGTTCTTGCTCACCAGGAAGAGGGGCAGGACGATGAGGAACAGGTAGTTGTCCCGGTAGCTGTCCGTATTGCGGTGGCGGATCAGGGTCCAGGCCAGCATGGCGACGATGGCGATCAGGAAGAGATTGGCCGACACCCGGAAAAGGAGGGGGGGCCAGGAGCTGCCGAAGGCGATGGCCAGGCGTTCAAAGAGCCAGGCCGCGGCCAGGAGGGCGAGGCCGGCGCCGTGGTAGCCCCGGATCTGCACCCAGTTCTTGGTGGAAATGAGCAGGAATCCCCCCAGGACCGCCCAGCCGAAGCCGAAAAACATCTCGTGGGCGTGCCATTGGACGGGGGGCAGGGGGCCGGCCGGCGCCGGTAGCCAGCCGGCGAAGACCAGAGCCCACAGGACGGGCAAGGACAGGCCGGACAGGCAGGCGAGGGCGAAGAAAGGCCGGAAGCCGACCAACCAGAGGGAATGCCGAAGGAGCTTCATGGGCGCGGAGTCTATCCGGCCGAGGGAGCCGTGGCCTTGATCGGCGCTAAAGCCATTCGCTCAACGGGGCCGGGAGCCGTTGCGGGAATCCGGGTCGAGGGGATCGTAGGGGTTCCTGGGCAATTCCGCATTGGCGGTGCCCTCCGCTTGCCACTTGCCGATCCGCTCATTCACATCCAGGGCGCCGGCCTCCAGAAGAGCCGCCCGCACCGGTTCGGCCGGTGCCCCCTCCCGCAGGTCGACGGCGAGGATCACGCCCCCCTGCCGGACGGCTTCGGCATGGTGCCCGGTTTCGGCCGAATGTTCGGTTCCCAGCAGCTCGGCAAAGAAATCCCGGATTCCGGCGGACGTGCTGCCTTCCCATGCCACGTCGGTATCCACGGCCTCCCGCCGGACGGCGGGATGGATGGCGAGATGCGTGCGGGAGAGGTCGATCCCTCCGCCGGCCAGTCTCTCCCGGGCGGCACGGGCAGCGCTGACGGTATCGAAAACGCCGATGATGGTCCGGTCCATGGCCAGCTCCTGTCCAATCGCTATTGGCCGTTGGACAGCTGCGCCGCCAGGCGGGTTTAGGCGACCACCCGGTTGCGGCCGCCTTCCTTGGCCCGGTACAAGGCAGCGTCGGCCTCGGCCAGGAGGCCCTCGATGTCCGCCGCCTGGCCGGCATCCCCCTGGGCCACCGATACCCCCAGGCTGACCGTGTAGGGCGGCAGTTCCTTGTCGCGCCGGGTTTCGATTTCCTTGCGGATGCGCTCCGCCACCTTCTTCGCTTCGGCCAGGCCAGTTTCCGGCAGCAGGACGACGAATTCCTCGCCGCCGAAGCGGGCCAGGATATCCGGCACCCGCAGCATGTTGGACGTGCGCCGGGAGAAGTCCTTGATCACCAGGTCGCCCACATGGTGGCCGTAGGTGTCGTTCACCTTCTTGAAGAAGTCGATGTCCGAGACGATCACCGCCAGGGGCCGGCGGGTACGCTGGATGCGGGCCCATTCCACCTCGGCCCGGCTGAAGAAGGCCCGGCGGTTGAGGGCGCCGGTCATGGGGTCCCGGGTCGCCATGAATTCCAGCTCCACCCGCAGGCGCTCGTTGGCCAGCAGGATGAAGCCGAGGGACAGCCCCAGCACCCCCAGGGAGAACATGCCCAGGTAGATCTGCTGGACCAGGCTGTGGTCGAAGATGTCCTCGGTTTCCTGGCTGGCGATGGGCAGGGTGGCGATGCGCCAGATGGCGACGGATACCCCCAACAGGAAGACGGTGGCGAGGAAGCGGCTGCCGAAGCCCTGGGGCTCCGCCCGCCAGGCCAGGTAGGCGGCAAAGGAGAAGAAGGCGATGTGGGCCAGGGCCATGACGAAAAGCCGGCCCGGGTAATTGTGGGAGCCGTAGGTCAGCCACAGCACCAGGATCATCACCGCCCCGATGCCGTCCAGGGTGGGGCGCCACAGGGGCTCCCGGCCGGAATAGCGCTGCAGCCCGGCCACCAGCAGGAACTGCCCGAACAGGAGCAGGGCGCTGGCGGCGACTACGGAAACGGCATCGGGCAAGAGGCCCCGCATGGAAGCCAGCCCTGCCGAGCAGCCGATGAGCACCACCCCGAGGGCCCATTCCCCCAGCCCCTTGATATCGTCCGGGAAGCTTCGGGCCTGAACCCCGAGCACCAGGGCGCAGAGTACGCCGAACAGGTTGGCAACCAGGAGGAAAGTGCGGGGATCGAGGAATTCCATCGGTAAGGGGCTGGCGGCGCGGCAATGCCGCCGGTATCGAATGGGCGCAAAGGTACTGCGTTTGGGCGATCCGTTCCAGTCCCGGAAGGGGGATGGTTAAGCTGTGCTTATCCATGCTTCAACGAAATCTCGTTAGTAAGCGGGATCGCAAGGGGCTAAATTGCCAGCACTCCTTCTATCAACACCAGTTGCATTACCGGTGCCTTTCGCCCGCCTCGCGCGGGCACTTTTTTAACCAAGGAAGCCATGCGAAACCAAGCCCTCTTTGCCTCGATCATCCTCTCTTCCCTGCTCGTCGCCGGTGCCGCTGACGCCGCGGACGGCTATGTGACGGATTCCAGCGGTGCCGTCGTCAGGAGCGGCAACGGACTGTGCTGGAAGACGGGCTACTGGACGCCGGGCATGGCCACCGCGGAATGCGACCCGGACCTGGCGCCCAAGCCCAAGGCGGCCGAGCGGCCGGCCACCAAGGTGGCTGCACCGGCCCCGGCCCCCGTTCCTGCCAAGCCGGCCGCAGAAACCACGACCCTGGCGGCGGACGGCCTGTTCGCCTTCGGCAAGGCGACCCTCCTGCCCAAGGGCAAGGCGAAGCTGGACGAGGTCATCGGCAAGATCAAGGGGCGTTCGGCGGACCAGATCCTGGTCGTCGGCCATACCGACCGCATCGGCTCCCCGCAGGCCAACCTGCGGCTGTCCCAGAAGCGAGCCCAAGCCGTGAAGGCCTACCTGGTATCCCGGAAGGTGGATAAGCGCCTGATCCAGGTCGAAGGCAAGGGCAGCGCCGAGCCGGTCACCACGGCCGGCCAGTGTCCGGGCAAGGGCGGCGCCAAGGTCATCGCCTGCCTGGCCCCGGATCGCCGCGTCGAAATCCGGGTCATCGGCCTCAAGTAATCGCCCCCCGGCGGAGTCTGTCATGGCAGGCTCCGCGCAGGAGGGCTACTTCAAGCAACTGCGGACGAAGGCCTGGAAGGCCGCGAAGCGGTTGCCACTCCTTTTCGGCAGCATCGCGCCCAAGCGGGGCCACAGGCTGCCCGGCGCAGCCTTGCCGGCGGCCTGCGCCGGCATCGGGATGGACGACCGCGCACCGTGCCAGCGGGCACCTCTCATCATGAAGCTCTCGGTCATCGTCTTCCCTCCCTGGAAAGCGGCGTCCCGCGTGGGCCGCCGGGAAGGGAATGTTACGGAGGGCCGCCTCACGAATCGATGGGCGGAATCATGTAATCGGTATGGCGGGTTCGGGCGTATCTCTGGTCCCAACCGGGGCGCCAAGTCGGCGAGCCGGCCGGCTGTGGGCTGACGGCAATTCTCCCTGGCACCGGTGTAGGCGATAAAATTCCATCGCCCGCGTACTCCGCGTAATCAGGAAGCCCCATGGACGAATTCAAGGAACTGGCCGAGCTCGGTGGCGGGGATGCGACCCCGGAGCGCCAGGCGGCAACCCGGCGCAGCACCTGGGTCAGCGTGGCCGTCAATATCGGCCTGACCCTCGCCCAGGTGGCCGCCGGCCTGCTGTCGGGCTCCCAGGGCCTGATCGCCGACGGCATCCACTCCCTGTCCGACCTGATCGCCGACTTCGTGGTCCTGATGGCGGCCCATCATTCCCACAAGGCGCCCGACGACAGGCACCATTACGGCCACCAGCGCTACGAAAATGCGGCTTCCCTCGTCCTGGGCGGGCTGCTCCTGGCGGTGGGATTGGGTATGGTGTGGTCGGCCGTACACAAGCTGCAGACGCCGGACAGCATCCCGACGGTCCAGCCCATCGCCCTCTGGGTGGCCCTGGGCGCCCTGGCCGCCAAGGAAATTCTCTTCCGCTACATGCTCGCCGTCGCCGAGCGGGTGCGTTCGAGCATGCTCATCGCCAATGCCTGGCACGCCCGTTCCGATGCGGCGTCATCCCTGGTGGTTGCCGTCGGGATCGGCGGCAACCTGCTGGGCGTCGCTTTGCTCGACCCCATCGCGGCCCTGGTGGTGGGCCTCATGGTGGCCCGCATGGGCTGGGGATTCACCTGGGAGGCCCTGCACGACCTCACCGACCGGGCCGCCACCGAAGAGCAGATCGCCGGGATTGCCGCGGACATCTTGGCGACGCCCGGCGTCCTTGGGCTCCATGACTTGAAGACCCGCAAGGCCGGCGACATGATCCTGGCCGATGTCCACCTGGAAATCGACGGCACCCTGACTGTGGCCGAAGGCCATGACATCGCCCACCAAGCCCGGGTCAATGTGATGGACAGGCATCCGGTCCTCTACCTGATGACCCATGTCGATCCGGTCCTGCCGGAAAAGAAGGCTGTCGCCCGGTGAGCAAGTATTCGCCGTTCTTCCCGCGCCAGGTGGTCGAGGCCGGGGGCAACCGCTGGGATTGGGCCCTGCTGCCCATGGTCCTGGCGCTGCTGGTGCTGCTGGCCTATGGCGGCCAGCAGATGGCCACCCCCTATCAGGTCGGGGAACAAATTCCCCTTTCCCTGGATCCCGGCAACCTGCCGTACTACCTGCTGCGGACCACCCTGCGGATGTTCATCGCCCTGGGGGCGTCGCTGCTCTTCAGCTGCGTCTTCGCCGCCCTCACCACCAAGTACCGGGTGGCCGAGAAGGTGCTGGTGCCGATCCTGGACATCCTCCAGTCCATCCCCATCCTCGGCTTCCTGTCGATCACGGTGACCGCCTTCATCGCCCTGTTCCCGGGCAACCTGCTGGGGGTGGAATGCGCGGCCATCTTCGCCATCTTCACCTCCCAGGCCTGGAACATGGCCTTCAGCGCCTACCAGGGCTTCCGCACCGTGCCGGCGGAACTGACGGAAGCCGCCCGGGTCTTCCAGCTCTCCGGCTGGCAACGCTTCTGGCGGCTCGAACTGCCTTTCGCCATGCCGGGATTGCTGTGGAACATGATGATGTCCATGTCGGGGGGATGGTTCTTCGTGGTCGCCTCGGAGGCGATTTCCGTCTCCAACCAGAACATCAAGCTCCCGGGGATCGGTTCCTACATCGCCCTGGCCATCGAACAGCGGGATCTGGGCGCCATCGGCTGGGCCATCGGGACCATGCTGGTCGGCGTCCTGCTCTACGACCAGCTCTTCTTCCGGCCCCTGCTGGCCTGGGCCGACCGCTTCCGCTTCGAGGAAACCGGCGGCGCTACCGCCCAGGATTCCTGGCTCCTGGCCTGGTTTCGCCGCACCGAACGGATTCAGGGCATCGCCGCGGCCTTCGGGCGGCTGCTGGAGCGTTCCTTCGCCGCCTTCCGCCTGCCTTACGACGGCACCTCCGTCCGCGCCCGGCCCAAGGTCCGGACGAATACGCCGGAGCGCATCTGGGACGCGGTCATCGCCGCCGCTCTCTTCTATGCGGTGTGGACCCTGGTCCGCTTCATCCATACGGAGGTCGGCTGGAGCGAGGTCGGGCGGGTGTTCCTCCTCGGCTGCCTCACCATGCTGCGGGTCGTCGTCCTGATCGTCCTGGCAGCGGTGGTCTGGATTCCGGTCGGCGTCTGGATCGGCATGAATCCCAAGCTGTCGGAACGGGCCCAGGCGGCCATCCAGTTCCTGGCGGCCTTCCCCGCCAACCTGATGTTCCCGGCGGCGGTCATCGTGATGGTCAAGTTCCATCTCAACCCGGACATCTGGCTGTCGCCCCTGATGATCCTGGGCACCCAGTGGTACCTGCTTTTCAACGTGATCGCGGGGGCCTCGACCATCCCCACGGAACTGCGCTACGCGGCGAAGAACCTGGGCCTCAAGGGGCCGCTCCTGTGGCGCCGCTATCTGCTGCCGGCCATCTTCCCCAGCTTCGTGACCGGCGCCATCACCGCCTCCGGCGGTTCGTGGAATGCGAGCATCGTGGCCGAGTACGTCACCTGGGGCGATACCACCCTCAAGGCCCACGGCCTGGGCAGCTACATTGCCGAGATGACCGCCGTCGGCGACTTCCCCCGCATTGCCCTGGGCATTGGTGTCATGTGCGTCTTCGTCATGGGCTTCAACCATTTCGTCTGGCGGCGGCTGTATCGCATGGCCGAAAACCGCCTGCATTTCTGAGGATGTCCGGCATGGCCAATCCCCTCATCGAATTCCGGTCGGTCGGCAAGTCCTTCAAGTCGGCCGACGGCACGGCCCGCGCCGTCCTGGAGGGCGTCGACTTCACCCTGCGGGAAGGCGAGATCGTGGCCCTGCTGGGCCAGTCCGGCTCCGGGAAATCCACCCTGCTGCGCATCATGGCCGGCCTCATCTCGGCCGACCAGGGCCAGGTGCTCTACCGGGGCATGCCCCTCTACGGGCCGGCGGAAGGCATCAGCATGGTCTTCCAGTCCTTCGCCCTCTTTCCATGGCTCACCGTGCAGAAGAACGTCGAACTCGGGCTGGAGGCCCGGGGCGTGCCGCCCAAGGAGCGGGCCGAGCGCGCCGAAGCGGCCATCGACTTGATCGGCCTGGCCGGCTTCGAGGGCGCCCTGCCGCGGGAGTTGTCGGGCGGCATGCGCCAGCGGGTGGGCATCGCCCGCGCCCTGGTCATGGAGCCGGAAGTGCTGCTCATGGACGAGGCCTTTTCCGCCCTCGATGTCCTGACCGGCGAAACCCTGCGGGAAGACATCCTGGAGTTGTGGGAGAGCGGACAGCTCTCCACCAAGGCCATCCTGGTGGTTTCCCACAATATCGAGGAAGCCGTCATGATGGCCGACCGCGTCCTCGTCTTCGCCAGTCACCCCGGACGGGTGCGGGACGAGCTGCCGGTTCCCCTGCCGCGCCCCCGGGATGCGGAAAGCGGAGGAGTCCGCTCCCTGATCGACAGCGTGTACGGCTTGATGACCGCCGGCTCCCAGCGTCACGGCCGGCTGAGCACCACGGAGGTCAAGCTGCAACTGGGCGACCGCCTGCCCGAGGCCGATGTGGCGCGGATGGAGGGCTTCCTGGAAGTCCTGGTGGACGAGCCCTTCTCCGGCCGGGCGGACTTGCCGAAGATTGCCGAGGAAACCGGGCTTTCCGACCACGAACTGCTCAATGTCTCCAAGGCGCTGGCGCTCCTGGAATTCGCCGTGCTGGAAGGCGGCGATATCCTGGTGACGCCCCTGGGCGAGCGTTTCGTCGGCGCCGAGCAAGCGGAGCAGCATGCCCTCTTCGCCCAACGGGTCGTCGACAACGTGCCCCTGGTGGCCTACATCCGCCAGGCCCTGGAGCGCGATCCGT
>DASRUX010000114.1:0-4219 GCA_035655235.1 Rhodocyclaceae bacterium | reverse complement strand
AAAGGTTTCCGTGTCCCTCGAAGGCCTCAACCTCACCCGCACCGTCCGCCGGTCCTACTACGGCACCGAAAGCCGTCCGGAATCCGCCTGGATGAACGACACCCAGATCGCCTGTTCCATCGCCTTCAAACTATGAGCGACGACGCCAGCCTCCTCCGGACCGGAAGCGCCTGCCGGCAAGCCATCGCGGCATGCTTGGCGGGCCTCTGTCTGGCGGCGATGCTGGCGTCCCCGGCCCGGGCCGCCGAATCCCTCGACGACTGGCGGCGCGAGGTCGCCGACACCCGCCGGCTGGCCGAAAACAACCCGCCCCTCGCCCATGTTATCGCCCACCGGCTCCACGCCGCCCTCCCCGTCGATGCGCCCCCCGCCGACCGGGCACGGGTGCTCAACCTCCTCGCCCGCGCCGAAATCTACCTAGCCCACGCCGAGGAGGCGGCCACCCATGCCGAGGGCGCCCTGAAGACCGCGCAAGCCGGCGGCGACAAGGAAGGCCAGGCCGAGGCCAACCTCACCACCGCCCTCGTCGCCATCAACCAGGGGCGGATCGACACCATGGGCACCGCCATCATGTCCGCCCTGACCCTCCTGGAAGGGGTAGACCGTCCTGACCTCCTGGGCGAGGCGATGCTGCGTACCGCCATGCTGTACCGGCGCCGAGGCCAGATGGAGGCATCGGTCACCATCGCCATGCAGACCATGGACATTGCCCAGCGCAACGGCGATCCGCTTTTTCTGACCTATGCCCTCCAGGGCATGGCCATTTCCATGGACCAGGCCGGACGCCACGCCGAAGCCGAGGCCTACTACGACCGGATGGCGGAACAAGCCCGCCTGGCCGGCTCAAGGCATCTGGAAGCCTATGCGGCGCTCGGCAAGTCGGGAGAGGCAGCGCGGACAGGACGGCCGGTGGAGGCGGAGGCCGCCGCCCGGGAAGCCATTGCCATCTTCCGGGCAGGGTCGACCTACTTCAGCGTTGCCCATGCCCAATACGCCCTGGCGGACATTCTGCGGTCCCAGGGCCGGATAAGGGAGGCGCTTCGCCTGCTCGACGACAGCGCCGCCATCTACGAGCGCTATCCCAACAAGATCGGCCTGTGGTGGGTGCTCAACACCCGCAGCGCCGACCGCCAGGCCCTGGGCATGACCGGCGCTGCCACCGAGGACGCGGAACGGGCCTACGCCCTGGCCAAGGATATCGATTCCCATGTCTACCTCACTGCCAGCGCCCGGCAGTTGGCGTCCCTGGCCGCCGCCCGGGGGGATTTCAGGCAGGCCTACGAGTATGCCGCCCAAGCCAACAAGACCGCCGCCGAAGGGGCGCAGAAAGACGCCTCCCAACAGTTGGACCACCTGATGGAACGCTTCCAGACGGAGGCCAAGCAGAAACAGATCGAAGCCCTGACCCGCCAGACGGAACAGAACGCCCAGGAACAGCGCTGGCTATGGACGGTCCTGGCGGCCAGCTTCCTGCTGCTGGCCGTCACCGGCGTGTTCCTGGCCCGGCAACGGCGCAGCAACCGCCTGCAGGCAGAGCTGAATGCCCAGGTCCAGCAGGCCAGCCGGCGGCTGCAGGCCACCCTGGACGCCGTACCGGACCTGCTGTTCGAAATGGACCTGGACGGACGCATCCACGACTGCCACTCGCCGCGCGCCGATCTCCTGACACTGCCGCCGGAGCAGCTCCTCAACCGGCCGCTCCACGAAATCCTGCCGCCGGAAGCGACGGAAGCCTGCCTGTCGGCCCTGGCCGAGGCCGAATCCCGGGGCTACTCGATCGGCAAGCAGTACGCCCTGGCGCTGCCCCAGGGGAGCGCCTGGTTCGAGCTGTCGGTGGCCCGCAAATCGGATGCAGCCGATCGCCAGCCGCGTTTCATCGTTCTCGCCCGCGACATCACCGAGCGCAAGCGCATCGAGAATGCCCTACGCTTCATCGCCAACGCCGGCGGCAAACAGGATTTCCTCGCCGAACTGACGCGCCATGTGGGCGAAACCCTGGGCGTCGCCTACGTCCTCATCGACAAACTGGCCGACGACCCGGCCATCGCCGAGACTGTCACGCTCTACGCCAAGGGGGCCATCCTGCCCAACCTGCGCTATCCCCTCGCCGGCACGCCCTGCGACGAGGTGGCCGGCAAGCGCGTCTGCTGCTATCCCAGGGGGGTACAGGCTCTCTTCCCGGAGGACACGCTGCTGGTAGACATGGGCGCCGAGAGCTACGCCGGCGTACCGCTGTGGGACTCCACCGGCCAGCCGATCGGACTGATCGCCGTCCTGGACGACAAGCCCATGGAGGACGAAACGGCGGTGACACAGCTGCTCCAGATCGTCGCCCCCCGCGCCGCGGCCGAACTGGAGCGCGCCCGTAGCGATGCCCAATTGCAGGCCAGCGAACAGGCCTTCCGCGCCCTGGTCGAGAACTCACCCGACAGCGTCGTCCGCTATGACCGGGAATGCCGCCGGGTCTACGTCAATCCCGCCGCCCTCAGCCACTTCGGCTGCCCCCTTGAGGAAGTGCTGGGCAGGACATCGCAACAGTACTCGCCTTACCTCGATGCCGACCACTTTGTCCGGCTGCTGGGGCATGTGCTGGACACCGGCGATGTGCTGACGGAAGAACAGACCTTCCGTTCGGCCGAAGGCTCGATACGCTGGGGGCACACCCGCCTGGTGCCCGAATATGGCCCGGATGGAGTCATCGCCAGCGTGCTGTCCACCGTCCGCGACATCACCGAACTGAAGATGGCCGAAACCCGCCTGCGGGAATCCTACAACCTGCTGCAGGAACTCTCATCCCGCCGGGAAACGGCCCGGGAGGAAGAACGCAAGCGCATCGCCCGGGAAATCCACGATGAGCTGGGACAACAGCTCACCGCCCTGCGGCTCAAGGTCAACCTGCTCAATTTCCAGTTCGGCAGCGCCACGCCGGGCCTGCGGGAAGCGACCGGCAACGTGCTCGCCATGGTGGACCAGACCATCCAGGTCGCCCGGGACGTGTCCACCTCCCTGCGGCCCGCTGCCCTGGACATGGGCATCGTGGCGGCCCTGGACTGGCTGGCGACCACCTTCGAGCGCAACACCGGCATCTCCTGCGAACTGATGGCCCTCCAGGAAGAGCTGCGCCTGGACGAGGACCGGGCGATGGTCTTGTTCCGCATCGCCCAGGAATCCCTGACCAACGCGGCCCGTTATTCTGAAGCCAGCCATGTCCGGATCAGCCTTGAGGAAGGGGAGGACGGCCAGGTGCTCCAGATCGCCGACGACGGCAAGGGCTTCGATCCGGACCTCGCCCGGACGCACAAATTCGGCCTGGTCGGGATCAAGGAACGCGCCCTCGCCGTCGGTGGCAGCACGACCATCGACACCGCGCCCGGCCAAGGTACCCGGATCCGGGTTACCATACCGACCAGAAAATAAAAAGGGGATATCCGTGATTCGCATCCTGCTCGCCGACGACCACGCCATCATGCGGGAAGGGCTAAAACAGCTCTTTTCCCTGGTTCTCGACATCCAGGTGGTGGCCGAGGCCACCCAGGGCGGCGTCGTACTCGACCGCCTGCGCCAGGATGGCATCGACCTGGTGCTCCTCGACATGACCATGCCGGGCATCTGCGGCGAGGACCTGATCACCCGCATCCGGAACCACTATCCCAATCTGCCCATCCTGGTCCTCTCCATGCACAACGAGCTCCAGGTGGCCCGGCGCGCCCTGAAGGCCGGCGCCAACGGCTACGTCACCAAGGACCAGGACCCGGAAACCCTCCTCGCCGCCATCCGCAAGGTATCCACCGGCGGCCGCTTCATCGACCCCAGCCTGGCGGAACAGATGGTCTTCGGCGAGCCCACCGATACGACAGAGCCCACCCACCAGCGCCTGAGCGACCGGGAATTCCAGATCCTCCGCCTCCTCGCCCGGGGAACCAGCGTCAACGACATCGCCACCCAGCTGGCCATCAGCAACAAGACGGTTTCCACCCACAAGGCCCGGCTCATGGACAAGATGGGCTTCGCCACCAATGCCGACCTGGTCCGCTACGCCCTGGAAAACGACCTCCTGAACTAGCCCGGCCGCCGGGCCTACTTGTCGTCGGGCGATCCCTACGCGCCCTACCCTGATCCCTACCGATATTTCAGGTCGGCCCGATAGTTGGGCGGGCCGACATCTGGGAAGCTATGCCATCTTCGGAAGCGACCGATATGAGCATGACATCCCCTATCT
>DASRUX010000113.1:0-11973 GCA_035655235.1 Rhodocyclaceae bacterium | reverse complement strand
AGCTGGCCGATGACGCTCAGGGCAATGGGATCGAGGCCGGTGAAAGGCTCGTCGTACATCACCAGCAGAGGATCGAGGGCGATGGCCCGGGCCAGGGCCACCCGGCGGGCCATACCGCCGGAGAGCTCCGCCGGCATCAGCTTATGGGCGCCGCGCAGGCCGACCGCTTCCAGTTTCATCAGCACCAGGTCGCGGATCATCTCTTCCGGCAGGTCGGTATGTTCCCGCAAGGGAAAGGCGACGTTCTCGAACACCGAGATATCGGTAAACAGGGCGCCAAACTGGAAAAGCATGCCGAGTTGGCGGCGGAAGTCGTAGAGCCCCTTGCGGTCCAACTGGTGGACTTCCTTGCCCCCCACCCGGACGGCCCCGGAAGAAGGCTTCAGCTGGCCGCCGATACAGCGCAGCAGCGTCGTCTTACCGCACCCGGACCCGCCCATGATGGCCACCACCTTCCCGCGCGGGATGGTCATGTTGATACCCTTGAGCACGGGACGGCCGGCGTAGCTGAAATACAGGTTTTCGACTCGAACCAGAGGCTCGTCTGACGGGTTGGAGAACACGCTCAATTCGCAGAATCGGACAATTTTTCGATTTTATCAGAGCCCGCCCTCATTCCAGGCAAATTCTTCACCCCTCACTCCCAATGACATAATAATATTGAGCACCATGAGTCTTTATCTCGACCATTTCGGCCTGCGGGAAGCCCCCTTCCGCATCACCCCCGCCACCGACATCTTCTTTACCGGCGCCAACCGGGGCAACATCCTGGCCGCCCTGCTCTACGCCATCGAGGCTGGCGAAGGGCTGATCAAGGTCACCGGCGAGGTCGGCAGCGGCAAGACCATGTTGAGCCGCATGCTCATTGAGCAACTGCCGAAGACCACGGACACCATTTACATCGCCACGCCCTCTCTCTCCCGGGACGAGGTGCTGCACACCCTGGCAGAAGAACTCGGGATTTCGAGTCTGGCGAACCGCCCCAGCCAGCTCCTGCGCTCCCTCCAGGAAGCCCTGATCGCCCGCTACGAGCGGGGCAACCGGGTAGTCGTCATCGTGGACGAAGCCCATGCCATGCCCGAGGAAAGCCTGGAGCAGATTCGCCTGCTCTCCAACCTGGAAGCCGGCCGGGACAAGCTCCTGCAGATCGTCCTCTTCGGCCAACCGGAACTGGACGAACTGATCTCCCGCCACGCCCTGAGACCCTTGAGGGAAAGGATCACCCACAGCTTCACCCTGCTCCCCCTGGACCAGGAAGCCGTCCGGGAATATATCGAGTTTCGCCTGCGGGCCGTCGATTACCGGGGACCGAACCCGTTCACCTCCAAGGCGGTGGCGGCCATTGCCCGCGCCTCCGTCGGCCTTACCCGCCGCATCAACATACTGGCCGACAAGGCGCTGCTGTCCGCCTTTGCCGCCAATCGCCACAGTGTCGAAAAGGCCGACGCCGAGCGGGCGATTGCCGATTCCAGCCTGGGCATCGCCTCCCGCCGACCGTCCCGCCTGAATCCCTGGCGGCCGTCCCTCCTTGCCGGAGCCTTGGTCGCCGCTGCCATCAGCGGCTGGGGTATGCGAGGCCTGGCGAATTCACCCCCACCGCCCACGGAACAGTTCGACGCCTCCGCCGCCAGCAAAGCGTCGGCGCCGGTCCATGCGACCGCCACGGAACCCGCCGCGCCCCAACCTGCGGCACGCCCCACCCCGCAGGCAGTCACCGCTGCCGCCTTCGTCCTCCAGCTCGGCTACTCCGACAACGAAGCCTCGCCTAGGTTTTCCGGCCTCAGGGAACAGGCGACCAACCTCCTCGGCGCCGCCAACGTCAGGCTCATCCCGACCCGCATCGGCAACCGGGAGATGATCGCCCTCTGCGTCGGCAACTACGGCACCCGGGAGCAGGCCTTGGCCGCCGCGAAGGAGCTGCCGGATCCACTGCTCCGCCTCCAGCCCCAGGTACGATCCCTCGCCGGGCTTGAGGCGGCCCGGAAAACACCTTCTCAATGACAGGTGAGAACGATTAGAATCCAGTAATGAATCCCGCATACACCGACGGGATAATATTAAATACAACACCAGGGGTGTCGGGGGTATGAAATCAGCTTTCAAGGCGTTGCCCGCAGGCTGCATGGGGTTGGCCGCCATTGTCCTATTGGCAGGCTGTGCGGAGCCCCAGGTAAAGCCCTCGGAGCAGCACCTCAAGGCCATCGAAAAACCGGCCGGCAGCCCTCCTCCCCTGGCCATCGTCCCGACGGTGGAACCGCCCAAACCGGCCCCGCGCCAGGAAACCTACAGCGTCGTCGTCAATAACGTCCCGGCCCGGGACGTGCTGTTCGCCCTGGCTCGGGATGCCAGGATCGATATCGACATCGCCGGCGACATCGAAGGGGCCATCACCCTCAACGCCCTCAATCAGACCTTGCCCCAACTGCTCGACCGCATTTCCCGCCAGATCGACATGCGTTGGGAAATGGAGGGAAAAGTCCTGCAGATCAGCCGGGACACGCCCTTCCTCCGGAATTACAAGGTGGATTACGTGAATCTGGCGCGACAGGCATCCAGTTCCGTCAATGTCGCCACCCAGATCACCGGCTCGGTCGCTTCCAGCGGTGGAGGTGGGGGTGGCGGAGCCGCCAGCGCCACGGGAAATAGCTCCCTGACCAATGTCACCAGCCGCTCCGACAACGATTTCTGGGCCACCCTGATCGCCAATATCCGCGATCTCCTGCGGGAAACCGACCGTGTCTTGCCCGAAGGCTCCTTTGAACAGACCCAGGTGGTCGAAAACACCCAGCAGACCACGGGAACCGGCGCCCCGGCGCCAACCCAGACCCGGGGCACCACCACCCCATCCCTGGCGAGCAGCCCGAATCCCGCAGCCATGCAGAGCGCCGCCACCTCGTCCCTGCGCCGCAGCACTTTCCGGGAAGCCGCCTCGGTCATTGCCAACCGGGAAACCGGGATCATTGCCGTCCGCGCCACGGCGCGCCAGCACGAGAAGATCCGGGAATTCATGGACAAGGTGCTGAACAACGCCCGCCGCCAGGTCCTGATCGAGGCCACCATCGTGGAGGTCGCCCTCAACGACCAGTCCCAGACCGGCGTCGACTGGAAGAGCGTGGCCCTGGCCTCCGGTTTCTCTTTCCGCCAGAACCTGCTGGGCACGGCGCTGGACAAAGCCTTGCCGGATGCCACTCGCTCCACCCTGATCAGCTCGATCATGGGCGACACCAACCTCACCCAGACCCAGAAGGCCAACCTGATCGATCAGATCGCCAAAGGCATGGGCACCCTGGACGCCGCGGGTAACGTAGTCGGCACCCAGGGGGCATCGGTCCCACCGGCGGATACCCGGTTTACTGGAGGCATGTTCCCCCTCACCAGCAAGAACGCCGGCCTCACCATCGGCTACGGCCGGGGCAGCAGCTTCGCGGCGGCCATGAGCCTGCTGTCCCAGTTCGGCCGCACCAAAGTCATCTCCAGCCCGAAGATCACCGCCCTCAATAACCAGAGCGCCGTCCTGCGCGTGGTGGACAACCTGGTCTATTTCACGGTCAGCGCCCAGACCAATATCAACCAGACGATGACCACCACCACCTACACCTCCACGGCGAACACCGTGGCCGTCGGCTTCGTGATGAACCTGATCCCCCAGATCGACGACGGCAACCAGGTGACGCTCACCGTCCGCCCCACCATCTCCCGCCTGCGCGGCTATGCCCAGGACCCCAACCCGGCCCTGCTGTCGGTGCCGAACCTGGTCCCCATTGTCCAGACCCGGGAAATGGAATCGGTCATGAAGATTCCTTCGGGCAATGTGGTGATGATGGGCGGCCTGATGGAGGATTCCGAGACCCGGGAAAGCGAAGGGCTCCCCGGCCTGGGCGACGTCCCCGGCGCCGGCCGGCTCTTCTCCACCCGCAACAACCAGGCAGGCAAAACGGAACTGGTCGTATTCCTGCGACCGGTGGTCATCAATGACGCGAGCCTGGAAGGGGACTACGCCTTCGCCAAGGAAATGCTGCCCAGCAAGGACTTCTTCAACCAGCCCACCGGACGCCAATTCGCCGTTCCGACCTCCACCGCGCCGGGAGCCTTGCCATGAGCCTGTTGCTGGAGGCCCTGAAACGGGCCGAGCGCCAACGGCAGGAGCCGCCGCCCCCGCCTCCCCGTCCGCCCGAAGAGGAAACGCCGCCGGCTCCGCCCGTCGCCGAGCCCGAGCCGGCCCCAGCCGCCGCCGAACCGGTCATGACGTTGGAGCCTTTACCGGAGCAGAAGACGGCTCCGACGGAAGCGGAGGAGAGCCTCCCGATAAACCGGGATATAGAGCCCCCACCATCGGTCGCCTCCCCTCCCCCGGCGGAACTTCCGCCCCTGGAGCTTTCCCTGGCGGACATTCCCCCGCCGGCCGCTCCAATTCCCGAGGCGATCCCATCTCCGCCGGAGCAGCCCCCTCATCCCCAAGCCCGCGAACCATCCATCAGCCTGGCGCCGGAACCGCTCCCTGCCGAACCGGCCACGCCCCCTGCTCCACCTCCCGCCCAGGCCGACAGGGTGGAACCGACTCCCCGCGGGGAAGCAATTCCGCCAGCCAAGCCCGCCCCCACCCCTTTCGCCAATCCGGATCAACGGGAGCGGGTCCGTACCCTGCTGGGCGCCTCGCAAGCACCAGCCAAGCTCTCTCCCCAACGCAAACGGCAACTGGCACTCGGCGGCATCGCTCTGGTTGTCGCTTTGGGCACGGCCGGGGCGCTATTCTGGCTCGACCAGCAGACCTCCCCTTCCCCCATCGCGTTGCCACCTCCCTCGGAAAGGCCTGCCGAGGCCGCGCCCCCATCGCCAGAGGAAAATGCCCCGGCAACGCCCGCCGCCGTTGAAAATGCGGAGCCGCCGCGAGAGGAACCGCCGCCCCCCAAGGCGGTCAAGACTGAGGAGCGTGACGCGCCGCCGGCACCGCTTTCCTCCAACAGCCGTCCCCGGGCGGCGACCGAGCCCTCCGTACCCCTCTCCCCGCGCCCGGCACCTTCCCCGGTTTCCATCCGCCGGAACGATACGGTCATCATCGTCCATCCGGCCACCGCGGCCGGCTATGCGGCCCTGTCCAGCGGCAATCTGGGCACTGCCCGGCAGCAGTACCAGGAAGCGCTCAAGAGCGACCAGCGCAGCCGCGATGCGATCCTGGGGCTGGCCGTGACCGCCCTGCGGGAAGGCCATGCCGAGGAGGCCGCCCGCCGCTACCAGCAACTTCTCGACCTCGATCCCCGGGATGCCGACGCCAACGCCGGCCTGGCCCTCCTGCGGGGCGCCGCGGACCCGGTGACCTTCGAGAGCCGGCTGCGGGTCCTGATCGAGGAACGGGGCGACAATGCGGCCCTCCACCATGCCCTCGGCTCGCTGCTGGCCCGCCAGAACCGCTGGGGCGAAGCCCAGGAAGCCTTCTTCCGGGCCGTCACCCTGGCTCCTCGGGCAGCCGATTACCTGTTCAACCTGGCCGTCGCCCTGGACCACCTGGGACAGTACGCCCAGGCCCGCACCTATTACCGCAAGGCCCTGGAGCAGTCATCCGGGAACGGCACCTTCGACCGGAATGCCGCCCAGGCCCGGCTCGCCAGCATCGAGGCCCAGACGCCATGAATGCCCAGGCACGCCGGAAGCCACTGGGGGAGCTGCTGGTCAGCCACGGGGTCATCACCAGCGACCAGCTGACCATCGCCCTGTCGGAGCAGAAGCGCACCAGCATCCCCCTTGGCAAGCTGCTGGTGCAACTGGGCTTCGTCACCGAGGAGACCATCACCGACGCCCTGTCGGAAAACCTTGGCCGGGAGACCGTCAGCCTGGCCAACATGCTCCCGGACAACACCGCCCTGAAGCTCATCCCGAAGGACATGGCGAAGCGCTACAAGCTTCTGCCCCTGGGCTTCGACCAGGACGGGAAGACCCTGGTGGTGGGAATGGCCGACCCCAACAACATCGTCGCCATCGACCAGTTGCGCGCCCTCCTCAAGGGCCAGTTCGCCCTGGCCCCGCGTCTGGTGGGCGAGGGTGAGGTGCAGCGGGCCATCGACCAGTTCTATGGCTACGAGTTTTCCATCGACGGCATCCTGCGGGAGATCGAGACCGGGGAGATCGATTACGCCAGCCTGCAATCCGGCGATGCCGAGTACAGCCAGCCGGTAGTCCGCCTCATCGACGCCATCCTGGCCGACGCCGTGCAGAAGGGCGTCTCGGACATCCACATCGAGCCGGAAGAGCGCTTCCTGCGCATCCGCTACCGCATCGACGGCGTCCTGCGCCAGATCAGGAGCCTGCACATCAGCTACTGGCCGGCCATGCTGGTGCGCCTCAAGGTGCTGTCCAACATGAACATCGCCGAGTCCCGGGCTCCCCAGGACGGCCGCATTACCATGATGATCTCCGGCCGTCCGGTGGATTTCCGGGCGGCGGTGCAGCCGGTCACCTGGGGTGAGAACTTCGTGGCCCGCATCCTGGACCGCCAGCGCTCCATCGTCCCCCTGGACGGCCTGGGCCTGGCCGACGAGAACCTGGACCTCCTGCGCCTGATGCTGGCCCGGCCCGAGGGCATCCTGCTGGTCACCGGCCCCACCGGAAGCGGCAAGACGACCACCCTCTACTCCATCCTCAACCACCTGAATTCCGAAGGGGTCCACATCATGACCCTGGAAGACCCGGTGGAATACCCCTTGCCCATGGTGCGCCAGGCCTCGGTGAACGAGTCGGCGAAAATGGATTTCGCCAACGGCATCCGTTCCATGATGCGCCAGGACCCGGACATCATCCTGGTGGGCGAGATCCGCGACCCGGATACGGCCGAAATGGCCTTCCGGGCCGCCATGACCGGCCACCAAGTGTTCTCCACCCTGCACACCAATAGCGCCATCGGCAGCGTCCCCCGCCTTCTCGATATCGGCGTTCTGCCGGACATCATGGCCGGCAACATCATCGGGGTCGTGGCCCAGCGCCTGGTGCGCAAGCTGTGCCCCCACTGCAAGCAGGCCTACCAAGCCGACGAGATCGAAGCCAAGCTCCTGGGCATCACCGGCTGCCCGGTGCTTTACCGGGCGGTGGGCTGCGAGCGCTGCGACCACCACGGCTACAAGGGGCGCATGACCATCATGGAACTCCTGAAGATGGATGCCGAGCTGGACGACCTGATCGCCCGCCGGGCCACTTCCCAGGAGCTGCGCAAGGTGGCGCTCTTCAAGGGGTTCAAGACCCTGGCCGACGACGGCAGCCGGCGCGTCCTGGACGGCTCCACCTCCCTGGAGGAAATTTCCCGGGTGGTGGACCTCACCTCAAGGCTGTAGCCGGCGATGCCGCTCTACTGGTACAAGGCCGTGGATGCCGAAGGCCGGACCCTGTCGGGGGACATGGACTGCCCCAACGACACCGACCTGGAAACCCGCCTGGCCAAGCTCGGACTGGAACTGGTCCGGGCCAAGGAAGTGAAGCCCCGCGTCCAGCTGTTCGGCAGGAAGAAGATCAGCCGCCAGGAGATGATCACCTTCTGCTTCCAGATGGAGCAGTTGGCTGCCGCCGGGGTCCCTATCCTGGACGGCCTGGTGGACCTGCGTGATTCCCTTGAGGAAGGCGCCCTGAGGACCATGGTGGCCGACCTGGTGGAATCGATCCAGGGCGGCAAGCAGCTGTCGGAAGCCGTGGCCCGCCATCCCCAGGCCTTTTCGCCGGTCATGACCAGCCTGATCCAGGCGGGCGAGGTCAGCGGCGAGTTGCAAAAGGTATTCGTGAAGCTCACCCAGTCACTCAAGTGGGAAGACGAGCTCATCTCCCAGACCAAGAAGCTGCTGGCCTATCCCGCCTTCGCGGGCACGGTGGTTTTGTCGGTCGCCCTGTTCCTTCTGCTTTACCTCGTGCCCCAGTTGGCCACCTTCATCAAGAGCATGAGCAAGGAGCTGCCCCTGCCTACCCTCATCATGCTCAAGCTGTCGGATTTCCTCCGCAATTACTGGTACACCCTCCCCATCGGCGTGGCGGGCCTGGTCGCGTCCTTCGTCTCCTACGCCCGGAGCAGCCCCCAGGCCCGCTACCGGATCGACCGCTGGAAACTCGACACCTGGATGGTCGGCCCCATCTTGAAGAAGATTGCCCTGGCCCGCTTCACCGGCTTCTTTTCCATGATGTTCGCCGCCGGGGTGACCGTGCTGGAAGCCCTGCGGGTGGGGGAAAAGGTAGCCGGCAACCTGGTCATCGAAGAGGCGATCCGCAAGACCCGGGACGCCATCCTGGACGGCAGGACCATCAGCGACGGCTTCCAGAGCACCGGCATGTTCCCGCCCCTGGTGCTGCGCATGGTCCGGATCGGCGAGAGTACCGGCGACCTGGACAAGGCCCTGGACAACGTCAATTACTTCTACGACCGGGAGGTCCGGGAAGACATCGCCAAGGTCGAGGCCATCATCGAGCCGGCCATGACGGTCATCCTCGGCGTCGTCCTGGGCAGCATCATGTTCGCCGTCCTCGGACCCATTTACGACGTGGTCAGCAAGATCAAATTCTGAGGACTCCATGGCAGCCCGTCTTTTCGGCTATCTGACCGACCACCACCTGGCCCTCTACGAGGTCGGCAAGGCCGACTGGCAGTTGGTGAAGGAGTTCGAAGAAGAGAATGCGGCATCCATCCCGGAATTCCTGGACCGCAACCGCCCCCTTCATCTGCTGGCCGACGTGGTGGAAATGGAATTCCGCTTCGAGAAAGTGGCCTTCCTGCGGGGCAGCGACCGCCAGGCGCTCCACGAGCGCAAGCTGCTCCAGGCCTTCCGCAGCTCGCCTTTCCGGCATTCCGCATCCCTCGGACGAGAACCGGGCCAGCGGGGCGAGGAAAAACTCCTGCTTTCCGCCATCACCAACCCGGACCTGGTGAATCCCTGGCTGGCGCCCTTGCAGAAACGGCGCCTGCCCATGTCCGGCATCGCCAGCGCCCCCCTGCTCCAGAGCGCCCTGGCCCGCCGCCTGCGGGTCCAAAGCCCGCACCTGATGCTGCTCACAGTCCATCGCCGGGGCGGAATCCGCATCTCTTACTTCCGCGACGGCGAACTGAACTTCTCCCGCCTCGCCGTCCATCCGGGGGCGATCGACGCCCTGGCCGGCACCGCCCACGAGGAAATCGTCCGCACCCACCAATACCTGATGAGCCTGCGGCTGACCGACCGCAACAGCCCGATCGACGTGGTCTGCCTGCTGCCCGAAGGCAGCATTGAGGCCTGGCGGGCCGTCCAACCTTCCTCGGGCCCCCTCACCCTCCATCACATCGGGCTGGGCGAAATGGCGCGGCTGGCGGGCATCAAGCAAGAAAGCGCCAGCCGGAGCGCGGACGATCTCCTGATCGCCCTTCTGCTCCAATCCGGCTTCCCCAATCATCTCGCCCCACCGGGGGACCGGCACGACCATCACATCTATCGGCTACGCCGAGGCCTGGTGGCTGCCAGCGGCATCGTAGCCCTGGCGGCCACTGCCGCCTCGGCGGCGCTGGCCTATGGCGCCTTCGACCACCATCGGCGTACGGAGGAAACCCGGGCCTCCACCCAGGCCCTGGACACCCAGGTCGAGCAGGTCCGCGCCAAGCACCCACAGACCAGCGCCCCCGTCGAAGAAGTCAAGGAGGCCATCCGGCTGACGGACAGTCTGCAGGCGGAAAACGCCCCTTCCCGCCGCCTGCTGGCCGATATCAGCCGAGGCTTCGATGCGGTGCCCCAGGCCGAACTGGCTTCCCTCGGCTGGACCAGCAGCGAGCATCCGAAACGGGTGGTTTCCGACGACGTGTTCACCGCTACCGCCGAACAGGCCCAGGCCGGCAGCAGCGACGGCACTGATCCCGCTTCGACCGGGAAACGCTGGGTCGCGGTGGCCAAAGGAGAAATCCTCGGTGCTCCCAGCTACCGCAAGGCCAACGCCCTGGCCGACGACCTGGCAAACGCCATCCGCCACCCGGAGAATGAAGTCGAGGTTCTCCAGTATCCCTTCAACATCAACCCGGACCAGGAATTGAAGGTCGACCTCGACAAGGACATCCCCGAGCGCCTGCCGTTCAAATTGAGGGTGATATGGAAAAGATGAGCCTGACCCGCGCCGACTGGCCCCATTACCAGCGAGAGGCCATCATCGCCCTGGTCGCCTTGGTGTCTGGATTGACGGCAGTCGGCGGGACGTACTGGCTCAATCTCTCGGCCAGGCAAGCCGACCAGCAAGCCGAGGCCGTCCGAGGCGCCGCCCAGGAGACCCTCGCCAACGTCGAGAATGAGCAGTCGGAATTGCAAACCAACCTGGCGCGCTACCGCGACCTGGTCGACCGCTCCATCATCGGCAACGAGAAACGCCTGAACTGGCATGAAACCCTGAAGGAAGAACGGGACCGGCTGCCCATGGCGGGCATGGTCTTCAGCCTGGCGCCCCAGGCAGGCATGAGCCAGGATGCCGCCGGCAACCCGACCGACGAAGGATTGTTCAGGCGCCGCCAATCGACCATGAAGCTCGCGGCGGCCTTCCAGCGGGAAACGGTCTTTGTCGACTTCCTGGAGGCCTCCGCCCGAAAGGCCCATGCACTGCCCATCGTCCGCAGTTGCCGTCTCACCCGCGCCCAGGAGGAAGGCCAGCCCTATGCCGGCATCCTGGCAGAGTGCCTGATCGACTGGACCACCCTGGAGCGCGCGACAGCCGATGGCGAAGGAGGGGCGTCATGAAACATGCCGCCCTCCTTGTTCTCCTATTCCACGCAGGAACCGGCCTTGCCGAAGAAGCGCCGGTCATCGGCCGCCTCTTTGCCCCCGCCAGCCTCCCTGCCGCCAGCGGCGACACCGCCCAACCCCCTGCAGGACAGCGCATCCGGGTGGACGGCGCCGTTATCCGCTCCTCGGGCAAGAACACCATCTGGCTGAACGGTGAGCCCCTGACCGAAAACAGCCCGGGAGCCATCGTCGCCCGTACCGACCGGGCATCGCTGCCCGCGGTCCGAATCACGGATACCCGGACGGGAGCCACGGCCCGGACAAGGGTGGGCGAGGAATCGGAATTGGGCGGCAGCGAGCTCTCGCCGCCCCGATCCACCGCGCCCGGAGGACGAGCCAAGTGACTGCATCCCGCCAGAAAGGAGCCGCTCTCCTCGTCACCTTCCTCCTGCTGTTCACCCTATGTTCGGCCTACCTGGTTTCCAAACTTTCTGCCAAGGCCTCCCAATCCGCCGGCAATACCTCAAAAACGAGCCAGGCCCTGGCCGAGGCGAAACAGGCCCTTATCGCCTGGTCGGTAGCCAATGGCAGCGATTCCGGTATGGCCAGGCCGGGAGAACTGCCCTGTCCGGACCGGAACGCTCCGGGCACGGCCAACGAGGGAACCGCCGGGGCTGGCGGCGTTGCTGCCTGCACCAACGCCGGCTCCCGTATCGGCCGCCTGCCCTGGAAATCCCTGGGCATGGCCAAGACCATCGACGGCGACGGAAATACCCTCTGGTATGTCATATCCCCCAATTTCCGCCAGGCCAGCCAGGGCAATGAACCGCCCATCAACAGCAATACCGTCGGCACCCTGCTGGTCTATGACGGGAGCGGCGCCCTGCTCACCCCCACCGGAGAGGAGGCCGCCGCGGTCATCATCGCCCCGGGCACGCCGGTGGGGAGCCAGAACCGGAACAACACGACATTGGCCAATCAGTATCTGGAGGGGACAACGGTCAACGGCATCACCGGCAACAATGCCAACAGCGCCGGGCCGTTCATCGCTGGGCCGGTAGGGGACGGCAGCAGGCTGAATGACCGGATCATTTACATCACTGCCCGGGAACTGTTGAATGGGGTGGAGCAAAGGGTGTTTTTCGAGGCCCAGAAATTTCTCGGTGCCCAGCCCTACGCCCCCCCGACCCCGCCGACGGCCTGCACAGCCAACCGGCCATCCATTACCCCCAGTTCCGGCTATTGCGCCTCCACCGGCACCTCCTGCGTCGGACGGGTA
>DASRUX010000112.1:0-20208 GCA_035655235.1 Rhodocyclaceae bacterium | reverse complement strand
AAATCCAGGACCACGACAAGCACTATTTCTCCGGCCTGCCCCCCGAGTTCTGGGTGGACCACGGCGTCTCCGAGAACGACCTGCGCCCCTTCATGGCGCCGCGCTACGAAGACATCCTCAAGAACAAGACGGAAATCCACTTCCTCGGCTACTACAAGTTCTGGGATCCCCAGGAAAACTTCTACTACTGCCAGGAAAATACCGGCTTCACGCCCAATACCGAGCGCTCCGAAGGCACCTACTCCAAGTACGCCAGCCTGGACGACCGCATCGACGGTTACCACTACTACCTGGGCTACATCAAGTTCGGCATCGGCCGCACCACTTCCGACACCGCCCACGAAATCCGCGACGGCAAGATCACCCGGGAGGAGGGCATCGCCCTGGTGAAGCGCTACGACGGCGAATTCCCCAAGAAGTACTTCCAGGAATTCCTGCAGTACTGCGACATCACCGAGGAACAGTTCAACGAGGTGGTGGACAGCTGGCGCTCCGACCACATCTGGGAACAGGTGGATGGCGTCTGGCGCCTGAAGCACCCCGTCTGGCAGGCCGAGTAAGGATTACGCGGTCCCATGCGGAAAATCCGTCTCATCGCCCGCCTGGACATCAAGGGCCCCAACCTCATCAAGGGCGTGCACCTGGAGGGGTTGCGGGTCATCGGCTCGCCGGAGGAGCACGCACTGCGCTACTACCAGGACGGCGCCGACGAGCTGATCTACATGGATTCCGTGGCCAGCCTTTACGGCCGCAACAACCTGAGCCACATCGTCGAGCAGACGGCCCGGGACATCTTCGTCCCCCTCACCGTCGGGGGTGGCATCCGCTCGGTGGATGACGCCGCCCACCTGCTGCGCTGCGGCGCCGACAAGGTGGCGGTCAATACCGCCGCCGTCGCCCAGCCCAGCCTGATCAGCGACATCGCCCGGCGCTTCGGCAGCCAGTGCATGGTGCTCTCCATCGAGGCCAAGCACATCGGCGAACAGCGCTGGGAAGCCTATACCGACAATGCGCGGGAACGGACCGGCCTGGACGTGGTGGAATGGGTGCGCCGGGGCGTGGAACTGGGGGCGGGGGAAATCCTGCTCACCTCGGTGGACCAGGAAGGCACCCGCCGGGGCTTCGACATCGACCTGGTGAAGGCGGTGACCTCGGTGGTCAATGTGCCGGTCATCGCCAGCGGCGGCATGGGCAAGCCCGAAGACCTGGTGGACGTGGTCAAGAAGGCCGAGGCCGACGCCGTGGCCATGGCGGACATCCTGCATTACAAGCGGGCGGGCTTGGGCGATATCCGCCGCCACGCCCGGGAAGCGGGGTTGGAGGTGCGCAGCTATGGCGCGTGACGTGACCGTGGTGGATTACGGCATCGGCAACCTGTTCAGCGTCTGCCGGGCCCTGGAACATTGCGGTGGCAAGGTGACCCTGACCGCCGATCCCGAAATCATCCAGAACTCCGGCCGGGTGCTCTTGCCCGGCGTCGGGGCCTTCGCCCACGGCATGGAAGAGCTGGCCCGCCAGGGGCTGGTGGAAGCTGTCCAGGGCGCCGCCCGCCGGGGCAACGCCCTCCTGGGCATCTGCCTGGGCATGCAGCTCCTCCTGGACGAGAGCGAGGAATTCGGCCTCACCGCCGGCCTAGGCCTCATCTCCGGCCGGGTGGTGCCCATCCCGGCCACCACCGTCGCCGGCCAGCCCCAGAAGGTGCCCCATGTGGGCTGGAACGAGCTGCTGCCGGCCAACGAAGGCACGACCTGGCAGGGGACCGTCCTGGCGGACACGCCGGTGGGCTCGGCTTTCTATTTCGTCCATTCCTTCATGGCCATGCCCACCGACCCGGCCCATCGCCTGGCCGACTGCATCTACGGCGGCGCCCGGGTGGCGGCGGTGGTCGCCCGGGATAACGTGGTGGGCTGCCAGTTCCACCCGGAGAAGAGCGGCGAGTTCGGGCTCACCCTGTTGCGCACCTTCCTCGCCTGAGCATGAAAATCCTGGCCCTCGTCCCCGCCCGCGGCGGTTCGAAACGTTTGCCCGGAAAGAACATCCGGCCCCTCGCCGGCAAGCCCCTCATCGCCTGGACCATCGACGCCGCCCGGGCCTGCCCCGGCATCGACGCGGTGGTGGTATCCACCGACGACGAGGCTATCGCCGAAGTCGCCCGCCAGGCGGGGGCCGTGGTGCCCGGCCTGCGGCCCCCGGAACTGGCGACTGACGAGGCTTCCTCCGTGGATGTGGCCCTCCACGCGGTGGATGAGTGGGAAAAGAACCACGGCCCGGTGGACGGACTCCTCCTCCTCCAGCCCACGTCGCCCTTCCGCAGCACCGAGACCATCGCCCGGGGCCTGGCGGCCTTCGAATCCGGCGGCCGTCTGCCGGTGGTGTCCGTGAGCCCGGCCCCTAGCCATCCCGCCTGGTGTTTCCGCATCGACGGCGGCCGGCTGCAGCCCTTCCTGCCCCGGGAATCCATGGCGGCGCGCTCCCAGGACCTGGAGCCGGCCTACGCCCTGAATGGCGCCCTCTACCTCATCTCGCCGGAAACCCTGCGGCGGGAGAAAACCTTCCTGCCCCGGGACGTGCAGCCGCTGCTCATGGACGACCCGGCCGAAGCCCTGGACATCGATACCGCCTGGGACTGGCAGATGGCCGAGGCCCTGCTGCCGTCCATCCTGGCCCGGGGAGGGGAGAAGTGAGCCAGTCCGCCTTCAAGCGCTTCAAGGAAAAGATCCGGCCCCGCTGGGTCCGTACCCTGCGCCAGTGGGCCCAGTCCCGGGTCCGCCTGGAGAAGGTGCGGCGGCATTTCGGCCTCGCTTCCATCGACGGCAATCCCCTGGCCGGCATCAAAAAGTCCGACACCCTGTTCATCCTGGGCAGTGGCGCTTCCATCAACGATCTGAGCGAAGCCGAATGGGCGACGATCCGCGGGGCCGACACCCTGGGGTTCAACTTCTGGCTGGTCAATGACTTCGTGCCCTCGGTCTATGTCTTCGAGTGCCTCCACGAGGGCGACCCCGACTGCGCCTGCCTGGTCGCCAACCTGGCGGCCCGAAGGGACGACTATGCCGGCGTGCCCATGATCCTGAAGGACGGCGAACGCCACCGGCCGGAAGTCCTCAGCCAGTTCCTCGGCGCCATGCCCGAATCCCTGCGCCGCCAGGTGCGCCTCACCTGGGACTGGGAAATCCCCGGCCACGACTTCCCGGATTTCGTGGGCCAGGTGCGCCGGCTGCGCAGCCTCGGCGTCTTCACCCGCAGCTTCTATCCCAATATCCGCAAGCGGGCGTCCATCTTCTACCTGGCCCTTCTCGGGCTGCGGGCCGGCTACAAAAATATCGTGCTGTGTGGCGTCGATCTGTCCAACAACGCCTATTTCTACGACTCCCGCTGCGATGAATTCGAGGCCAAAGGCCGCTCGGTTCCGCTGCATCGCCAGGCGGTGGCCGCCCCGGTGCACAAGACCGCCGATCCCCGCTACGGCGAGCTGACCATCACCCGGGCCATGCAGACCCTGGACCGGGAGATTCTGCAGCCGGCCGGGGTGAAGCTCTACGTGGCCTTCCGCTCCTCCGGGCTGCACCCGGACCTGCCCGCCTACTTCGAGCGCTGAACCGCCGTGCCGCCGTCCTCCAAACCCGCCAATATCCTGGTCATCCGCCGCGACAACATCGGCGACCTGGTATGCACCCTGCCCATGATCTCGTCCCTGCGCCGCCAATGCCCGGGGGCCTGGATCGGCGTGCTCTGCAACAGCTACAACGTGGCGGTGCTGGCGGGCAACCGGGACATCGACGCGGTCTTCGCCTACCGCAAGGCCAAGCACCGGCCCCCCGGCACCTCCCGTCTGACCGTGTGGCTGGAAACCGCCCGCCTGCTCTGGCGCCTGCGCCGGCGCTCCATCGACCTGGCCATCGTCGCCTCTCCCGGCGGCGAGCGCTTCGCGCGCCTGGTGGGGGCCAAGCGCATCATTTCCGACAAGCGGGCTCCCGCCCACGAGGCCGAGGCCTGCCTGGACCTCCTCTCCCACCTGGGCCTCTCCGCCGAGCCCGGCCCCTTCAGCCCGGTCCGGGCCGATCCGGCCCGCCGCGCCGCCTTCGTGTCCCGCCTGGCCTCCCGCCCTGGCCCGGTGGTCGGCATCCACCTGTCGGCCCGGCGCCCCAGCCAGCGCTGGCCGGCGGAACGCTTCGCCGCCCTGGCCCGGGAACTGGTCGCCAGCAGGCAGGCCGGGCAGGTGCTGCTCTTCTGGGCGCCCGGTGCCGCCGACGATCCCCTCCATCCAGGGGATGACGAGAAGGCAGCCCAGGTCCTCGCCCAGCTGGACGGCCTGCCGGTGGTGCCCATGCCCACCCAGGCCCTGGAAGACCTCATCGCCGGCCTCGACCTGTGCGACCGGGTGATCTGCGCCGACGGCGGTGCCATGCACTTGGCGGCGGGGCTGGGCAAGCCCATCGTCTGCCTGTTCGGCGATTCCCCCACCGTCCGTTGGCGGCCCTGGGGCGTGCCCTACGAACTGCTCCAGGCGCCCTCCAAGGATGTCCGGGACATCGCCGTGGAAGAGGTGGCGGCGGCCCTCGGGCGGCTGACGGAAACGGCGGCAGCCCATGGCTAAGGCGCCCCGGGTCGTCCTGGCCTCCCTCTTCGGCGATGAGCGCATCCCTCTCGGGGCCTCCTGCGTGGACGGCCTGCGGGAGATCGGCTGCGAGGTCCGCACCGTCGACACGGCCAGCGAAAGCCCGCTCCATTCCCTGTTCTTCAAGCCGGCAAGCCGCCTGCTGCGGGGCCTGGGCATCAAGGGCGCGGACATCTCCCGGGGCACTCCCTGGGAATACAACGCCTTCCGGGAGAGCCTGCTGGAAAAGGCCGTGGCCGAGTTCCGGCCCGACGTGCTCATCGTCCTCATCGGCCATCGCTACGACCCGGACTTCATCCGGGGCCTCAAGGCCCGTTACGGGGTGCGCTGCACGGTGGGCTGGTGGGTGGAGAACCCCCGGGAGATCAACCAGCCCATGCTGGACGACGCCCGCACCTACGACCGCTACTACTGCATCCACCGCTACGGCTACGACGAGACCAGCGGCATCGAATACCTCCCCGCCTACGGCGTGGACAAACGCCGCTACTACCCGGCTGCCCAGCGCCGCTTCGAGCACGAGGCGGTCTTCGTGGGGGCCTGGAGCCAGCGCCGGGAAGAGTATTTCAGCCGCATCGCCGACCTGCCCATCGCCATCTACGGCCCGGGCTGGGAGAAGAAATCGGCTAACCCGGCCCTGCGGGCGGCGGTGAAGGCCCGCAAGATCTGGGGCGACGACCTGCTGCGCCTCTACCACGGCGCCAAGGTGGTGCTCAACGTCTCGTCCTGGCCGCCGGAGCGCTCCGGACTCAACCTGCGGGTGGTGGATATCCCCGCTACCGGGGCCTTCCTCCTCACCGACGATTCGGAAGACCTGCGCAACCTGCTGGTGCCCGGCAAGGAGGTCGGCACCTTCACGACCCCGGAGGATTTCCGGGAAAAGCTGTGCCGGTACCTGGGCGACGACGCCGAGCGGGAGGCGGTGGCGAAGCGGGGCTGCGACAAGGTCAATGCCCTGGAAACCTACGCCGAGAAAATGAGAAAGGTGATGGGCGCGGCGGGGTTCCACCTGTCGGCACCATCCGCGACCGAGGGAGGCGCCAAGTGGGCGGCAACGACATGATCCAACGGCCCTGCGACATCTGCGGCAACACCCGGGGCCACAGCCTGCACTATCCGCGGGAAATGATGTTCGGCACCGAAGAGGTGTTTGAGTATCTGGAATGCGGCTACTGCGGCTGCCTCCAGATCACCGAGATTCCCGCCGACCTGGGCCGCCACTACCCGGCCGACGACTATTATTCCTACAGCCCGCCCAAGCAGAAGAAGTACCCCGGCTGGGTCCTCAAGGCACGGCACAGCCGCACTCGCCACAGCCTGGGCAAGCGAAGCTTGCTCGGCGGGCTGCTCTCCTTCTTCACCAAGCGGGAGAGCCAGCATTTCGACTGGTTCCGGCGGGCCGGCGTGGATCTCGATTCCCGCATCGTCGATATCGGCTGCGGCGCCGGCAAGCTGCTCCTGCAACTGCGCCGGGATGGCTTCAGCAACCTTCTGGGCGCCGATCCCTTCATCGCCGGCGAAATCGACTACGGCGACGGGCTCCGGATCAAGAAGGCGTCACTCTCTGAGCTGGAAGGTCCCTTCGACCTCATCATGCTCCACCATTCCTACGAGCACATGCCGGACCCCAAGGGCGTCCTGATGGAGTTGCGGCGGCTGGTGGCGGACGACGGCATGGTCCTGGTGCGCATCCCCGTCGCCGACAGCTACGCCCGCCGCAAGTACGGCGTGCATTGGTTCAACTGGGACCCGCCCCGGCACCTCTATCTGCACACCGTGCGTAGCATCTCCGTCCTGGCCGAGATGGCCGGCTTCGAGCTGGCGGAGGTGGTGTACGACTCGGGGATGCTCCAGTTCGGCAGCGAAGGGCGCCTGCGCCGTTCCCTCCTGCCGGGGAACCGGGGGCCGGTCCATGCCGGCGCCGAGTTCTCCCCGGCGGAACGGGAGGCGGTGAGCGGCTTCGTGGAGCAGCTCAACCTCCTGCGGGATGGGGATACGGCCGCCTTCTACCTGCGGCCGAAGAAGTAGCCCGATCGGGGTGGCCGGGGGCGGTGACCCCTCAGTGCGCCGCCTCCCAGTTCGGCCCCACCCCCACCTCCACCACCAGCGGCACCTTCAACTGTGCGACGTGAGTCATGAGCCGGGGCAATTCGCCCCGGACTTCGGCCAGCTCGGCATCCGGCACTTCCAGCACCAGTTCGTCGTGGACCTGGAGCACCACCCGGGAAACCAGCTTCTTTTGATCCAGCCAGTCCTGTACGGCGATCATGGCCATTTTCACCAGGTCGGCGGCGGTGCCCTGCATGGGGGCGTTGATGGCGGCCCGCTCGGCCCCCTGGCGGCGGCCCTGCTGGCTGGCCCGGATGTCCGGGAACCACAGGCGGCGGCCGAAGGCGGTTTCCACGTAGCCGTGCTCCCGGGCCTGGTTGCGGGCCTCTTCCATGTAGCGGGCGACGCCGGGATAGCGGGCGAAGTAGCGGTCGATGTAGGTCTGCGCCGCACCCCGTTCCAGGCCGAGCTGGCGGGCGAGGCCGAAGGCGCTCATGCCGTAGATGAGGCCGAAGTTGATGGTCTTGGCTACCCGGCGCTGGTCGGGGCCGACTTCCAGGGGCGTCACCCCGAAAATTTCGGCGGCGGTGGCCCGGTGTACGTCCTCGCCGTGGGTGAAGGCCTGCAATAGGCGCTCGTCCCCGGAGAGGTGGGCCATGATGCGCAGCTCCACCTGGGAATAGTCGGCGGAAACGATGCTGCAGCCTGCCGGGGCAATGAAGGCGGTGCGGATGCGCCGGCCTTCCTCGCTACGCACCGGGATGTTCTGCAGGTTGGGGTCGCTGGAGGCCAGCCGGCCCGTCGCTACCGTCGCCTGGGAGAAGTGAGTATGCACTCGCTTCGTCTCCGGGTTCAGCATCCGCGGCAGCTTGTCGGTGTAGGTGCCCTTCAGCTTGGAGAGGCTGCGGTGCTCCAGCAGGAGCTTGGGCAGGGGGTAGTCCAGGGCCAGTTCCGACAGCACTTCCTCGTCGGTGGACGGGGTGCCGGAAGGCGTCTTCTTCTTCACCGGCAGGCCCTGGCGCTCGAACAGGATTTCGGCCAGCTGCTTGGGGGAGGAGAGGTTGAAGGGCTGGCCGGCCAATTCGTGGGCCAGGGTTTCCAGCTCCATGATCTTCTTGCCCATCTCGTGGCTCTGGCGGGCCAGCTCGGCGCAGTCGATGAGGACGCCGTTCCGCTCCATGCGCCAGATCACTTCCCGGGCGGGCATCTCGATGTCCTGGTAGATGCGGGTCAGCCCCGGCTCGTTGGCAAATTGCGGGAAGAGGGTGCGATGGACCCGCAGGGTCACGTCGGCGTCCTCGGCGGCGTACCGGGTGGCGGTGTCCAGGTCCACCTGGTCGAAACAAATCTGCTTGGCGCCCTTGCCGCAGATATCCGTGTAGGCAATGGTGTCCAGGCCCAGGTGACGGGTGCACAGCTGCTCGAGGTCGTGGCCCTTGTCCGATTCCAGGACGTAGGACTGGAGCATGGTGTCGTGGGCGACCCCCTTCAGGGCGATGTCGTGGTTGGCGAAGATGTGCTGGTCGTACTTGGCGTTCTGCAGCACCTTGGCCTTGTCCGCTGCTTCCAGCCAGGGCTTCAAGCGGGCCAGCACCTCGTCCCGGGGCAGCTGGTCGGCGACGCCGGGGCCGTTGTGGGCGACGGGGATGTAGCAGGCCTCCCCCGGCGTCACGGACAACGAGAGGCCGACGATGCGGGCCGCGAAGGAGTCCAGGCTGGTGGTTTCGGTGTCCAGGGCGGTGAGTTCGGCGGCCTCGATCTTGGCGAGCCAGGCGTCGAACTGCTCCCAGGTCAGGACCATTTCGTAATGGCGGGGCAGGTCCGCCGGCAGCGGGGCGGCAGGAGCGGGGTCGGCAGCGGCGGCAGGCTCGGCGGCCTGGGGCTGGCTGCCCTGGCTCAGGAGTTCCTTCAGCCAGGTCTTGAATTCGAAGCGCTCGTAGATGGTGCGCAGGGTTTCGTCATCCCGGGGAAGGGGCTGCAGGTCCGCCGGCTGGCGGTCCAGTTCCAGGTCGCATTTTACCGTGACGAGCCGGCGGCCCAGGGGCAGGAAGTCCAGGTGGGCCCGCAGGTTCTCGCCCACCACGCCGCCGATGTCGCTGGCGTGGGAAATCACTTCGTCCAGGTTGCCGTACTGGGTGAGCCACTTCACGGCGGTCTTGGGGCCGACCTTGGTCACGCCGGGCACCCCGTCCACCGCGTCGCCGATCAGCGCCAGGTAATCCACGATGCGCTCCGGCGGCACGCCGAACTTGGCCACTACCCCGGGGATGTCCAGGACCTCGTTGCTCATGGTGTTCACCAGGCGCACATGGGGGCAGACCAGCTGGGCCAGGTCCTTGTCGCCGGTGGAGACCACGGTTTCGATGCCCTGGGCGGCGGCCTGGCGGGAAAGGGTGCCGATGACGTCGTCCGCCTCCACCCCGTCTACCATCAGCAGCGGCCAGCCGGCAGCCTTGACGGCAGCGTGGATGGGCTCGATCTGGCGGGCCAGGTCTTCCGGCATGGGGGGGCGGTGGGCCTTGTATTCCGGGAACCAGTCGTCCCGGAAGGTCTTGCCCTTGGCGTCGAAGACCACGGCCTTGTAGTCCGCCTTGAAGTCGCTTTCCAGCCGGCGTAGCATGCTCAGCACGCCGTAGATGGCCCCGGTCGGTTCCCCTGCGCGGTTTCTCAGGTCGGGCAGGGCATGGAAGGCGCGATACAGATAGGACGAACCGTCCACCAACAAAAGTAGAGACATATGAAGGACAACAACGAATTCATTCGGCCGGCGGATACCGATGCCCTGTTGCAGGGCGTCTCGGCGCGGGAATCCTGGCGGATTTTCGGCATTATGTCAGAGTTTGTGGAGGCCACCGAACGGCTGTCCACCATCAAGCCGGCGGTCAGCATCTTCGGCAGCGCCCGGGTTCCGGTGGGTTCCCCCTACTACGACCTGACCGAGCGCATCTCCCGTCTGCTGTCGGACGCGGGCTTCGCAGTCATTTCCGGCGGCGGCCCCGGCATCATGGAAGCCGCCAACAAAGGCGCCTTCTACGGCAAGTCCCCGGCGGTGGGCCTCAACATCCAGCTGCCCCACGAGCAGCGGGCCAACCCCTTCCAGGACGTGTCCCAGACCTTCCGCCACTTCTTTGCCCGCAAGTACATGTTCGTGCGCTTCGCCAGCGCCTACGTGGTCATGCCCGGCGGCTTCGGCACCCTGGACGAACTCCTGGAGGCCCTGACCCTGATCCAGACCGGCAAGAGCCGCAAGATTCCCCTCATCCTGGTGTGCTCCGACTTCTGGAAGGGCATGGTGGATTGGTTCCGGGAGCGGCTGGTGGCCGAAAAGATGATCGACGCCGCCGACATGGACCTCATCCAGCTCATCGACGAACCGGACCAGGTGGTGGAAGCCATCTTCAAGCACTACGAGGCCCGCCCGTTCAGCCCGCTCCCCAACGAGCGGGAGATGATGTTGAACTTGTAATAGAATCAAAGGGACGAACAACAAGGAAACGCCATGCGCCCCGCTCGCCTTCTTCCCTTCCTGCTGCTGGTTGCCCTCAATGCCTGGGCCCAGTCCGGCAAGCCTGCCGATCTCCAGCCCCTGCCGGCGGTGCCCCCGCCCCCGCCGGGGATGGAGGCCTTCGACGCCGCCCTGGAAGCCGAACCCCAGGTCACCATCGTCAAGCTGAAGGAGGAGACCCGGGAGGAGTATCGGGTAAACGGCCGGCTGTACATGATCAAGGTGACGCCGGCGGTGGGGCCTTCCTTCTACCTGGTGGATTTCCAGGGGCAGGGCAACTTCGTCCAGGCCGACACCGTCGGGCCGGTGACCAAGCCGCCCATGTGGGTCATTCATCGCTGGTAAGTCTTGTCCGTCTATACCGCCGTCGGCCGCGATGAACTCGCGGCCTGGCTTCGCTTCTTCCCCGTCGGAAACCTGATCGACCTGGCCGGCATCGCGGCCGGGGTCGAGAATTCCAACTATTTCGTCACCACCGCCGGCGGCCGCTGGGTCCTGACCCTGTTCGAGCGTCTGCCGGCCGACGAGCTGGATTTCTACCTGCGCCTCATGGCCCATCTGGCGGACCGGGGTTACCCCTGTCCCCGCCCCCAGACCGATAGCACCGGCGCCCTGTGGCGGCCCCTGGCCGGCAAGCCGGCTACCTTGGTGAGCCGCCTTGAGGGCAAGGGCATCGAAACCCCCACCCCGGACCACTGCCGCGCTATCGGCGCCGCCCTGGGGCGCCTGCACCGGCTGTCCGCCGACTTCTCCCCAGCTTTGCCCAATCCCCGGGGGGATGCCTGGCGGCGGCAGACGGGGGCGCGCCTCCTGCCCCTGCTGCCCCGGGACGAGCACGACCTGCTCGCCGACGAACTGGCCTTCCAGGCCGCCCAGGACTATTCCGGACTGCCCCGGGGCGTGGTCCATGCCGATCTCTTCCGGGACAATGTCCTGTGGCGGGACGGAGAGCTTTCCGGGGTTCTGGATTTTTATTTCGCCGGCGAAGACAATCTCCTCTTCGACCTGGCCGTGGCCGCCAACGACTGGTGCTTCGACCAGGATGGCCTGGATGCCCTGCTGGCCGGCTACGGCGGCGAGCGTCCCCTGGCTCCCGCCGAGACGGCCGCCTGGCCGGCCCTGCGGCGGGCGGCGGCCCTGCGCTTCTGGCTGTCACGCCTGGACGACAGCCATCATCCCCGCCCCGGCGAGGTGGTGACCGTCAAAGATCCTGGCCATTTCGGCAGGATGCTGGAGCGTTTGCGGCTTGTCGCAGGGGGCTCTGCCGGATAGCATTCGCCCCATGGACGATTCCCAACAATTTCCGGTCCCTCCGCGGGCCTTCGACGGCAGCAGCCGGGTCGTCGATCCCGGTGCCTGTTTCGACTGGCTCCGCCAGGGCTGGGCCCTGTTCGCCGCCCACCCGGGCATCTGGATCGCCTGCGCGGTCCTCACCCTGGTCATCCTCATGGCGCCTTCCATCGTGCCCCTGGTCGGGCAGATGGCCACCTTCCTGCTCATGCCGATCATGGGGGCGGGGCTGCTGCATATCTGCCGGCGGCAGTCCGAAGGGGCGGACCCGGAGATTGCCGACCTCTTCATCGGCTTCAAGGACAGCGCCGGCAACCTGGTGATGGTCGGCCTCATCTACGGCGTGGCCATGATCGCCGTCCACCTGGTGGTGGGCATCGTCATCGGCGGCGGGGTGATCGGCGGCGTCGCCAACGGGACGCCCGTCGGCCTGGGCATCATCTTTGGCAGCCTGCTCCTCGGCCTGCTGCTGGTCATCGTCCTGGCCACGCCCCTGTTCATGGCCGTGTGGTTCGCGCCGGCCCTGGTCTTCCTCAACCACATGGCGCCGGTGGACGCCATGAAGGCCAGCTTCCACGCCTGCCTCAAGAACTGGTTGGCCTTCCTCATCTACGGCGTGATCCTCTTCGTCCTCTTCTTCTTCTCCGCGCTGCTCCTCGGCCTCGGCTTCCTCGTCCTCATTCCGGTCATGTCGGGGGCGCTCTACGCCTCCTACCGCGATGTCTTCCTGGTGGTCTGAGTGAGAGCCCAGACCCTTCCCGCCGCCGCCGGCTGGCGCTGGCTCACCGGCGGTTTCGCCATCTTCCGCCGCAATCCGGCCCTCTTGGTGCTGCTGGTTATTTCCTACTGGTTCACCGTCCTGCTGCTCAACGTCATCCCCATCCTCGGAGCGATTCTCGCCTCCCTGGCCATCCCGGGGCTGTCCGTCGGCCTGATGCAGGCCTGCCGGGACATCGAGCGGGGCGAGGCGGCGGGGCTCCAGACCCTCTACGGCAGTCTCAAGGAAAATCCCCGCACCCTGGCGGCCCTGGGCGGCCTCTACCTGCTCATCACCCTGGGCATCGTGGGCGTCTCCGCCCTGGTGGATGGCGGCGAGCTGATGGGCGCCCTGCTGGCCGCCAAGCCCATCGACCAGGAGACCCTGGAAAGCGGCCGCCTGCTCCTGCCCTTCGCCGTCATCATGGCCCTCCTGGTGCCGGTGCTGATGGCCTACTGGTATGCCCCGGTCCTGGCCGCGTGGCACCGGTTGCCGGTGTTCAAGGCCCTGTTCTTCAGCTTCGTCGCCTGCTGGCTCAACTGGCGCGCCTTCTTCCTCTACAGTGTGGCCCTGGTCCTGGTGGTCGCCATCGCGCCCGGGCTGGTCCTCGGGGTGGTGGCAGCCATCTTCCCCGGCGCCCAGAACTTCCTGGTCTCCCTGCTGACTGTCCCCATGGTGCTGACCGTGGCGCCCACCGTCTTCGCCAGCTTCTACGTCAGCTACCGGGACGTGTTCACCATTTCCGACAGTGCCTAAGCCTTTGGGTAAGCATTCGCTCCTGGGGATTTTCGGGGGGACCTTCGACCCCATCCATTTCGGCCACCTGCGCCTGGCCGAGGAGGCCAGGGATCACCTCGGCCTGGAGGCCGTCCTGTGGATTCCCGCCGGCCAGCCTCCCCACCGGGGCGTCCCCCGGGTCACTGCCCGCCAGCGCATGGACATGGTGCAGCTGGCCATCGGCGACAACCCGGCCTTCCAACTCGATCCTGCCGAAGTGGAAGCGGACCGGCCGAGCTACACGGTGCCCACCCTGGAACGCCTGCGGGCCGAGTACGGCAGGGAACGTTCCTTGCTGCTCCTGGTCGGAGCGGATGCTTTTGCCGGATTGCCGACTTGGCACCGCTGGCGTGACCTGTTCGACCTGGCCAACATCGGCGTTGCCCACCGGCCCGGATTCCCGGTGGAGGCCTCCAGCCTGCCGACCGAGCTGGCGGAGCAATTCGAGGTTCGGCGGGTCGATCGGGGTGGCCTGGCAGGGCGGCCGGCTGGGGGAATCTCCACTTTCCCCATGACTCCCCTTGCCATTGCCGCCACCCAAATCCGCCAACTCCTGGCCGAAGGCCGCAGTCCCCGCTATTTGCTGCCGGCTGCGGTCCTCGACTATATTGAAACCAATCGCCTTTATAGAAATTCCTGATGGACGTACGCAAACTGCAAAAAATCGTCGTTTCCGCCCTTGAAGACATCAAGGGCCGCGACATCGAAGTCATCAACACCACCAAGCTCACCGCCATGTTCGACCGCATTGTGATCGCCTCCGGCGATTCCAATCGCCAGGTCAAGGCCCTTGCCCGCAATGTCCAGGAAAAGGTCCGCGAGGCCGGGGGGGAAGTCGTCTCCGTCGAGGGGGAAGACAACGGCGAATGGGTCCTGGTGGACCTGGGCGACATCGTCGTGCATGTCATGCAGCCGACGGTGCGCAACTACTACAACCTGGAAGAATTGTGGGAAGCCTCCCCGTCCCGGCATCGGCCCGCCGGTGAGGCCGAAGCCGCGGCGGCATGAGACTCACGGTCCTGGCCGTCGGCCACCGCCAGCCGGACTGGGTGGACGATGGCTGTGCCGAATACGTCAAGCGCATGCCCCGGGAGCTGGCGACTTCCGTGGTCGAGATCAAGCCGGAACCCCGGGGATCCAAGACCCGCGAGCAACTGCTGGCGGCCGAGAAGTCCCGCATCCGCGACGCACTGCCGGCCGGCAGCCGTATCGTCGTCCTGGATGAGCGGGGCGACGACCTCACCACCATGAAGCTCGCCCGCCGCCTGGAAGCCTGGATGCAGGACGGGCGCGACACGGCGCTGCTCATCGGCGGCGCCGACGGGCTGGACGAGGAGCTGAAGGCCCAGGCCGACGACACCATCCGCCTGTCCAGCCTGACGCTCCCCCACGGCCTCGCCCGCCTCATCCTGTGCGAGCAGCTTTACCGGGCCATGAGCGTCCTCAAGAACCACCCTTACCACCGGGAAGGATGATGCGCATTTATTTGGCTTCCAGAAGCCCCCGCCGGCGGGAATTGCTGCACCAGATCGGCATTGCCTTCGATACCCTGCTTTTCCGCACCGGTCAGCGCTCCGACGCCGAGGTGGACGAGACGCCGCTCCCGGATGAGGATGCCCTGGTTTACGTCGAACGGGTCGCCCGGGCCAAGGCCGAGCACGGCTGGAAGCTGGTGGCCATGCGCCGCCTCGTCCCCCAGCCGGTGCTGTCCGCCGACACCACCCTGGAAATGGACGGTCGCATCATCGGCAAGCCGGTGGACGAGGCCGACGCGGCGGCCATCCTGCGCAGCCTCTCCGGCCGTAGCCACCGAGTGCTGACCGGCGTCGCCATGCATTTCCAGGATCGGACGGAATACGTGCTGAGCGCCAGCGAAGTCCGCTTCCGGGAGTTGGACGACGAGGAAATCCGCCACTACGTCATGAGCGGCGAGCCCATGGACAAGGCCGGCGCCTACGGTATCCAGGGCCGGGCCGGCATCTTCGTCGAGCACCTGGCTGGCAGCTACACCGGGGTGATGGGCCTGCCGGTGTGCGAGACTGCCCAGTTGCTCAAGCGTTTCGGCTGCAAGCCGCTGTAATTTCCCGGGCCAGGAATTCCGCCGCTTCCTGAGCCCCTTCGGGCTTGGGGAGGGCCTTGCGGGGCTGGGCTACCAGTTCTGCCAGGGCATCGGTTAGAAGCCCTTTGGCAATGGCGTCTTCCGGCACTTCCAGGCAGTTTCCTTCCGTTTCCAGCCACTCGATGAGGCAGTCCTGCTCGGGCCAATCCAGCCGGCGTTGGTAGAGCACGGGCGTGCCGTTGCAGGTCGCCTCGGTGAAGGTTCCATAGCCTGGCTTGGTGAGTACGGCATCCACTGAGCATAGGAGGTCGGTGAAGGAGAGGCCGAAGGATTCCAGGGCGACCGCATTCGGTTGTTCCGCCCGCCACGATTCCGGCACCAGCCAGCGCAGGTCGGGAAGGCTTGGCCAGCGCTCCACTGGCAGGCGGTGGTCGATGCCCCCCATCGCCACCAGGATGTTGCGCACCCCATCTCCCAATCCCAGGTCCCGCCTCTGCCCCAGCTTGGCGATGGGGCCGACCGGGTGCACATTGTCCAGGTCGGCCATGGGCATCCCCGGCGTGGTGCGCAGGAAGGCCCTGGCCGAGCGGTAGGCGGCCAGCATCTGGGCGTGGATGGGCGGGGCCCAGGGTTCATGGCCGTAGAAATGGGCGAAGAGTTCGGCCCAGTTGAGGGAGCAGAGGCTGGCGGCTGGAATGCGAGCCCGTTCGGCGCCCGCCAAGGGCAGGTAGCTGACGTTGGTGAGGACGTAATCAGGCGCCAGGGCCGACAGGAAGGCCGCTTCTTGATCCACCCGCGCTTCCCAGTCGGTGTGGGCCACCTGGTACGCCTCGGCGGAGGCAGCGCGGTCGATGGCCAGGGCGTTGATCATGAGGTAGCCGAAGTCGCTGGCCGCCTCGATGTGGTGGAAGGGCGCCTGGATGCGCTGCCGCAGCTTCTCGACGGGGAGGCCGCTACGGACCGTCAGCCGCAGCCCGGGAAGGCGCTGGGCCAGGGCGTTGAGGACCGGGCCGGTGATGGCCAGGTGGCCGAAGCCGTGGGACGAGATATCGACGAAAAGGTGCATCGGATTCCTGCTGGGATAGGCGGGTGCGGGAAATTCGGCCGCCATCATACCGGCTGGATGGGATGGCGGATGCCAAGTTGGGATAAGATGCGGCGCTCCACGCCTGCCTCCCGCCCCCATGCCCCAACCCATCGCCCGCCGCATCGAGTCCTTCCGGCAGGAAAGCCGGATGCGGGCCGGGTCCCTGATCATCTCCGTCTTCGGCGATGCCGTGCTGCCCCGGGGCGGGCGCATCTGGCTGGGCAGCCTCATCCGCCTCCTGCAACCCTTGGGCGTCTCCGAGCGCCTGGTGCGGACTTCCGTCTACCGCCTCGCCAAGGCCGAGTGGCTACGGGCGGAGAGCCTGGGCCGCCGGGCCGATTACCTCCTGACCGATAGCGGCCGCCAGCGTTTCGAGGAAGCTTCCCGCCTCATCTACGCTTCCCGGGCGCCCCAGTGGGACGGGCACTGGCGCCTCATCCTGGCGGTGGGCAGCGAGCCTTCCGCCAAGGACCGGGAAAAGCTGCGCCGCGCCCTGTTCTGGCAGGGTTTCGGGATGTTGGGTTCCGATTGCTTCGTCCATCCCGGTGCCGATCTCAAGGCGGTGTTCGATGCCCTGGAGGTGGAGGGTTTTGCCGGCCAGTTGGCAGGGCTGATGCCCATGCTGGCGGCGGAATCGGTGGCCGGTCGTGCCGCCTATGCGGCCGACCTGGTGCGCCGGGCCTGGGACCTGGAGGAGTTGGCAGCGGCCTACGCCGGCTTCGTCGCTGCCTATCGCCCCGTCCTCGACCAGTTGGAATGCGGTGCTGAAGTCACGGACGAGGAGGCCTTCCTGCTGCGCATCCTCCTCATCCACGACTATCGGCGCCTGCTGCTGCGGGACCCGGATTTGCCTCAGGAGCTGTTGCCCAACCGCTGGCCGGGACACCAAGCCCGCAGCCTGTGCCGGGATATCTACGGCCGCCTGCTGGCGGCTTCGGAGCGCCACCTGGACGCCCATCTCCGTCTCGCCGACGGAAGCCTTCCCGGCCTCACCGCCGACCTCGCCACCCGCTTCCCGGCTGCGGCCTGATTGGCCACTTCGTCGTCTGGAAGACAATTGTCTTCCTTCCCGTTGAGTATGATGGGCTCTTCCCGCGGTCCAATAACAACAGGAGACACCATGTCCTACGCCGTCGATACCCATCCCCTCTGGCATCCCTCCCCCGAGCGGGCCGCTGCCACCGCCATGGCCGCTTTCATCGGCGAGACCGGCCACAGCAGCTACGCCGACCTGTGGCGCTGGTCGGTGGATCAGCCGACCCGCTTCTGGCCGAAGATTTGGGAATTCTGCGGCGTGGTGGGCGAACCCGGGGAGGAGGTGCTGGAAGACGGCGACCGCATGCCCGGCGCCCGCTGGTTTCCCCAGGCCCAACTGAATTACGCCGAAAACCTCCTGAAGGAGCGGGACGATGCCGACGCCCTGGTGTTCTGGGGCGAGGACAAGGTCAAGCGGCGCATGACCCGGCATCAGCTCTACAACGACGTTTCCCGCTGCATGGGCGTCCTGCGGGATGCCGGGGTGGGGGAGGGCGACCGGGTGGCGGGCTTCCTGCCCAACCTGCCGGAAACCCTGGTGGCCATGCTCGCCACGGCGGCCCTGGGGGCCATCTGGTCGTCGGCTTCGCCGGATTTCGGGGTGCAGGGCGTGCTGGACCGCTTCGGGCAGATCGAGCCCAAGGTTCTGGTCTGCGTCGATGGCTACTGGTACAACGGCAAGCGGGTGGATTGCCTGGAGAAGAACGCCGAGGTGGCGGCCCGCCTGCCGTCGCTCAACCAGGTTGTGGTCGTGCCTTACCTGGATACCGACCCGGAAATCGGCGCCATCGCCAAATCCATCGAATGGAACGAGGCCCTCTCCAGCCAGGTGGCCGACACCATCGCCTTCCGGCGGGTGCCCTTCGATCATCCGCTGTTCATCATGTTTTCGTCCGGCACCACGGGGGTGCCCAAGTGCATCGTCCATTGCCATGGCGGGGTGCTGCTCCAGCACCTCAAGGAACACCAGCTCCACGGCGACGTGCGCCCCGGCGACCGGCTTTTCTACTTCACCACCTGCGGCTGGATGATGTGGAACTGGCTCATGTCCGGCCTCGCCTCCGGCGCGACCCTGCTGCTTTACGACGGCAGCCCATTCGCCGGCGGCGGCACGGTGCTCTTCGACTACGCCCAGGCGGAAGGGATGACCCACTTCGGCACCTCCGCCAAGTTCATCGACGCCGCCGCCAAGATGGGCCTCAAGCCCGGCACCACCCACAAACTGGATTCCCTGCGGGCCATCTTCTCCACCGGCAGCCCCTTGTCGCCGGAGGGCTTCGACTACGTGTACCGGGAGATCAAACAGGACATCCTCCTCGCCTCCATTTCCGGCGGCACCGACATCGTTTCCTGCTTCGTCCTGGGCAACCCGGTCCTGCCGGTGTATCGGGGCGAAATCCAGTGCCGTGGCCTGGGCATGGCAGTGGATGTGTTCGACGACGAGGGCCGGCCGGTGCGGGGCGACAAAGGCGAGCTGGTCTGCACCCGGCCCTTCCCGGTGATGCCCGTGGGCTTCTGGAACGACCCGGACGGCGCCAAGTACCGGGCGGCCTATTTCGAGCGCTTCCCCAACATCTGGTGCCATGGCGACTTCTCCGAACTCACCGAGCACGACGGGATGATCATCTACGGCCGTTCGGACGCCGTTCTCAACCCGGGCGGAGTGCGCATCGGCACGGCGGAAATCTACCGGCAGGTGGAGCAGTTGCCGGAAATCGTCGAGTCCCTGGTCATCGGCCAGGATTGGGAAGGTGACGTGCGGGTGGTGCTGTTCGTGAAGTTGCAGCCGGGTCTGAGTCTGGACGCCGAGCTGATCGAGCGCATCAAGCGCCAGATCCGGGCCAACACCACGCCCCGCCATGTGCCGGCGAGGGTCGTCCAGGTGGGGGACATTCCCCGCACCAAGAGCGGCAAGATCGTGGAATTGGCGGTGCGCAACGTGGTGCACAACCAGCCGGTGAAGAACGTCGAGGCCCTGGCGAACCCCGAGGCCCTGGACTTCTTCAGGAACCGGAGCGAGCTGGCGAGCTGACCAGGAGGCGGCCGGCGGCCTTGGCGGCCCCGGCCAGGCGGCTGCCGAGCTGCCAGCTGGGGGCGGTGCTTTCCACGTAGCGGTGGAAGAGGGCGCCGGCGGCGATGCTGGCGCTCCAGGCGAGCAGCATGCCGATGGAAGCCGCGGTGGGGCTCTCGAAGTCGTACTGGACGAAGATGGCGTTGGCCACCAGGCAGATGGGGAAGTGCACCAGGAAGACCGAGTAGGAAATCTGCCCCAGATAACCCACGGTGGCGTTTTCCGGCCATTTCTCCAGCCAGCCGGTGCGGCGGGCGAAGCCCAGGAGCAGGGCCACCGCCAGGGCGACGGCGATGCGCAGGCGGAAATCCACCACCAGGGCGGCCATCCCCACGGTGGCGATGACCCCCAGCCAGGCGATCAGGCGGCCCCGTTCGGAGGCCCACCAGGTGACGGCGCCCAGGCCGTAGGAACCGAAGAAGTAGATGGCCCAGTTGTCCCAGCTGGCGTCACGGTTGAAGCCGAAGAGGGCGGCCAGGGCCAGGGTGATCACCGCCAGGGGGGCGGCCAGGGGCAGGCGGCTCACCCGTCCCAGCCACAGGGCCAGGACCATGAGGGCGAAGAGCTGGAAATCGATGGCCACGTACCACACCCCCGCCGACAGGGCGTCGTAGCCCAGGATGCCGTGGAGCAAGGTGGCGTGGGCAAGCCACTGGGCGAAGTGGGGGGCGTCCGGGATGGACTCGTCGATCATCCAGTAGCGGGCCAGGGCGGCGCCCAGGATGGCGATGGCGATGGCGGCGAGATAAGGCAGGACGAGGCGCAGGTAGCGGCGGCGGATGAGGGCGATGGGATCGGAAAAGACCGGCTGCCCTTGGGGCGCCAGGCCCTTGGCGGCCAGGAAACCGCCGATGACCAGGAAGACCTGGACGGCGATGCGGGCGTAGTCGAATAGCCAGGCCATGAGGCTGGGCGCCACTTCCTGGACCGTTTCCGTCAAGGGGCCGTAGGCCGACAGAT
>DASRUX010000111.1:0-3196 GCA_035655235.1 Rhodocyclaceae bacterium | reverse complement strand
GAACGCCCCGATTTCGCCCCCCTGGCCGCCTATCTGGAAAAGGACCCGGACCTGCGCCGGCGCCACCAGCTTTCCGAGCGCCTGGCCGATCTCCTGGACCAGTACCAGGTCTACCGGGCCGACTGGCTGCGGGAATGGTCCCGGAGCGAGGACCGCCTCCTGGATGTCCACGGCAACCCCAAGCCCCTGCCCGAAGGCCAGGGCTGGCAACCCCAGTTGTGGCGCGCCCTGGTGGCCGACATCGCCGCCGATCCGGCCACGGCGGATTCTCCCAGCCGAGCGGAGGTCCATGCCCGCTTCCTGGCCGCCGCCCAGGCGCTCCAGTCCCGTCCCGCCGGGCTGCCCCGGCGGGTCATCGTCTTCGGCATCTCGTCCCTGCCGGCCCAGGCCCTGAACGCCCTGTCGTCCCTTTCCCGCTTCTGCCAGGTGCTGATGTTCGTCCATAACCCCTGCCAGCATTACTGGGGGGACATCGTCACCGGCAAGGACCTTCTCAAGGCCGCCCGCCGCCGCCATTCCCCCAAGGCCGGCATGCCCCTGGACGCCGACGACGCCGCCCTTCACCTCCACGCCCATCCGCTCCTGGCCGCCTGGGGTCGCCAGGGCCGGGACTACATCCGGCTCCTCGACGAGTTCGACGACCCGGAACGCTACCGCCACCGCTTCCTGATGGAAGGGCTCGATCCCTCCCTCCAGCGTATCGACCTGTTTTCCCCACCCGGGGCGCCCACTCTCCTCGGCCAGCTCCAGGACGACATCCTGGAACTGCGCTCCCTGCCGGAAACCCAGGCCAGCCATCCGCCGGTGGATACGGCCGCGGACGACTCCATCAGCTTCCACGTCGCCCACAGCCCCCAGCGGGAAGTGGAAATCCTCCACGACCAGCTCCTGCACCGCTTCAACCAGGACCCCGGCCTGCAGCCCCGGGACGTGATCGTCATGGTGCCGGACATCGACATCTACGCTCCCCATGTCCAGGCGGTCTTCGGCCAGTTCGACGGCAGCGACCCGCGCCACATCCCCTTCACCCTGGCCGACCGCCGCCAGCGGGGCCATGAGCCCCTCCTCATCGCCCTGGAGCACCTCGTCGCCCTACCCGACAGCCGCTTCGCCGCCAGCGAGATTCTGGACCTCCTGGACGTACCGGCCCTGCGGGCCCGCTTCGGCATCCGGGAGGAGGATGTGCCGGTACTCCACCGCTGGATCGACGGCGCCGGCATCCGCTGGGGCCTGAATTCCGTCCAGCGGGAGTCTCTGGACCTGCCCACCGGGCTGGAGCAGAACACCTGGCGCTTCGGCCTGCGCCGCATGCTGCTGGGCTACGCCGTGGGCAGCGGCAGTGACTGGCAGGACATCGAGCCCCACGACGAAATCGGCGGCCTGGACGCCGCCCTCCTCGGCCCCCTGGCCCTGCTCCTGGAACGGCTGGAAGAGAATTGGCAGCGCCTGCAGAAGCCCGCCCCGCCCAGCGAATGGGGCGTGCGGCTGCGGGCGCTCCTCAAGGCCTTTTTCCTGCCCAGCGAGGAAGAGGACACTCTGCTCCTCACCCAACTCGACTACCTGCTGGAGCAATGGGAAAACGGTTGCGAGGCGGCCGGCTTCGACGAAGCCCTGCCCCTCAACGTGGCCCGGGAAGCCTGGCTCGGCAAGCTGGACCAGGGCAACCTCAGCCAGCGCTTCATGGCCGGGGCGGTGAATTTCTGTACCCTGATGCCCATGCGGGCCATTCCCTTCAAGGTGGTCTGCCTCCTGGGCATGAACGACGGCGATTACCCCCGTCCCCAGTCGGCCGCGGACTTCGACCTCATGGCCCGGGACTACCGGCCCGGCGACCGCTCCCGCCGGGAGGACGACCGCTACCTCTTCCTGGAGGCGCTCCTTTCCGCCCGGGAACAGCTCTACATCAGCTGGGTGGGCAGGAGCGTCCGGGACAACAGCGAACGCCCGCCCTCCGTGCTGGTGGGCCAGTTGCGTGATCATCTGGATGCCGGCTGGCGCCTCGCCGGCGGCGACGGCCCGCTGTCCCACGCCCTGACCCTGGAACACCCGCTCCAGCCTTTCAGCCCGGCCTATTTCGAGGCTTCCGACCCGCGCTACTTCAGCTACGCCCGCGAGTGGTTGGGCCGCCACGCCCAGGTGGGCGGCGAGAGAAGTGACGCCGGCTCGACCCTGCCCGTCCCGGAGCCGCTTCCTACCCTCACCCTGGACATCCTCGCCCAGTTCCTCCGCAATCCGGTCAAGGCCTTCTTCACCCGGCGCCTCAAGGTCCATTTCGACGGGGACGGCGAAACCCTGGACAACGCCGAGCCCTTCACCCTCAATTCCCTGGACGAATACCAGTTGGGCGAATTCCTCATGAAGGCCGCCATCAACGGCAAGCTGGACGAGGCCGGCAGGATGCTCCAGCGGAAGGGCTGCCTACCCATGGGCGGCCACGGCGAATTGATCCTGAGGAAGCTCTCAGCCCCGCTCCCCGACCTGGTGGCCCGCCACGAGGCCGCCCTGGCGGAATGGCCGGACCTCCAGCCCGAACCGGAACCCCTGGTCTTCAGCCACGGCGGCCTGCAACTGGAAGACTGGCTGGGGCGGCTGCGCCGCAACCCGGCGGGCGAACGGGCCCTGGTGGTTTCCATGGCCCGCAATGTGAAGAAGAAAAACGACATCCTCTACCACCGGCTCCTGACCCAGTGGGTGTCCCACCTGGCCGCCTGCGCCGTAGGGCTCAACCTGACCTCGGTCCTGGTCGCCGCCGACGAAACCCTGACCTTCCCGCCCATGGATGAAGAGGCGGCCCGGGAGGCCCTGGGCGCCCTAATGTCCGGCTGGCTGGCCGGCATGTGCGCCCCTTTGCCGGTGGCCCCCCGCACTGCCTTCCAGTGGCTCGGCAAGATCGCCAATGGCGAGGACGCGGCCGCGGCGTCCGCCCGCAGCGCTTACGAGGGCAACGACTACCAGTCACTGGGCGAATGCGGCTATTGCCCTTACCTGACCCGGCAATATCCCAGCTTCGGCGCCCTCGCCGCCGATGGTCAGTTCGCTTCCTGGGCCCAAGCTCTCTACGCCCCCTTCCACGCCCTGCTGAAACCGGCGGGGGATGACGCCAAGCCCAAGCGGGGTCGGTCGTGAGCACCGCCGACAACCTTAATCCCCTGGACCTGCCCCTGTACGGCAGCCGCCTCATCGAGGCCAGCGCCGG
>DASRUX010000110.1:0-3733 GCA_035655235.1 Rhodocyclaceae bacterium | reverse complement strand
CCTGGATCTGGGTGCCGCCCTTGATGGCGCCGGTGGTGTTCTTGGCGGTGTTGCCTTCGCCGACGGCGACAGCGGTCACGTTCTTGTTCTCGGCCTGGATGTTGGTGTTGCCCTGGATCTGCACGCCCTGGGCGTTGGTGGAGCTCTGGCGCTGCTGGGCGAAAGCGGGAGAAGCGATGACAGCGGCGGCGATGAGGACGGAAATCAGACGCATGGAAAACTCCCTGAAGGTAAATTAACAAATTAGGTCGGGTAACCGCATCGGACATTGAGTTGGACGCGTCCTGCAGTTCCACGAACTATACCGGGATCATCCAAAGATGGGTGTGAAATATTGCGCACTCATATGTCACAGCGACACACCGCCGGGTTAACCTGACATTTCCGAGATATCCAGGAGAAGCCCGATGACCTCCTCCACCATGCGCGCCATGGTCCTCTACCGACCGGGCGAGGCTTTGCGGCTGGAACGCCGGCCCATCCCGGCAGCCGGCCCCGGGCAGATACGCCTCAAGGTCGAGGCCTGCGGCGTCTGCCGCACGGATCTTCATCTGGTCGACGGCGAGCTGCCCGACCCAGTGCTGCCCATCATTCCCGGCCACGAGATCGTCGGCCGGGTGGAGGCCGTCGGCGAGGGCGTGGCCGGCTTTTCCCCCGGCCAGCGGATCGGCGTTCCCTGGCTGGGCTGGACTTGCGGCCATTGCCGGTTCTGCACTAGCGGCCGTGAAAATCTCTGCGACGCCGCCCGCTTCACCGGCTACCAGATCGACGGCGGCTATGCCGAATACACCGTGGCCGATGCCCGCTACTGCTTCCCTTTACCGGAAGGGCTGGCCGCCGAGTTGGCGCCGCTGCTGTGCGCCGGCCTCATCGGCTACCGGGCATTGCGCCTGGCGGGGGATGCGAAGAAGGTAGGAATCTACGGCTTCGGGGCGGCAGCCCACATCATCGCCCAGGTGCTCAGGCACCAGGGGCGTCCCTTCTATGCCTTCACCCGGACCGGCGACACCGAAAGCCAGGAATTCGCCCGCAGACTGGGCGCCGCTTGGGTCGGCAGCGCCGACCAGACCCCGCCGAAAGCTCTCGATTCGGCCCTAATCTTCGCCCCGGCCGGCCCCCTGGTGCCGGCGGCCCTGAAGCACATGGAAAAAGGCGGCTGCGTGGTCTGCGCCGGCATCCACATGAGCGACATCCCGGCCTTTCCCTATGCCGATCTTTGGGGGGAACGAATGATACGCTCGGTAGCCAATCTCACCCGGGAAGACGGCCTGGAATTCCTGGAACTGGCGCCGAAAGTGCCGGTGCGCACGGCGGTGACGCCCTTCCCCCTGGAGGAGGCCAACGAGGCCCTCGCCCGGCTGCGGGCGGGCGCCCTGCAAGGGGCGGCGGTACTGACGATGGAATAAGGAAAATCGGCGCGGGCCGGATCAGCCCGCGCCGGATGGGCGCTTAGCCCTGCTTCACTTCCAGCAGGCTGGCGTCCCACTTCTCGTGCTTTTCGAAGCCGAGGAGGTTGGCCGTGGTGGCGGCGATATTGGACAGGCCGGCCTTGGGGTCAGACTTGAGGCCCAGCTTGCCGCCGGTGACGTTGTCGTAGAGGATCAGCGGCACCGGGTTCAGGGTGTGGGCGGTCTTGGCCTTGAAGGAACCGTCCTTGTTGAGGGCCGGTTCTTTGGTCTTCTTGTCCAGCTCGTACATCTCGTCGGCGTTGCCGTGGTCGGCCGTAATCAGCGCAACGCCGCCGGCCGCGTCGATGGCCGGCAGGATGCGGGCCAGTTGCAGATCGACGGCCTCGATGGACATGGTAGCGGCCCGGAAATTGCCGGTGTGGCCGACCATGTCGCCATTGGCGAAATTGCAGCGCACGGTTTTGTACTTGCCGCTTTGGATGGCGGCGATCATGGCGTCGGCGATCTCAGCGGCCTTCATCCAGGGGCGCTGCTCGAAGGGCACCACGTCGCTCGGGATTTCCAGATAGGTCTCGCCCTCGAACTTGCCGGAACGGTTGCCGTTCCAGAAATAGGTGACGTGGCCGAATTTCTGGGTTTCGGAGCAGGCGAACTGGGTGATGCCAGCCTTGGAGAACCATTCGCCCATGGTGTCCTTGATGGCCGGCGGGGCCACCAGGAAGCGCTTGGGCAGCTTCAGGTCGCCATCGTACTGGAGCATGCCGGCGTAGGTTACCTTGGGGGTGCGCACCCGGTCGAACTTGTCGAAGGTAGCCTCTTCGAAGGCCCGGCTGATCTCGATGGCCCGGTCGCCGCGGAAATTGAAGAAGACCACGGAATCGCCGTCCTCGATGGTGCCCACCGGCTTGCCGTTCTCGCCGATGACGAAGGCCGGCAGGTCCTGGTCGATGGTGCCCGGGAAGCGCTGGCGCAGAGCCTTCACCGCCTCGGTGGCGCTGGCGAACTGGTCGCCCTCGCCCAGGACATGGGTATGCCAGCCGTTTTCCACCATCTTCCAGTTGGCCTCATAGCGGTCCATGGTGATGGTCATGCGACCGCCGCCGGAAGCAATGCGGGCGTCGAAGCCACCGGTGCTGGCTTCCTTCAGAAAAGCCTCGAAGGGCTCGGTGTATTCCAGGGCGCTGGTTTCCGGCACGTCGCGGCCGTCCAGGAGGGCGTGGATGCGCACCGTCTTGACGCCCTCTTCCTTGGCCTTGAGGACCATGGCCTTGAGGTGGTCGATGTGGCTATGGACATTGCCGTCGGAGAAGAGGCCGATGAAATGCACCACGCCCGCTTTTCCGTTGACTCCAGCCTTGGCCCCCGCCACGATCTCCTGCCAGGCTTCGCCCTGCCAGATGGCCCCGGAGGCGATGGCGTCCGACACCAGGGCCGCGCCCTGGCTGTACACCTGGCCGGCGCCGATGGCGTTGTGGCCCACTTCCGAATTGCCCATGTCCTCGTCGGAGGGCATGCCGACCGCCGTACCGTGGGCCCGCAGGGCGATGTTCGGGTACTTGGCGAAGAGCCGGTCCAGGGTGGGCTTCCGGGCAGCGGCGATGGCGCTGCCGGCTTCGGACTTGGGAATGCCGTAGCCGTCCATGACGATGATGACGACGGGACCCGGAATTCCGGCGAAAGAGGAGAGTTTTTGCAGCATTTCGAGGGTTCCTACGGAGAAAATGGTGCGAGGGCAGGTGCGAAAAGCCCGGATTTGGACAATCCGCAAGTATCAATGCCCGGACAGGCTCAGTCAATTGCCATGGCAGCGCCGGGAACTGTTCGGAAACCGGGCCATTCCCCTTAGTATTGGGAATTCCCCCTAATGTGCCTGAGATGTTCGAGATGCCCGCCAACACCATTTTTGCCAGCCTGGAACCGGCTGCCATCTGGTCCCACTTCGCCACCCTCTGCCGCATCCCCCGCCCCTCCAAGGGCGAAGCCGCCCTGCGGGAGCACCTGCGGCAATGGGCGGAGGACCGGGGCCTGGCCTGCACGGTAGACGAAGCCGGCAACCTGATCGTCCGTAAACCCGCCAGCCCCGGCCGGGAGTCGGCTCCCGGCACCATCCTCCAGGCCCACCTGGACATGGTCTGCCAGAAGAATGCCGACACCGCCCACGACTTCACCCGGGACCCCATCCGCCCCGTGCTCAGGGACGGCTGGCTGGCGGCCGAGGGCACCACCCTCGGGGCCGACAACGGCATCGGTGCGGCCCTGATTCTGGCCGTCCTGGAGGACACGGCAATCGAGCACGGCCCCATCGAGGCCCTATTCACCGTGGA
>DASRUX010000109.1:0-9909 GCA_035655235.1 Rhodocyclaceae bacterium | reverse complement strand
AGGAGCTGCTGGGGGTCCAGCACAACATCATCCGCCATCCGGACATGCCCCGGGCCGCTTTCAAGCTGGCCTGGGACACCATCCAATCGGGCAAGGAGTTCTTCGGCTACGTCAAGAACATGTCCAAGGACGGGGGCTTCTACTGGGTCTTCACCCACATCACGCCGGATTTCGGGCCGGGGGGCAAGATTGTCGGTTACTACTCGGTCCGCCGCTGCCCCAAGCGCAGCGCCATCGAGAAGATCGAGCCGGTGTACCGGCAGATGCTGGCCGCTGAAAAGGCCGCCGGCGCCAAGGACGCCATCGAAGCGGGCACCAAGGTACTGGTGGACCTGCTGACCTCCACGGGAATGAGCTATGAGCAACTGGTTTTCTCACTTTGAGCAGCGCCGCTGGCCCATCCTCGCCCTCCTGGCGGCCGGGGCGGGACTCGCCTTCCTGGGGCCCTGGTACGCCCTCGCCCCCCTCGTCCTGGCAGCCGGCCTGGTAGCCTGGCCGAGTTCCGACAGCCGGGAGCTGGACGAAATCAACGAGGTACTCCAGAAGGTCCGGGACGGCGAGCTGATCTCCCGCCTGCCCCGGGCCTACGACGATCCCCACCTGGACAACATCCGGATCAATATCAACACCTCCCTGGACCAGACGGAAACCGCCTTCCGGGAGATGCTCAATGCCATGGAGGCCTCCACCAGCGGCCAATACTGGCGGCGGCTGCAGTCTTCCGGCCTGCACGGCTCCTTCAAGGACGTGCTGGAGCGCATGCAGTCCATGCTGGACAAGCTGGAGCAAGCCCAGGAATCCATTGCCCGGGAAGGGCTGCTGTCCAAGATATTCCTGCGATCCGAGCGGGGCCTGTCCATGGCCATCGATCGGGTCGGCCGGGCCCTGGAGGAGGTGAGCACCAACTCCTCCCAGGCCGAAACCCGGGCCCATGCCTTCTCGGACTCCTCCTCCGCCATGTCCGGCGCCGCCGAATCCATGTCGTCCGCCCTCGGCCGGGCCCACGAATCGGCCCAGCGCAGCGCCGATTCCCTAGCCCAACTCCAGCACCGCACCGAAGCCATCCGCAGCCTCACCGGCCACATCGACCAGATCGCCAAGCAGACCAACCTCCTGGCACTCAACGCCGCCATCGAGGCGGCCCGGGCCGGGGAATCCGGCCGGGGCTTCGCCGTCGTCGCCGACGAGGTAAGAAAGCTCGCCGACCAGTCCCAGCGGGCGGCGGTGGAAATCGCCCAAGCCATTTCCGACGTATCGACTGCCATGGAGGACGTTTCCTCCCAGATGGGCGAGCTGGGCGGCGCCGTATCCGGCGCCCGGGAAACCGCCGACAGCTTCAGCCAGGAACTGGCCGCTTCCGCCACCTCGGCGGCCGTGGTGGAGGAACTGGCCGGGGTCATCGGCCAGGGCGCCCAGACCATGGACGAGGCCATGCACCTGGTTTCCCTGGCCCAGAAGGCCCGGGCCGACGTCAACGCCACGGTGAATGGCGAGCATGTGGACATTTCCGACCTGTCGGAGATGGAGCAGAACGCCCTGACCCTGGCCAGCTCCAAGAGCTGGGTACGGGGCAGCGCCGAGCGGGAAGCCCTGCTCCACATCTACGAGCAGCTCTTCTCCCATATCGAAAGCGGCATGGGCCTCAAGAAGGCCCGCTAGCGGCAGCGCCGCGATGCTTTTCCGGATGACGATGGGGCGGAAACTATTCCGTCCCTTCCCCACTCGGTGTCATTGAGGCCATCGGGAGCTCCCGCTCCCGGCAAAATCCCAATAAACTAGCGGGGTTCCATGGAAAGACACCGCATCATCCGCTCCCTGCTCCAAATGCTTCCCACCCGGGCATTCTCACTGTTCGGGCTGATCCTTGCCGGCCTCGCGCCCACGGTCGCCACCGCCATGCCGGCGCCGGCCGAGTGGTGCCAGCGCATTTCCCCGCGCCTGCCCGGTATTTCCAAGTCCGAATGCCAGAAGAGCGCCCTGACGCCCACCGGCGCCCAATCCCGGCGCGGCATCCCCATCCTGGCCAAGGAGGTTTCCCCGAAGGGCAAGGCGGCGATGCCGCTGCGCATCCTGCTCATCGGCGGCATCCATGGGGACGAGCCGACCGCTTCGGCCATCGTCTTCAAGTGGATGCAGCGGCTGGATAGGCCGGAGGCGGCCGGCTTCCACTGGAAGGTGGCGCCCCTCGTCAATCCCGACGGACTCCTGGCGGCCAGGCCCCAGCGGGTGAATGCCAACGGGGTGGACCTGAACCGCAATTTCCCCACCCCGGGCTGGCAGCAGGACGCCCCCCGCTACTGGGCCAAGATCACCCGCAGCGACCCCCGCCGCTTTCCGGGGCGCTCCCCTCTGTCGGAACCGGAGAGCCGCTGGGTGAGCGAGCAGATCGAGCGCTTCCAGCCCCAGCTCATCATTTCGGTCCACGCCCCCTTCGGCGTCCTCGACCTGGACGGCCCGGCCCAGCCGCCCCGCCGTTTCGGCCAGCTGTTCTTCAAGCCGGTGGGGGTCTATCCGGGCTCCTTGGGCAACTACAGCGGCGTGCACAAGAACATCCCGGTCATCACCATCGAATTGCCCAACGCCCGGACCATGCCCTCCGACGCCGAGGTAAACCGCATCTGGCAGGACATGATGGCCTGGATCCAGACCAACGTCCCCCAGCAGACCGCCTCCGCCGGACGGCGCCAGCCGGCTTCCTGAAGCCGTCCCGCCCCGACCGGCATGCCCGCTTTCGGCCGCGCCCGCAGCTTCGACGAGATGGTTGCCCGCTTCGGGGCCCGCTACAAATGGCTGGCCCTGCTCTCCGTCGGGCTCGGGGTCGTGGCCGCAGTCCTGTCCACCACCAGCTTCAACGTCGCCATCCCCGCCCTCACCCGACATTTCGGCCTGGGCCAGGAACGGGTCCAGTGGGCCATCACCGGCTACATGGGGGCCATGACGGTGGCCATGCTGCCGACCCCCTGGCTCCTGGACCGCTTCGGCTTCCGGCGCTGCTTCCTGGGGGCGGTCCTGGTGCTCACCGCCACCAGCATCGCCGGCAGCCAGGCGAGCCAGTTCGCCATGGTGGTGGCGATCCGCATCGTCCAGGGGGCGGCGGCGGGCATCCTGCAGCCCCTGGGCACCCTGGCGGTCATGCGCCTCTTTCCGGTGGAGAGCCAGGGGCGGGCTTCCGGCGTCCTGGGCTTCGGCATCGTCCTGGCACCGGCCGTGGCGCCCACCCTGGGGGGATTGCTGCTGGACCATTTCGGCTGGCAGTCCATCTTCCTCATCAACCTGCCCTTCTGCCTGCTGGCCATCGGGGTCGGGCTCTACCTGCTGCCGGCGCCCCGGGAAATCAAGATCCGCCATTTCGACTGGTTCGGAGTGGGGGTGCTGGCCTTGGGAACGCTATCCATGATCGAAGGGGTTTCCAGCCTCCAGCATGCCGGCCCCTTCGCTCCCTGGACCCTGGCCCACTGGGGGCTCGCCCTCCTGTCCATCGCCGTCTTCGTCTGGCACGGCCGCCGGGCGGCGGCGCCCATCGTCAGCCTCGGCCTCTTTCGGGACCGTGCCTTCGCCATGGGCACCCTGGTTTTCCTGGCCTACGGATTCGGGCTCTACGCTTCCACCTACATCATTCCCGTCTTCCTCCAGAGCGCCCTAGGTTTTTCCGCCACCTCGGCGGGGCTCGCCCTGCTCCCTTCCGGCATCGCCCTGGCCGTCTCCATTCCCATCGCCGGGCGACTCACGGACCGCCATTCGCCCCGGGGCGTCACCCTGGCGGGGCTTGCCCTGTTCGGCATCTCCTTCCTGCTCTTCGCCTTCTTCAGCAGCCACATCACCTACGCCGAGATCATTGCCAACACGGTCATCGGCCGCATCGGCCTCGCCCTCATCCTGCCTGCCCTGAGCCTCGCCGCCCTGCGGGGCATGGCGATGGAGCAACTGGGGCAGGCCTCCATGGTCACCAGCTATGTCCGGCAACTGGGCGGCGTCCTCGGGGTGGCCATTTCCGCCGTCTTCCTGGAATGGCGGGAGTCCGTCCATGGGGCGACGGCGCCGGGCATCTTCACGGCCTTTGCCGAGAGCTTCCTGATGCTGGCCGCCGCCTTCGCCCTGGCCCTGGTGGCGGCGTGGCGCATGAAGCACCGCGGCTGAGCCGCCGGCGAGCCAGGTGAATCTTCCCGAAAGGGGCCAAGTCCAATTTGTATTTGCCGCTTCATTGCGGCCGGACCGGTCCGGAAGATGCCTTCAAGACGCCACTCCCGCCCCACGGACTCCTCGGTCGCCCATCCGCTGCCGGCGCCACCCGGCTTGCGCCTGCCGCTGGGGGGTATTGCCCGCCTGCTGCGCTTGGCCAGCCCGCTGGCCGGCATCTTCTTTTTCGGCCTGGCCCTTTGGAGCCTGCAACGCTCGTCCCTGGGGGCCTACAGCTACGAGGAGATCGTCGCCGCCCTGGCGGAGCTGCCCGTCCTCCGGGTGGTTTCTGCCCTGGCGCTGACCGTCGTCGGCTATCTGGCCCTGGTGGGCTACGACCTGCTGGCCTTCCGCTTCATCCGCTGGCACATCGCCCTGCGCGGCATGGTGGCCACTTCCCTGATCTCCAACGCCTTGAGCTACAACCTGGGCAACACCGCCGTGACGGGGGCCGCCCTGCGCTTCTGGCTATACGGCTCCCTCGGCCTATCCACCACCCAGATCGCCCGGGTGGCCGTGTTCTGCAGCGGCGGTTTCTGGCTGGGCTATCTTTTCCTCGGCGCCCTCCTCTTTTCCTTCATCCCCGTCCATCTGCCGGCAGGAATCGCCCTCTGGGGACATTCGCCCCGCCCCCTGGGGCTGGCCTTTTTCGTGATCTTCGCCGGCTACTTGCTCGTCACCGGCACCCGCCGGCCCTTGCGGCTTGGCCACTGGCGGCTCAAGCTGCCTCCCCCGCGGCTGACCCTGGGCCAGGTCCTGGTGGCGTCCATCGACCTCTGCCTGATGGCCGGCGTGCTCTATGTCCTGCTGCCCCGGGGTGGCGACCTGACCTATTTCCGCTTCCTGCCGCTCTTCCTGGTGGGGCTCATGGGCGGCACCGTCAGCCAGGTGCCTGGCGGACTAGGCGTTTTCGAGACGGTGATGGTGCTGCTGCTCGCCCCATGGTTCGAGGATGGGGATCTGCTGGCCTCCCTCCTCGCCTTCCGGGGTATCTATTTCGTCCTGCCCCTGTTCGCCTCACTGGCCTTTTTGGCCCTGCGCCGGTTGCCGGAAAAGCTGCCCGGCCCCCACGGCTTCCTGGAGGAGTTCGGCCGCTGCCTCGCCACCCTGGGCGCCATCGCCATGACTGGCCTCTTCGTCCTTGCCCGGCTGATCCGGCGTCCCTGCCCGTCTCACGTCCCTGCCCCCCGGAAAGACATCGAACGGGCCCGCCCCCTGGTGGAGGGCGCGGCGGATACCTATGGCAACCTGGTTTACCGGGGGGACAAGGCCCTGCTGTTCAGCGAACGGAGGGACGCCTTCCTGATGTACGGCCGGATCGGGAAGACTTGGGTCGCCATGGGTGACCCCATCGGCGCCGAACCGGGCATCCGGGAAGTGGCGCGGCGCTTCCGCGACCTGGCCCGGGACAACGGCGGCTGGTGCGCCTTCTTCGAGGTCCGGGCAGAGCACCGGGAACTGTACGCCCGGCTGGGCCTCACCCTCACCCAGGTGGGGGAGGAGGCTCGCGTCCATCTGCCCAGCTTTTGCCCCGACCATCCCGGACTCAAGGAATTGCGACGCGCCCATGCCCGGACCGCCCGGCTGGGCTGCCGCTTCGAAATCCTACCCCGGGAGGCGGTACCCACCGCACTGCCTGCCCTGGAGCAGGTTTCCGACGCCTGGCTGGCCCGGAAAGCCACCTGCGAAAAGAGCTTTTCCGGCGCCTCCTTCGATGGGGATTACCTGGCCCATTTCCCGGTGGCCGTGGTGTTCCGGGGGGAAGAAATCATCGCCTTCGCCAATCTCTGGCAGGGAGCGGGCAAGGAGGAACTGTCCATCGACCTGATGCGTCACCGGCCGGACGCTCCCCATGGCGTGATGGATTTTCTCTTCTGCGAATTGCTGCTATGGGGAAGAGAACAAGGCTTTCGCTGGTTCAACTTCGGCCTGGCGCCCCTGGCCGGATTGGATCGCAAGGGCGACTGCCCCCTGTGGAATCCCATCGGCGGCTTCATCTACCGGCACGGCCGGCGCTTCTACAACTGCCGGGGCCTGCGGCGCTACAAGGACAAATTCGGCCCCGTCTGGACGCCCCTCTACCTGGCTTCCCCCGGCGGCCTCGCCCTGGGCCCCGTGCTGGTGGAGGTTACCGCTCTCATGGCTGGAGGCTTCCCGGGGGTCATCTGCAAGGCCCGACCATCAGCCGGAAACGGAAAATGAGACGGCTGTTCAGCCCCTTCCTCCTCACCATCACCGCCATCCTCGCCGCCGGCTATACCTACGGCGCCTGGCGGGTCACCTCCACCTGGAGCCAGCGCTGCCTGCTGGCGATCCCCTTCGCCATGGTGTGGATGGTGCCTGCGGTCTATTGGGCCCACGGCCGGGAAGACAACAGCCGCTGGGACGAACTGCTCCACGCCTCGGGCTATCTGTGCATGGGGTGGCTCAATTTCTTCATCATCGTCCTCCTCGTCCGGGACCTGCTGCTGGCGGCAACGGCGGGGCTGGTGGATGCCCCCCGGCTCCATGGACTCCTGGTGGAAGGCGGTGCCCAATTGGTTTTCCTCACCTCCTTCGGCGCCCTGGGCATCGGCTTCCTGGCGGCCCTCCGGGGCCCCCATGTCCGCCATGTGCAGATCCCCATCAAGGGGCTGGACCCCCGACTGGACGGACTGCGCATTGCCCAGATCAGCGATCTGCATGTGGGCCCGACCATCGGCACCCACTACGTCCGCCGGGTGGTGGCCTTGGCCAACCGGCTGGCACCGGACCTCATCGCCCTGACCGGGGATATCGTCGATGGATCGGTGGAAGGCCTTGCCCACCAGGTTTCTCCGCTGGCCGAATTGGCGCCCAAGGAAAGGGCTTTCCTGGTGCTGGGCAACCACGACTATTACTCCGGCGCCGCTGCCTGGGTAGCCCAGTTCCGCGGCCTGGGATTGCGGGTGCTGCTGAACGAGCATGCGGAAATCGACCATGGGGGCGCCCGGATCATCGTCGGCGGCGTCACCGACCCGGCTGCCCGGCTCTTCCGGGATAGCCAGGAACCTCGGCCGGACCTTGCCTCGGCTCCAGACCTCGGCCCGGCCTTCCGCCTGCTCCTGGCCCACAATCCGAAGCTCGCTCCCCTGGCGGAAAAGGCGGGATTCGACCTGCAACTCTCGGGACATACCCATGCCGGCCAGTTCTTCCCCTGGACCCTGGTGGTGCGCTGGGTGCACGCCCCCCATGTGGCCGGACTGTCCCGGCAGGGGCGGCTGAAAGTCTATGTGAATGCGGGCACCGGAACCTGGGGCCCGCCGGTGCGCTTCGGCACCGAACCGGAACTCACCTTGCTGCAACTGGTGGCGGTTCCCTGAGGCGGACGGATTGCCCGCCCGCCTCGTCAGGCACTCGACGTTTACTTGGCGGCGTCGGCCTCGCACTTCTTCATGAAGGAAGCCTTGGCGGCGCCCGACAGGGGCTTGCCGTTCTTGCCGACGGCCTTGGCCTCGCAGGCGGCCGCAGCATCCCCCCCTTGACCGCCCCCCTCGCACTTCTTGATGAAGGCTGCCTTGGCGGCGCCGGCCAGGGGCTTGCCATTCTTGCCCACGGCCTTGGCTTCACAATCGGAGGCCGAAGCGGCCGGAGCGGCGGAGGCTGCCGGCTTGGCAGGGGCCGCGGGGGTGGCCGGAGCGGCAGGCTTAGCCGGCGCGGCAGGTGCCTGGGCAAAGGCGAAGTTGGCGGCGAACGCAGCGGCCAGGAAGGTGATGGTCAGTTTCTTCATGTGATTGCCTCCTTGATTGGGATAGGACGTTGGGACCAGCAGGTTGTCATCCACCGTTGACTGGCGGCGGGATGCAACGTTCATCAGTTTAGGGCTTCTCCACCAGTTTTTGCACAATCAAGCTACCCACCATATCCCCCTCCACATTCACCGCCGTCCGCACCGTATCCAGGATGCGGTCGATGGGCAGCAGGATGGCGATGGCCTCGGTGGGCAGGCCGACGGACTGGAGCACCAGCACCATGCTCAGCATGCCGACACTGGGAATGCCCGGCGCACCGATGGCTCCCAGCATGGCGACGAAGAAGACCACCAGTTGGTGGACGAAATCCAGCTCGATCCCCGCCAAGCGGGCCACGAACAGGGCGGCAGCTGCTTCGTAGAGGGCGGTGCCGTCCATGTTGACGGTCGTCCCCAGCGGTATCACGAAATTGGCGATGTCCTTCTTGACGTGCAGATGCTGCTCCGCGCAGCGCAGGGTCACCGGCATGGTGGCGGCGCTGGAACTGGTGGCAAAGGCGGTGACCAGGGATTCCCGGGCACCCCGCCAGAATTTGAGCGGCGACATCCGGGTGACGGCGTAGAGCATCAGGGGCAGCACCACGGCCCCATGGAACAGGGTGGTGCCGATGATGACGGCGATGAAGTGGATCAGGCTCTGGAGCAGGTCGGCCCGTTGGGTCGCCACCAGTTGGAGCAGCAACGCCCCGATGCCGAAGGGCGCCAGGCGCATGATCCAGCCCACCACCAGCAGGCAGATTTCCTGGATTTCCTTCACCAGGGCCAGCAGGTTCTTGTAGCGATCCCCGCCCACCACCAGGGCAACACCCAGGAATAGCGCCACGATCACCACCGTCAGGATGTCCCCCTGGGCCAGGGCCTTGAAGGGGTTGTCGAAGAGCCCATGGAGGAACTGGGCTATGTAGTCGGCCAGGGGCATCTGTCGGGCCTGGTAGTTCCGGGTAGCTTCGGCGAACATCTCCAGTTGCATCCCTTCCCCGGGCCGGAAAACGTTGGCGGCGGAGAAGCCTAGGACGATGGCCAGAGCCATGGAGACGAAGAAGAATCCCAGGGTCAGGGTCCACACCCGGTGCATCTCCTCGTGGGCCCGCAGGTTGGCCACCCCCACCACGATGGACGAAAACACCAGGGGGATCAGCACCATGCGCAGCAGGTCGAGGAACAGGGTGCCGACCAGTTTGGCGCCATAGAGGGTGCCCTGGGCCACGGAATCACCCGCCCCCAGGCCGGCAACGGCAAAGCCCCCCGCCACCCCGGCCAGGCAGCCGACGAGGATGAGGCTATTGAGCGATGGCCTGCGCTTCATATTCGATTCCTATCTCCCTGCCCGAAGCCCATCGGGCGAAACATGCGCTTACAACCGGAAACAGCGGCTATTAGACCATGTGACTACCATGAATCCATGGTTCGGGAGCTGATTCCCGCCATTGCACAGCAACCCTGCAAGGAGAAAACAATGCGCAAAACCGCGGCTTCGCTGCTTATCGTCGTCCTCGCCTCCCTATCCACCGGCTGCGCCACCTGGGACCGCATGTCACCCCGGGAAAAGAGCACCGCCGCCGGCGCCGCCGTAGGCGGCGTGGTGGGTGCCGCCGTCTCGGGCGGCGGCGTGCTGAGCACTGTGGGCGGCGCCGCCATCGGCGGCTTCGTCGGGGACCAGGTGGGCAAGCGTCGCTGACCTGCCCTTAGATGCCGGGGCTAGCGACCGAAAGCGGTAGTCAGCCGGGTGTAGAGGCTGGATTCGCAGACATGCCCCTCATAGCCCTGGCGTTCCTTCAGATCGGCGCCCGGTGAATAGAGGGCGCCCTCGCCCGCCTGGGCCATTTCCGCGGTGATCTTGCCCAGGGCCTCGGCATTGCGGGCCGCCAGCACCACCCTCGCCCCCCGTTCCGCCGCCCGGCGGGCGGTGGTCAGGCCGATGCCGCTGGTGGCGCCGGTGATCACCATCACCTGGTCCTGGATTT
>DASRUX010000108.1:0-6061 GCA_035655235.1 Rhodocyclaceae bacterium | reverse complement strand
TGGCCGTTCAACAGAACAAAAAGTCCCCGTCCAAGCGTGGCATGCATCGCGCTCACGACTTCCTGACCAACCCGCCCCTGGCTGTCGAGCCGACCACCGGCGAGGTGCATCTGCGTCACCACATTTCCCCGACCGGTTTCTACCGCGGCAAGAAAGTCGTCAAGGGCAAGGGCGAGTAATCGTTCAAAGCAAGGCAGGCAGTTCCTGAAGGACTGCCTGCCTTTTCTTTTGCCATGACAACCCGCATCGCCATCGACTGCATGGGGGGAGACCACGGCCCGTCCGTTACGGTGCCCGCGGCGCTTCGTTTTCTTAACAACAACCCCCGTGCGGCCCTTGTTCTGGTCGGTCGCGAGGAAGCTATTCGCCCCCATCTCGGTGGGGTAAGCGAAGGCGGGCGTTTGCGCATCGTTCACGCCTCCGAAGTGGTGGCGATGGATGAGTCGCCGGCGTCGGCATTGAAGAACAAGAAGGATTCTTCGATGCGGGTGGCTCTGAATCTGGTCAAGAAGGGCGAGGTGGATGCCAGCGTCTCCGCCGGCAACACCGGCGCCCTCATGGCCATTTCCCGCTTTGTCCTCAAGATGCTGCCCGGTATCGAGCGGCCAGCTCTCTGTAATCCGCTACCGACCATCCATGGCCATACCTATATGATGGACCTGGGGGCTAACGTGGATTGCACGCCGGAACATCTGCTGCAGTTCGGCATCATGGGGGCGATGCTCGCTTCCGCCATGGATCACAAGGACCGGCCAACGGTCGGCTTGTTGAACATCGGCGAAGAAGAGATCAAGGGCAACGAGGTGGTCAAGGCGGCCGCTGACCTGCTGCGGGACTCCGGCATCAATTTCATCGGTAACGTCGAGGGCGACGGCATCTACAAGGGCGATGCCGACGTGGTGGTATGCGACGGTTTCGTCGGCAACGTGGCCTTGAAGACTTCCGAAGGCCTCGCCCAGATGCTCGCCTCTTTCCTGAAGCAGGAATTCAAGCGGAATTTGTTCACTAAGCTAGCCGCCCTGGTGGCGCTGCCGGTGCTCAATAATTTCAAGAAGCGTGTCGACCACAGGTGTTACAACGGCGCCATCCTGCTCGGCCTCAAGGGCATCTCGGTGAAGAGCCATGGTTCTGCCGACAGTTTCGCCTTCGGCAATGCCATCGGCCGGGCCTTCGATGCCGCCGAGAACCGGGTACTGGAGCGCATCGCCGGACGTATCGGTCAGACCGCAACGGAAGTGGCCGCTAGGGCCGAGGAGAACAACTGAATGTATGCACGCGTCGTCGGCGTCGGTAGCTGTCTGCCTGGAAAGCCGGTAACCAATGATGAGCTCGCAGCTCGGGGTATCGATACCAGCGACGAGTGGATCGTCAGCCGTACCGGTATCCGCAGCCGCTATCTGGCTGCGCCGGAGGTGACTTCCAGCCAACTGGCCGTGGAAGCCGCCAGTCGGGCTCTTCAAATGGCCGATGTCCAGCCGGAAGCCCTTGATCTCATCATCGTTGCCACTTCGACCCCGGATTTTATTTTTCCGAGCACCGCCTGTCTGGTGCAGGGCAAATTGGGAAACAAGGGGGCGACTGCCTTTGATGTGCAGGCCGTTTGCGCCGGATTCACCTATGCCCTGTCGATAGCGGAGAAGTTTATCCGTTCCGGCTCCCACAAAAAGGCGCTGGTGATCGGTGCCGAGGTGTTTTCCCGCATTCTCGACTGGAAGGACCGCGCGACTTGCGTCCTGTTTGGGGATGGTGCCGGCGCCGTGGTGCTGGAGGCTTCCGAGAAGCCCGGCATCCTGGCGACGGCTCTCCATGCCGACGGCAGCCAAAACCATATCCTCAACGTCCCTGGCCAAGTTTGCGGCGGCCAGGTGATCGGCGACCCCTTCCTGCGCATGGACGGTCAGGCGGTGTTCAAGTTTGCCGTCCGGGTCCTGGCCGATGTTGCCGAAGAGGTCTGTGCGGCTGCCAATATCGCTTCCGGTGAGGTGGATTGGCTGATTCCCCACCAGGCCAATATCCGGATCATCGAGGCCACCGGCAAGAAGCTGGGGCTGGATCGGGATCGGGTCATCGTTACCGTGGATCGCCACGGCAACACCTCTGCTGCGTCCGTGCCGCTGGCCCTGGACGAGGCCGTCCGTGACGGCCGTATCCAGCGGGGCCAGAGGGTGATTCTCGAGGGCGTTGGGGGCGGCTTCACCTGGGGCGCGATCCTGCTCGAATTCTGACAATAAGAGAGATACAGACATGGCTTTTGCATTCGTATTCCCCGGCCAAGGCTCCCAGAGCGTTGGCATGATGGCCTCCTACGGTGATTCCGCCGTGGTTCGCGCCACTTTTGACGAAGCTTCCGCCGCCCTGGGCGACGACCTGTGGCAGATGGTCGCGGAAGGCCCGGCCGAGCTGCTGTCCCAAACCGTGAATACCCAGCCGGTCATGTTGACCGCCGGCATCGCTGCTTGGCGTCTGTGGCTGGAAAAGGGCGGTAAGAAGCCTGCCGTCGTCGCCGGTCATAGCTTGGGCGAGTATTCCGCCCTGGTGGCCGCCGGGGTGATCGAGTTCAAGGATGCCGTGCCGCTGGTTCGCCTGCGGGCTGCTGCGATGCAGGAGGCTGTGCCCCTCGGTACCGGCGCCATGGCTGCCATTTTGGGCTTGGACGATGACGGCATCCGCGCCGCCTGTGCCGAAGCCGCCCAGGATGAAGTGGTCGAGCCCGTCAATTTCAATGCGGCCGGACAGACGGTCATCGCCGGCAACAAGGCCGCCGTCGAGCGTGCCATGGACGCCTGCAAGGCCCGGGGCGCCAAGCGCGCCGTGGCGCTGCCGGTGTCGGCTCCGTTCCACTCGTCCCTGATTCGCCCGGCAGCGGACAAGCTGGCCGCCCGGTTGTCTGAACTCAATTTCAATGCCCCCCTGATTCCCGTGGTCAATAACGTGGATGTGGCGGTGGAAAACGATCCGGCCCGTATCAAGGATGCTCTGGTGCGCCAGGCCTACAATCCGGTCCGCTGGGTCGAGACCATCCAGAAGATGGCTTCCCTGGGCGTTACCATGGTCGCCGAGTGCGGCCCCGGCAAGGTGCTGGCCGGCCTCACCAAGCGTTGTGCCGATGGTGTGAACGGGGTGGCCCTGGCCGACCTGGCTGCCATCGAAGCCAACCTGAACCTGGAGTGATGACCATGCTGCAAGGACAAATCGCCCTCGTCACCGGCGCCACCCGCGGCATCGGCCGCGCTATCGCCCTCGAACTGGGACGCCTTGGCGCCACCGTGGTTGGCACCGCCACCAGCGAAGAAGGTGCCGGCAAGATCGGCGCCTATCTGGCTGAAACCGGCGTCAAGGGTAAAGGCCTCGTGCTGGAAGTTCGGGACCAGGCGCAGGTGGATGCCGTCATCGGCACCGTGGAAAAGGAATTCGGCTCCGTGGGCATTCTGGTGAACAATGCCGGCATCACCCGGGACAACCTCGCCATGCGGATGAAAGACGATGAGTGGGATGCCGTCATCGACACCAACCTCAAGGCGGTGTTCCGTCTGTCCAAGGCCGTCATGCGGGGCATGATGAAGGCTCGCCAGGGTCGGATCATCAACATCACTTCGGTGGTGGGGCACGCCGGCAATCCCGGCCAGGCCAACTATTGTGCCGCCAAGGCCGGCGTCGCTGGCATGACTCGTTCCCTGGCTCGGGAACTGGGCAGCCGCAACATCACGGTGAATTGTGTGGCCCCCGGCTTCATCGGCACCGACATGACCCACGGCCTGGACGACAAGCAGAAGGAAGCCATGCTCGCCACCATTCCCCTGGGGCGGGCAGGGGCTCCGGAGGATGTGGCGGCGGCTGTAGCCTTCCTGGCGTCCCCGAACGCCTCCTATATTTCCGGTACCACCATTCATGTGAATGGCGGTATGTTCATGGATTGATTTCCGGCAACGCCGGCTTTTGGTAAACTTGCAACGTTTTTCATACCCGTAGAGGGAGAAGGAGCTTTTTCAATGGATAACATCGTAGAACGCGTCAAGAAGATCGTCGCCGAACAGCTCGGCGTGAACGAAGCGGACATCAAGAACGAGTCCTCCTTTGTGGACGATCTGGGCGCGGATTCGCTGGACACCGTCGAGCTGGTGATGGCCCTCGAAGAAGAGTTCGAGTGCGAGATCCCTGACGAAGAGGCCGAGAAGATCACCACGGTCCAGCAGGCGGTCGATTACATCCTCGCCAACAAGAAGTAATCCATTTCTGGTTTTACAACGACAAGGCCGGCCCCTTGGTCGGCCTTGCCGTATTTGCTTTCGGAGTGCATCTTGGCACGTCGTAGAGTCGTTATTACTGGCCTGGGCATCGTTTCCCCGGTCGGCAACACCGTCGAAGAGGCTTGGCAGAATCTGCTTGCAGGCCGCTCCGGCATCGCCACCATCACCAAATTCGACGCTTCTTCCTTCCCGGTCCAGTTCGGCGGCGAGGTGAAGAATTTCGATATCGGGACCTACCTGTCCCCCAAGGAAGCCCGCCGCATGGATGCCTTCATCCATTACGGCATGGCTGCGGGCATCCAGGCAGTCCGTGACGCAGGTCTGGACAACAATCCGGCCGATGCGGAGCGGATCGGCGTCGCCATTGGTTCCGGCATCGGCGGCCTTCCCCTCATCGAAGCCACCAAGGAAGAGTACACGGCCGGCGGGGTGCGCAAGATTTCGCCCTTCTTCGTGCCCGGCTCCATCATCAATATGATCTCCGGCAACCTGTCGATCATGTACGGTTTCAAGGGGCCGAATATCGCCCTGGTGACTGCCTGCTCCACCGGTACTCATTCCGTGGGCGAGGCGGCACGCATCATCGAGTACGGTGATGCCGACGTGATGGTCGCCGGCGGCGCTGAATCCACCGTGTCCCCCCTGGGGCTGGGCGGCTTCTGCGCGGCTCGTGCCCTGTCCACCCGCAACGACGATCCCCAGACGGCCAGCCGCCCGTGGGACAAGGACCGGGACGGTTTCGTCCTGGGCGAAGGCGCCGGTGTCATGGTGCTGGAGGAGTACGAGCACGCCAAGGCCCGCGGCGCCAGGATTTACGCCGAGGTCGCTGGTTACGGCATGAGCGCTGACGCCTTCCACATGACCCAGCCCGCTGAGGACGGCGATGGCGCCCGCCGCTGTATGCTGGCGGCCCTGAAGAATGCCGGCCTGTCTCCCTCCGACGTTCAGTACGTCAATGCCCATGGCACTTCCACGCCGTTGGGTGACTTGGCCGAAACCATGGCGGTCAAGCGCGCCTTTGGCGATGCGGCCAAGAACTTGGTGGTGAATTCCACCAAGTCCATGACCGGTCACCTGCTGGGTGCTGCCGGCGGTATCGAAGCAGTGTTCACCACCCTGGCGATCCATCACCAGATTTCGCCGCCAACCATCAACATCTTCAACCAGGATGAGCGCTGCGATCTCGATTACTGCGCCAACCAGGCCCGGAAGATGAAGATCGACGCCGCTCTGTCCAATTCCTTCGGCTTTGGCGGAACCAACGGTACGGTGGCCTTCAAGCGCGTCTAAGGCTTCCTTTCCGGATAAGCGACGGTGCAGTTTCCGATAACCATCGGGCTGCACCGTTCTTTTTTGGGTGGGCTGATTGGCGCGCTGATTCACGGGGGTGCGGCGATTGCGGTCGTTTTGACCCCATGGGCGGTCTGGGTCAGAGCGGTACTGGCGGTGGCAGTTGTTGTTTCCGCCCTCTTGGCGAGGCGATCAGGGCGCCCCGCGGTGACGGCTTTGCGCCTGCTCGGAAACGGCCGGGTTGAGTGCCGCCTGGAAGGTGACAGCGAGTTCCGGTCCGCCGAACTCCAGCCGGGGAACACGGTTCATCCCTGGCTTTCGGTAATCCGTCTTTCGGTGGACATGAGGCCGGTCACGGTGGTTATGCTGCCCGACAGCGCCACCACCGAGGAATTCCGCCGCCTGCGGGTTTGGCTCCGCTGGCGGGCGGATTTCAGCGCCGGGAAGGACGCCGCCTGAGCACTGTGTTACGGGGCTTGGCGGCCATGCCCGGGTAATCCCGGGAGAAATGCAGGCCGCGGCTT
>DASRUX010000107.1:0-19229 GCA_035655235.1 Rhodocyclaceae bacterium | reverse complement strand
CGCGGTCGATGCCCAAGGCGGGGCGATAGGGGCGGTGGGACGCCATGGCTTCCACCACGTCGGCGACAGCCAGGATGCGGGACTCCAGGATGATCTGGCCGTCCTCCAGCCCGAGGGGATAGCCACTCCCGTCGGGGCGTTCGTGGTGCTGATGGACCATGTCGGCCACCGGCCACGGGAAGTCGATGTCCCGGACGATATCCCAGCCCACCCGGGAGTGGGTCTTGACCAGGGCGAATTCGGTTTCGGTCAGCTTGCCCGGTCGGCTCAGGATTTCTGCCGGCAGCCAGATTTTGCCGATGTCGTGGATCATGGCCCCCAGGCGCAAGCCTTCCAGGCGATCGGGCGGCAGGTTGATATGGCGGCCGATGGCCGTGGCCAATTGGGCGACCCGGGCCTCGTGGCCGGCAGTGTAGGGGTCGCGCTTCTCAATGGTGAGTGCGATGGCCTGGACCGTCTGCTCCAGCATGTGCCGGTAATTCGCCCGGCTCTGGGCCAAGGATTCGCAAGTCTCCCGGAGTTCGGCGGTGCGGGCCTCCACCAGGCTTTCCAGACGCAGCTGCATACGCCGGAGCTGCACATGGGCCCGCACCCGGGCCAGCACCTCCTCGGTCTGGAACGGCTTGGAAACGTAGTCCACACCACCGGCTGCGAAAGCGGCCAGCTTGTCTTCCGTATCGCTGAGGGCGCTGATGAAGATGACCGGGATGTCCTTCAGGCGCTCGTTGGCCTTCAGGCGTCGGCAGGTTTCGTAGCCGTCCATCTCCGGCATGCGGATATCCAGAAGCACCAGGTCGGGCGGGCTGGCATTGATGGCATGCAGCGCGATTTCGCCACCCAGGGCAGGGCGTACCTTGTAGCCGGCTTGCTGGAGGATGCTGCTCAGGACCTGCAGGTTGTTGGGATTGTCATCGACGATGACGATGCTGCCGCTGTATTCGATGTCACTGGTCATGATCTTCTTCCTCGCGGTCACAGAGGGATGCAACGCCATGGCAAGCACCGACGTGGATCAACAATGCCAAGGGCAGCCCTGCGGTAGCTCCTCGCCTGCGCCCATGCCGGATGCTTGCTATTAGCTTAGCACGGTCGGGGCGGGAAATTTCCGCTCCTCAATGGGGTACCGATGCCCTGTGGAAAATACAGCGTGGAAGAGGGTTGAAAGGCGGGTTTCACTGCCCGGATGAGGGTTTCGGGATGCTGTCTCAGCCAACGGGTCGGACCTCATACAAGAACATCACCCTCAGGAGCATTTCCCTGTGCGAACGCCCTGGCATCCTCTATCCTCCGCAGTGGCCCATGGCCTGCGGCTTTCTGCACTGGCACTTCTGGTGCTGTCCTCCCTCCCGGCCCGGGGGGAGAAGGAGTTCTTGCTGCGTTACGGCCAGGCGGGCAGCAAGTACGAAGGAGCCGGCGTCGCCCTGCACCTGGATTCCCCGTGGTCCAAGGACTTGGGTAACTGGAAGGCCACCCTCATGCCGGAACTGGAACTGACCCACTTCCGTTACAGCGGCTCCCAGCCCGGCCCGGACAGCTTGAACGAGGCTGGGGCCAAGGCCATGGTCAGGCTCGCCCGGGGCAGCGGGGAGCTGAAACCCTACGCTGAACTGGGCCTCGGGGCTTCCTACCTCACCCGGGATCGGCTGGGCAGCCATGAGTTCTCCACCCACTTCCAGTTTTCCGAGCACGTCGGTTTGGGCGTGGAGTTCGGCAAGGGGTGGTTCGCCGGCTGGCGCTATTCCCACTATTCCAATGCCGGCATCAAGGAGCCCAATGACGGGGTCGACTTCCACCAAGTGATGATTGGGGTCAATTTCTGACATCCAGCTCCCGTCGGGACCTGAGCAAGACTGGAAACACTCCCGTCACGGATCGATACATTGCCTTACATTGCTACTGACATCCCCTGGGTAACCGGCTGCGTTATTCGCCTCAAGGTGCTGCACAGTGCGGCGCCCGAAAACGCAACCAGACAATTGCTCAAGGAGATTCAGAATGCAGAACAAGCTTATCGCCCTCGTCATTGCCGCCGGCTTCGCTACCGCTTCCTTCGCCCAGGGCGCCACCCCCGCCACGCCTGCGACCCCGGCCGCTCCTGCCGTCAAAGCCACCGCCCCGGCCGCTGCCAGTGCCGAGAAGAAGGTCGAGGCCCCCAAGGCCGCCGAGCCGGCCAAGACCGAAGCCGCCAAGGGCGATGCGCCCAAGGCCGAAAAGGTCGGCGAGAAGCACGAAAAGCATGAGAAGCACGGCAAGAAGGGCGAACAGTCCGACAAGGGCGAAGCCAAGTCCCCCACCAAGGGCAACGGTAACGCCCCCGCCGCCAAGTAATAATCGGCCGGTCGGTTGCGGAAGCCCTCAAGTTAGCCCTTGGGGGCTCCGTTATTGCAACCAGGCATGAATCTGCGGCAGGTCCCGATGGATAAACTGCATACCACCATGGTCGCCACTTGCGACCGCCTCCTCTCCCTGGTCACCGGGCCGGGCGCGGCGCGCGATCCCGTCGTGGCCGAAGCAGCCCTGGAAGCCATCGAATTCCTCCAGGCCCTGGAGGGCTATTTCAAAGGCGCCCGGGTCCGCTCGCCCATCGACCCAGCCGTTCCAGCCCGTTTCCACTTCCGGCATCCGGCCGAGGCTTCCCTCCACGTCACCGACGTGCTCAAGGTGCTGAAAGAAGAAGGCCTCTTCGGCACGCCCGCCTTGATCCAGTAATCACTCGGCTGGCCGGTAGCGGTAGCCCTGCCAAGTTCCCCGGGCGGCCAGTTCGGCCGTCAACCGCGGTGCCAGTTCCGACAGACGCAAATTCCAGTGGGGCGCCAGCTTGAGGGCGGGCGGGACTTCGCTGCCCAAGCGCTGGAGCAGGATGTCCGGCGACAGGCATTCCACGAAATCCGCCAGCAGTTGAAGGTAGGCATCCTCGTCCAGCAGCGGCACCGTTCCCGGATTCCTCTGCCATTCCCGGGCCAAGGCCGTGCCCCGCACCATCTGCAATTGATGGAGCTTCAAGGCCCGGACGGGCAGGGCGGATAGCTGGCGGGCGCCTTCCAGCATGCTTTCCCGGGTTTCCCCGGGCAATCCCAGGATCAGGTGAGCGGTGACCTGCAACCCCCGCTCGGCGGCCCGTCGAATGGCATCCCGGCTGACAGCGAAGTCGTGGCCCCGGTTTACCTTCTCCAGGGCCGCGTCGTTGCAGGACTCGACCCCGATTTCCAGTTCGATGATGTGGTCCCGGGCAAGCTCCGCCAGGTAGTCCAGCACCTCGTCCGGCAGGCAGTCCGGCCGGGTGCCGATGGCCAGGCCGCTGATGCGCGGGTGGGCCAGGGCCTCCTGGTAGCAGGCTCGCAGTTCCTCGAAGCCGCCGTAGGTGTTGGTGTAGCTCTGGAAATAGGCGATGAAGCGCTGGGTGCCGGGGTAGCGGCGGTCCAGGAAGCCCAGGCCCTTGTCGATCTGGGCGGTGATGGAATCCCGCTTGTCCAGGTAACCCGGGGTGAAGCCCGCGTTGTTGCAGAAGGTGCAGCCGCCGGTGCCCACCAACCCATCCCGGTTGGGGCAGGTGAAGCCCGCCGCCACCGACACCTTTTGGACCCGCCCGCCGTGGTGGGCCTTCACGTAATCGTTCCAGGCGTTGTAACGGCGTTCGCCGAAGGGGGAGGAGAGGCTCATGGCGGGACTGCGGGACCGGATGGGCCCGCAGTGTAACCGATCCTCCCGGCCAGTCAGGCCGCTTCGGCCACTGACTCAGGCCTGGGTGGGGTGCGTTCGAGGAGAGCGTCGAACGCCCCGGCCTTCACTGCCGGAGAGACCAGGTAGCCCTGGAACTGGCCGCAGCCGGCCTCCTGCAGGAACTGCCGCTGCGCCTCGGTTTCCACCCCCTCGGCAATCACCTCCAGCATCAGGGCCCGCCCCAGGTTGATGACGGCGGTGACGATGGCAGTATCGCTAGCGTCATGGGGCAGGCCGTCCACGAAGGAGCGGTCGATCTTGAGCTTGTGGATGGGGAAGCGCTTCAGGTAGGTGAGGCTGGAATAGCCGGTGCCGAAATCGTCGATGGACAGTTGCACCCCCAGGTCGGCCAGTTCCTGGAGGCGGGAGAGGGCCTCGTCCGCGTCCTGGACCAGGATGGACTCGGTCAGCTCCAGTTCGATGGCCTCCGGCGGCAGGTCGGCGTGGCGCAGGGCGGTGGCGACGGAATGGACAAAATCGGTCTTGCGGAATTGCAGGGCCGAGACGTTGATGGCCACCACCAGGTCCAGGCCCCGCCGCCGCCAGTCGGCCGCCTGCCTGACTGACTCCTGCAACACCCATTCGCCGATGTGGGCGATAAAGCCGGTCTCCTCGGCCAGGGGGATGAAGCGGTTGGGGGGCACCTCGCCCAGCTCCTCGTCCTTCCAGCGGATGAGGGCCTCGGCGCCGACGATGCGACCGCTGGCGACATCCACCAGGGGCTGGTAGTGGAGCCGGAACCTACCCTCTTCCAGGGCCTGGCGCATGGCCTGGTCCAGCTTCATGCGGGAGAGGAGATCCACGTTCATCTGCCGCTGGTAGAAGCGGAAATCGGCCCGGCCGTGCTCCTTCACCCGGTACATGGCGGTATCGGCATTCTTGATCAGGTCGTCGGCGCACTGGCCGTCACTGGGATAGAGGGCGATGCCGATGCTGCAGGTGACGGTGAAGCTCAGGTTGTCGATGGTGAAGGGCCGGGACAGGGCCTTCAACACCCGCTGGGCGGTGGCTTCGACTCCGTGGGCCTCCACGTCGTGGAGCAGGAGGACGAACTCATCCCCGCCCAGGCGGGCGGCGGTGTCCGACTGGCGCAGGCAGGCCTTGATCCGCTCGGCCACCTCCACCAGCACCTTGTCCCCGAACAGGTGGCCGAGGGAATCGTTGATGTGCTTGAAGCGGTCCAGGTCGATGAACAGGATGGCGAAGCTCTTCTCTTCCCGAGAGGCCCAGCGCAGGGCGAAATCGATGCGCTCGCCGAGCAGGACCCGGTTGGGCAGGCCGGTGAGAACATCGTGGTAGGCCAGTTCCTCGATGCGTTTGTTGGCCGCCAGCCGCTCGGTCAGGTCCTTGAAGAACACCACGTACTGGTTGCCCTCGCCCTGCTCGTCCGCCACCCGCACGAAGGAGGAGAGCACCGGCGTACTGGACCCATCCTTGCGGCGATTCCAGATTTCCCCTTCCCAGTAGCCGTTCTCTTCCAGGTTGTGCTCCAGGCGGGCGATGAAATTCTCGTCCTCGGGCTGGTAGAGGAGCTGGCCGATGTCCCGGCCGATCAGTTCGCTTTCCGGATGGCCGGTGAGCTGCCAGGACTGGGGATTGGTGGCGACGATGCGGTAAGCGGCGTCGGTGATCAGGATGGCGTCCAGGCTGGAGGAAAAGACCTTGGCGGCCAGTTGCAGGCGGGCTTCGTCGGCCAGGCGCTTGGTGATGTCCCGGAAGGAAAACACCCGGCCGATGGGCCGGCCCCGGGCGTACTGGGGCAGGGAGACCCGCTCCAGTACCCGGCCGCAGCGCAGCACCACCAGATCGATGGCCTCAGCCAGGGGCGAGCGGCCCAGGGTCCGGAGCCGGCCCTCGTAGCCCTCGCCATCCATGACCTTGCCCGCCAGCCAGGCGTGGACGGCGGCATCGTCCCGGCGGACCATCAGGTCGTGGGGTAGGTCCCAGAGTTCGGCAAAGCGCTGGTTGTAGCTGCGGATGCCGTTGTCCAGGTCCACCACCAGGATGCCGTCGGCGGTGGATTCCAGGGTGGCCCGCAGCTCGGCGACGATCTTCTCCAACTCGTCCTCCACCCGGCGGCGCTCGCTCTGGTCGTTGATCCCGACCACGTAGACCAGGCGGCGGCCGTCCAGCATCACCCGGCTCACCCGCCGGTCCACATGCAGGATGGAGCCGTCGAATCGCCGTAGCATGGTGGCCGACAGAATCTCCTCGGAACGGCCGGCGGCGATGTCCTCCCAGAAGAACATATCCTCCGGGGTGGCGGCCAGGTCGCTTACCGGCCTTCCCACCAGGTTTTCGGCCTCGGTGCCCAGCGTGCGGCAGGCGTTGCGGTTGACGGCCAGGATATGGAAATCGAGGCCGTCCACGATGAAGGCCGATTCGATCAGCCCCTCGATCAGGGGCTGCCAGAGGTCCAGGTTCGGGCTCATGCCGCCTCCTCGCCCAGGCTGCGGCCGTGTTCGAAGAAATAGCACATGCGCTGCCGGGGCGACAGGTAGTCGAAGGTCGCCCGGGGCAACTGCAAGGGGCGCAGGCTGCGGCGGATGCCCAGCTGCGGGGCGGTTCCCAGGTCCACCACCAGAGCCTCTTCCCGTGGGACCGCGGCGTCGTGGATGACCACCCAGGGCTTCAGGGGGCGGCTGGCATTCACCGACACCACCAGGGCGTAGCGCTCGTCGGTGAGCTGGACCACCGAACCGGGCGGATAGACTCCCATCATGCGGACAAAGGCGGTCAGGGTGCCGGGGTCGAAGCACTGCTTGCGCTGCACGAACAGGTGGGACATGGCCTCGTAGGGCGTCAGGGCCTGGGCCGGGTTGCTGGGATTGCAGAGGGCGTCGTAGCGATCCACCAGGGCGACGATGCGGGCGGCGGGGGCGATGTGGTCATTCTTGAGGTGGAGGGGATAGCCGCTGCCGTCGGCGAATTCATGGTGCTGGCCGATCACCAGCATGGCCCCCCGGGAGAGCTTCATCCGCTTGCCGGCCTCGACGCCGTAGCGGACATGCTCCCGGTAGGTCTGCTGCTCGGCGGTGGAAAAGCGGTCGTCGAAGTAGCGCAGCCGGCCGGGCAGGCCGGTCTTGCCCAGGTCGTGGAGCAGGGCGCCCACCCCCAGGTCCCGCAGGGCGTTTCCATCCAGGCCGCAGGCCCGGCCCAGGAGCAGGGAGACGACGGTGACGTTGATGGCATGCAGGGAGGCCCGTTCCCCCACCTTTTCCGACAGGAGCCGGATGCAGGATTCCTGCTCGCCGCCGATCATGTCGCTCATGCCGTCGATCAGGGCCTGGGCGGCGTCCCGGGCCGCTTCCGGGCGGCTCGGGGCGGACTCTGAAATCTGGCGATAGGCCCGGGAGGCCTCCCCGAAAAGCCGCTCGCATTTCTGCAGGCTGGCCCGTTGTTCGGCCAGGACTTCCCGGCGGGCGTCCCGGGGCGATTTGCCGCCGGCAAGGGGCTCGGCGGGTGCCGCCGGTTCGCCGGCCGTTCCCCCGGTGGGGGACAGATCGGCCTCCAGGTCGCTACGCTGGGGCGAAAACCGGATGCGGTCCAGCCCCAAGGCGCGGATGGTGTCGATCTGCGCCGCGGAGTTGATCTTGAAGCTGTTCAAGGGGAAAGGATGGGACATCCACCCGAGGTCGATATGGACGTAATGGCCGACCCGGAGCCGGGCTACGTCGATGAATTCGTCTGCGGTTTCCGTCATTGCGCTCACCTTTCCGCCGGCCAGCCTGTGGAGGGCATGCCAAGGGTGTAGAGGGATATGCCAGCCTGATGGTCAATCTAATGGGACGGACCCATCCTATGAATGGGGCAAGCTGCCCAAAGTCATAGCTCCGGACCTGTACGCATTTACGGCTCCGTTCCGCTGGGCCGGGGACGGATCAGGTCAGGGCCTCCGGCGGCGTACCTGCCGCCAGTGCCGGATCACCAGGTAAGCCCCCAGCATTCCCCCCAGGTGGGCGAAGTGGGCTACCCCGGCGAAACTGCCCGTCACCCCCAGGAAGAGTTCCAAGGCGGCGTAGAGGATGACGAAGAGCCGGGCCGGCATGGGAATGGGCGGAATCAGCAGCATGACGATCCGGCTGGGGAAGAAGATGGCGTAGGCCAGGAGGATGCCGAATACCCCGCCGGAGGCACCTACGGTGGGATACACGATGCCGGAGAGGCCGGCGAACAGCAGTTGAGCTGCAGCGGCGGAGAGGACGCTGGCGAAGTACAGCCGCAACAGCGCCCGGCTCCCCAGCCAGAGTTCCAGTTCCCGCCCGAACATCCACAGCCCCAGCATGTTGAAGCCGAAGTGGGAGAGGTTGGCGTGGAGGAAGGCATAGGTCACCAGCTGCCAGGGCGCGAAACCCGCGCCCAAGGGCCACAGGGCCAAGGCGCCGAGGACGACATCCCCCAGGGCCAGCTCCAGGAGGAAGCCGATCAGGTTGAGGATGAAGAGGGTGCGGATGCCCGACGACATGGCAGCGGCTTCGTTCAGCCTCGGCGCAGGTGCCCGTCGTCGGCGCTGGGGTGGAAAAGAAAATTGCCCACGTCGGCGAAAACCCGGCGCTGGATATGCAGGTACTCGAAGTCCTCGGGGCGCAGGGCGGTGGCGGCCTGGACTCCTGCCGCCAGGGCTTCGAACTCGGCCTGCAGGGATTTTCGGGCTTCCGGCCCCAACTGGCGCAGCATGGCTCCCAGCACCACCTGGAGGGCAAGGGTGCGGACCACATTCTCATTGATTATCCGGGCATCATCGGTATCCATGGTCTTCTCCTGTATCCGTCGGGGTTCCTCTGCCGCAAGGGCCGACGTCCCCGGGAGACGGCCCAACCCTTGGACAGGAGAAGGGGGCCGGACATTGCACTCCGGCCTCGGAAAAACGAGGCCGCAGCAGGATTTCTCCAGTGGACGCCGGTGCTGGCATAGATCACACTACACCCTTTGTAATACCTCCTCCCGAGCCCATCATGACCATCAGCAAGCGACTCTATCTCCTGACCTATTCCATCATCCTCGGTCTGGTCCTGATCGGCGTCCTCGGCCTCTCCCTGACCGAAAAGGTCTATCAGGCGGCCAACTACGGCAACGAAAACACCGTGCCCAGCCTGGTGGTGCTGAACAAGGTGATGAAGGCTTTCGGCCAGGAACGGGTGCGCATCTACCGCCATGTCCTGACCACCGATGCCACCAAGAAGAGCGAGCTGGAAGCCCAGATCGAGTCGGCCACCAAGGACCGGGAAGCCGCCTTCAAGGAGTATGAGCCCCTGGTGAGCGACGACAGGGACCGGGAGATGCTGGCCCAGGACAAGTCCCTGGCGGCGGATTACGACGTCGGCATCAAGGAGGCCCTCGACTTCTCCCGCAAGGGCCAGAATGAGCAGGCCCTGGCCGTCCTGGTCAAGCTCTCTCCGCTGGCGGACCGGCTCAACGCCACCATCGGCGAGCATTTTTCCTACAACGACAACCTGGGCAAGAAGGAAGCCGCCAAGGCGGCCGAGGCCAAGTCCAGCAACCGCACCCTGGCCATTGTCATCGTCGTGCTGGTCACCGTCGCCGCCTCGGTGTTCTCCACCCTCATCATCCGCAGCATCACCACGCCGGTGAATGAGGTGGTCGGTATCCTCGACCGCCTTGCCCAGGGCGATCTGACGGTTTCGGTGGCGACTGGCGGCCAGGGCGAGATCGCCCGGTTGAAGGCTTCCCTGGCAACTACCATCGCCAACCTGCGCAACACCCTCCGGGATATCCTGAAGGAGTCCGAGAGCCTGGCCGCCGCTTCCGGCCACCTGTCCACCGCGGCCCGCCAGGTGGCGGTGAGCAGCGAGCAACAGTCCCAGTCCACCTCGTCGGCCGCCGCCGCCGTGGAGGAGCTGACGGTCAGCATCGACCATGTGGGCAGCAGCGCCGACGACGCCAGCCAGCGGGCCGAGGAGGCCGGCACCATGGCCGTCTCCAGTGGCGTCGAGGTGGATCGCGCCTCCACCCAGATCAGCCAGGTGGCCGACCGGGTCGAGCATACCGCCCAGCAGATCCAGACCCTGTCCGAACAGGTCCAGCGCATCGGCAACGTCACCACCGTCATCCGGGAAGTGGCGGACCAGACCAACCTCCTGGCGCTCAATGCCGCCATCGAGGCGGCCCGGGCCGGCGAGCAGGGCCGGGGCTTCGCCGTGGTGGCGGACGAGGTGAGGAAGCTCGCCGAGCGGACCACCCAGTCGGTGCAGGAAATCGCCAGCATGATCACCACCATCCAGGACGGCGCTGTGGCGGCGGTGGGCAGCATGCAAAGCAGCCGGGATGTGGTCAACGGCGTGGTCCAGGCCGCCGGCCGGGCCAGCCAGTCCATGCAGGGCATCCGCTCTTCCACCGAGACGGTGCAGCATTCCATCGTCGGTATCTCGGAAGCCCTGCGGGAACAGCGTTCCGCTTCCGTCGGGCTGTCCCGGGACGTGGAATCCATTGCCCAGATGTCCGAGGAGAACTCCGCGGCCGTCGCTTCCGTGGCGGACACCGCCAACCAGCTGGCGGCCAGTTCCGACCGCCTCAAGGGCAGCGTCTCCCGCTTCCGGGTGTGACCGGCTGGCGGCGCCTATTTCCGGCGCCGCCACTTGGTCATGGTCACCGTGGTGCCGTCTCCCAGGGTGGAGACGATCTCGAATTCGTCCATCTGCCGCTCGGCGCTGTTGAGCCCCAGGCCCAGGCTGTTGCCCGTGGAGAAGCCGGGCTCCATGGCCCGATTGAGGTCCGGGATGCCGGGCCCCTCATCCTCGGCGACGATGGAAAGCCCCATCCGGCTGCCGCGGTGAATCTCGCTGAAGGTGATGCGGCCATGGTGGGCGTAGCGCACGATGTTCCGCGCCACTTCGGAAATGGCGATGGCGATGGCGTAAGTCTCCCTGGACGAGAACCCCAGCTTCTGCGCCAACTCGCTCCCCCGCAGCCGCGCCGTTACCACGTCGATCTCGGTTTCCACGGGGACGCGCAGTACGTTGTCCATTTGGGAAGGATGGGGCTCAGGTCACGGCGCTGGACAAGGGCCGGATTACCTCGGGGGTATTGTTCTCCCGCTGGTTGACGGCCAGGGAGACAGGATAGGCCAGGAGCCGATCCGTGGCGCGGCTGTGGCTCAACCGGACGACCTCGGCCCAGGGCGTTTCCGGGTTCAGCCAGGCGCTGTAATTGTCCGGCTCCAGGACGACCGGCATGCGGTGGTGGATGGGCATGAGCCGTTCGTTGGCCCGCACGGTGAGAATGGCGAAAGTGTCTGCCTGGTCGCCCTCCTGGTGAGCTGCCGGCTTCCAGATACCGGCCAGGCCCATGAGGGTGCCGGTGGCCGGCTGGATGTAGTTGGGCCGATGCCCCGGCCCATCCTCCACCCATTCGAAATAGCCCGAGGCGGGAACGATGCAGCGCCGTTCCCGGTAGGTATCAAAAAAGCGAGGCTTCCGGGGCAGGGTCTCTGCCCGGGTATTGATCCGCGTCGCTTCCGGGGTACCCCCGGCCCTGGGCGGGATCAGGCCCCAGCGCAGGACACGCAAGACGCGCCGTCCGTCATCGCCCAGGCAGACGATGGGAAGGAGCTGGGAAGGACCGAGGTTGTAGCCGGAGGGAAACTGCCCGGGACAGCCATCCAGCCCGAATTCCCCCATCAGTTCCGCGGGGGCGGCGGCGAGGGCGTAGCGAATGCACATATCCACTTCCAATGGCGATAGGCCTGGGACAGCGGCATTGCGGAGGGGGTTCCGGGAGGGGGCTAGTTTCCCGACGCGCGGCCGGCGGCGTGGGCCGGAAAATGGACGGCGACCCGCAGTCCGTTCCCTCCGTCGCCCTCGGTCAGTTCCACCCGGGCGGCATGGCGCTCGGCAATGCGGGCGACGATGGACAGGCCGAGGCCGCTGCCCTCCGCCGCCTGGCCGGCCAGGCGATGGAAGCGGTGGAAGACCCGTTGCCGCTCGCCGGGAGGGATGCCGGGGCCGGTGTCGGCCACCGCCAGGATCGGGCCTTGCCCGCCATCGGCGACGGTGACGGTCACCCGCCCGCCGGCCGGGGTGTAGCGGATGGCGTTGTCCACCAGGTTGCGTAGCAGGATGCCCAGCATGTCCCCATTGCCCACGATCTCTACCGGTTCAGCCTCCAACTCCAGGGCGATGTCCTTGTCCAGGGCGGCGTTGCCGTGGTCGGCACAGATTTCCTCGGCCAGGCGGTCCAGACGGACGGGGGCCTGGGTTGGGTCCGTGTCGTCCGGGTCCAGGCGGGCCAGGGTCAGGAGCTGGTCCACCAGGTGCCCGGCCCGCCGGGCGCTGGACACCAGTTGCTCCACACCGTGGCGCCGCTCCGTCTCGTCCCGGGCCCGGAGGACCACCTGGGCCTGGGTGGCGAGGGCGGCCAGGGGGGTGCGCAGCTCGTGGGCGGCGTCGGCAGTGAAGCGGCGTTCCGCTTCCAGGGTATGTTCCACCCGGGCGAAGAGGCCGTTGATGGCCTCCACCAGGGGGCGGATTTCGTCCGGGGCGGTGGCCGGTTCCAGGGCGTGGAGGCGGCCGGGTTCCCGGTCGGCGATCTGGCCGGCGGCGGTTGCCAGGGGGGCGAGGCCCCGCCGGGTGGCGATCCACACCCACAGCCCCAGCAGTGGCAGGCCGATCAGGGCCGGCAGCATCAGGCGCCAGGCCATCTGGCCGATCAGCTCATCCCGCACGGCGTGGCTTTCGGCCAGCAGGACCTGGTAGCGGTGGCCCGCATCCCACTGGGCGTAATAGCGCCAGTGGCCGTCCCGGCCATCCACCTCAGAAAAACCGTCGGCTTCGGCCAGCCGGGCGCCGGGGGCATTGGCCGAACGCAGGAGCAGGGTGCCGTCCTCCCGCCAGATCTGGTACATGAGGTTGCGCTGGTAGCGGTGCACCGCCCGTTCCAGCTTCTGGAAGCCGTGCCGGGGATCGTCGTACTCCAGGTGGGGACTGGCCAGGGCAAGGAGGGCCTGGGCGGTCTGGGCCATCTGGGCGTCGAACAGCTCGTCGATCTCGTGGTGAGCCCCGGCGTGGATCCAGGCCACCGTCGCCAGCCAGCAGACCGACACGCCACCCAGGAGGAGGAGCAGCAGCCGCCGGCGCAGGGGGAACCAGACGGTCAAGGTTTCGGCACCGTGTAGCCGACTCCCCGCAGGGTGCGGATGAAGTCGGAACCGAGCTTGCGCCGCAGGTGGTGGATATGGACTTCGAGGACGTTGCTGTCCGGCTCGTCCCGCCAGCCGTAGAGGGAAGATTCCAGCTGGGCCCGGGTCATGACCCGGCCGGCGTTTTCCACCAGGGTCTGGAGCAGGTCGAATTCCCGGGTCGAAAGGTCGAGGGGCTGGCCGTCCAGGCTGGCGCTGCGGGCGGCGGGGTCGAGGGCCAGGGGGCCGTGGCACAGCACCGGGCTGGCCCGGCCGGCGGCCCGCCGGACCAGGGCGCGGATGCGGGCGGCCAGTTCGTCCAGATCGATGGGCTTGACCAGGTAGTCGTCGGCGCCGCTGTCCAGAGCGGTGATCTTGTCGCGGACGGCGTCCTGGGCGGTGAGGATGAGGACCGGGACTTCCTGCCCCCGGCGGCGCAGGCGCTGCAGCACCTCCATCCCCGGGAGTCCGGGCAGGCCCAGGTCGAGGACCACCAGGTCGAAGGGCTCGCTGGCCAAGGCGTGCTCGGCGGCCAGGCCGTCCTTCACCCAGTCCACGGCGAAGCCCGCCTGGCGCAGGCCGACGGTCAGGCCGTCGCCCAGGTGGGGATCGTCTTCAACCAGCAGCAGGCGCATGGAATTCGGGATGGGGATTCATCCCGATATTCTAGCCGGCCTCAGTGTTCGTGGTCGTTGTCGAAGGCCCACAGTTCGTGGGAATCGAGGAGTACCCGGTAATAGGCCTCGGCTGCGTCCAGGCGGGCCTGGGCGGCGGAGAGCCGGGCTTCGATGGCCAGGCGACGGGACTGCTGGAGATCGGCAAATTGCCCTTCCCCCAGGCGCCAGGCCCGGTCCAGGAGGCGGGCGTTGTCGTCCATGCGGGCGGCGACGGCGGCCAGGCGCTGCCACTGGGCCTTGGCGGCTTCCGCCTGGTCCAGGGCGCGGCGAGCTTCCCCCTGCACCTGGGCGAGGGTCAGGGCTTCCCGGGCGGCGGCGACGGCGCTTTCCCCTTTAGCGGCGCTGGCGGCGGCCGAGCGGGCCTCGCCGGGCAGGGGAATGGTCAGGTAGGCGCCCAGCAGGTGTTCCTGGCCGCCCCGTTCCCGGGCGGCGCGGATGCCCACGGTGGGATCAGGGATGCGTTCTGCGTCGGCTCGCTGGGCCGCGAGCATCTGGCGCTGGGTGTTGGCCCGGGCCAGGGCCAGCTCGTGGCTGCGGGCCACCATCTTGTCCTGCCATTGCTCCAGGGGGGCGGGCAGGGATAGGGGTTCGGCATCGGGCACCTGGGCGGGCAGGGGCAGGGTGGGGAAATGGCGCTTCAACTGGTCGGCGGCGAGCCGGGAGCGGGTTTCCGCCTGCGCCAGCTGGGCCCGGGCCTGGTCGAGCTGGGCTTCGGAGAGCATGGCTTCGAGGCGGGCGGCATCGCCGGTGGCGACCCGGCGGCCGACGGCCTGGTGCTGGCGGCCGAGGACGTCCACCTGGGCCTGCCATTCCCGGGCGGCGGCTCCTTCCCGCTGCCAGTCGAACCAGGATTTCAAGAGCAGCCGAGAAGTTTCGTGGAGGGCGTCGGCGTGGGCGGTGCGTGCCTGGTCCAGGGTCGCCTGGCCGAGGGCCTCGTCCTTGGCGCCCTTGCCGGGCAGGCGCAGCGGCCGTTCGATGCCGAGGGCGGGCTCCCAGTAGGTGGTGTCCAGGGGGCGATCCTGGCGGCGCTGGCCTTCCAGGCGCAGGTTGAATTCGTGGGGGCCGGCGGCAATCTGCCGCTTCTGGGCCTCGCCCACGTCGATGCCGGCCTCGGCGGCCCGCACCATGGGGTGTGCGTGGAGGGCCGCTTCCACGGCCGGGGCGGGGGGCAGGTCCGGGTAATCAGCTGCCAGGGCGGTCAAGGGAAGGCAGCACAAGGCCAGGAATATCCTCATGCGAAGCTCCCGGAGTCGATGACGGGGCTCAGCCACCAGAATACCTGGGCGCCTTTGAACTCTTCTTGCAGGTGGGCAATGATTTCCCCGGCGTGGTCCTGGTCCACCAGGCTTTCCAGGCGGACCCGTTCGGCCCGGCCGCGGACCTTCTCGGCGGGGCTTTCCATGGCGCCGGGGGCGCCGTGGCCGTCCACGGGGTGGGCGGTGAAGGGGCCGATCCAGTCGGGATGTTCCAGGAGGGCGTCGATGATCTGTTCTTCCAGGCTACGGGGCAGGATGAGGGTCAGGCAGGCTTTCATTGTCCCCACCGGCGGTAAAGAATGGGCAGCATGACGAGGGTCAGCAGGGTGGAGGTGACCAGGCCGCCGATGACCACGATGGCCAGGGGCTTCTGGATTTCGGAACCGGGGCCGCTGGCGAAGAGCAGCGGCACCAGGCCGAAGGCGGTGATGGAGGCGGTCATCAGCACCGGTCGCAGCCGGCGTTTCGCCCCTTCCACCACCACTTGCTCGATGGGCAGGCCCTGGGCGGCGAGCTGGTTGAAGTAGGTGATCATGACCAGGCCGTTCAGCACCGCGATCCCCAGCAGGGCGATGAAGCCCACCGAAGCCGGCACCGACAGGTATTCCCCGGCGATCCCCAGGGCGAAGACGCCGCCGATGAGGGCGAAGGGGATGTTGAGGAAGACCAGCACCGCTTGCCGGAGCGACCCGAAGGTGGTGAACAGGATGTGGAAAATGAGGCCGAGGGCCACCGGGATGACCAGCATGAGGCGCTTGGCGGCCCGTTGCTGATTCTCGAACTGACCGCCCCAGGCCAGGTGGTAACCGGCGGGCAGGGGGATTTCCTTGGCGACTCGGGCCTTGGCCTCCTCCACGAAACCCACCAGGTCCCGGCCCTGGACATTGGCCTGGACCACACCCAAGCGGTTGGCGTCCTGATGATCCACCTTCACCGGGCCGGCGACCCGCTTCAGGCTGGCCAGGGCGGAGAGGGGCACGGAGCCGCTGCCGTCGGGCAGGGCAAGCTGCATGCCGGCGAACAGTGCCGCGGATTGGCGCATGTCCTCGCCGCCTCTGACAACCAGGGGTGTGCGGCGGATGCCTTCCAGCACTAGGCCGGTGGGCTGGCCTTCCAGCTGGGCGCGCAGGCTGGCGGCTACTTCCTCCACCGAGAAGCCGAGGCGGCCGGCGGCCAGGCGGTCGATTTCCACGGTGTAGTACTGGACGCCCTCGTTCTTGACCGTCAGCACGTCCTGGGCGCCGGGGATGGTTTTCAAGAGTGCCGAAATGCGCTCGGCCAAGTCGTTCAACTGGGCGAGGTCGGGGCCGAAAACCTTCACCGCCAGGTCGCCCCGGGTGCCGGTGAGCATTTCGGAAACCCGCATCTCGATGGGCTGGGTGAAGGCGATATCCATGCCGGCGAAGTCGGCCATGACCTTGCGGATTTCCTCGGTCAGCCATTCCTTGTCCGGCTGGCGCCATTCCGCCCGGGGGGCGAGGACCAGGAAGGTGTCGGTCTCGTTGAGGCCCATGGGGTCCAGGCCCAGTTCGTCGGAACCGGTGCGGGCGACGATGTTCTTGATCTCCGGCACCCGCTCCATCAGGGCCTTCTGCACCGACAGGTCGGTAGCTCGGCTCTGCTCCAGGCTGATGGAGGGCAGCTTGGCGAGCTGCATGAGGATGTCCCCCTCGTCCATCACCGGCATGAAGGTCTTGCCCAGGAAGAGGAAGGCGGCGACCGTGGCGGCGAGCAGCCCGAGGGCGATGCCCATGACCTTGCGGGTGTTCTTGAGGGACCAGTCCAGGATGGGCTCGTAGATGCGCAGGGACTGCCGGGGCAGCCAGGCCTCGTGGGCATGCTCGGTGGGCTTGAGGAGCAGGGACGAGAGCACCGGGATGGCGGTCAGGGACAGGAGCAGCGATCCGGACAGGGCGAAGATGATGGTCAGCGCCACCGGGATGAAGAGCTTGCCTTCCAGGCCCTGGAGGGTGAGGAGCGGCAGGAAGACGATGACGATGATGGCCATGCCGGACACCACCGGCACCGCCACTTCCCGAACGGCCCGGTAGATGCGGTGCAGAAGGGGCATCTTGTCCTGGCCGGGCTGGGCCAGGTGGCTTTCGATATTCTCGACGATGACCACCGCCGCATCCACCAGCATGCCGATGGCAATAGCCAGGCCCCCCAGGCTCATGAGGTTGGCGGACATGCCGAACACGTTCATGAGGACGAAGGTGATGAGGGCGGAGAGGGGCAGGACGCAGGCGACGGTGACGGCGGCCCGCAGGTTGCCCAGGAAGGCGAGCAGCAGGATCAGCACCAGGACGATGGCTTCGGTCAGGGCCTTGGAGACGGTGCCCACGGCCCGGTCCACCAGCTGGCCCCGGTCGTAGAAGATGCGGGTGGTGACCCCTTCCGGCAGGCTGGGCTGGATTTCCTGGAGCTTCTCCCGGACGCTCTCCACCACCTGGCGGGCATTGGCGCCTCTGAGGCCCAGGACCAGGCCTTCGACGGCCTCATCCTGGCCGGCCTGGGTGACGAAGCCGTAGCGGGTGAGGCTGCCGATGCGCACGGTGGCGATATCGCCCAGGCGGGTGAGTTGGCCGTCACGGTTGCGGACGACGATGGAGCGCAGGTCCTCGATGCCTCGGGCCCGGCCGTCCACCCGCACCAGCAGGGATTCCTCGCCCTCGGCGATGCGGCCGGCGCCGTCGTTGCGGTTGTTGGCCTCGATGGCGGTCCGCACGTCGCCCAGGGTCAGACCCCTGGCCCGCAGGGCGGTGAGGATGGGGGAGACCTCGAAGGTGCGCACAAAGCCGCCCAGGCTGTTCACGTCCGCCACCCCGGGCAGGGTGCGCAGCTGGGGCCGGATCACCCAGTCCAGGAGGCTCCTCTTCTCGTCGAGGGAAATATCGCCCTCGATGGTGAACATCAGCATTTCGCCCAGGGGCGTGGTGATGGGGGCGAGGCCGCCGTCGGCGCCGGCGGGCAGGTCCTTCATGACGCCGGCCAAGCGCTCGGAAACCTGCTGGCGGGCCCAGTAGATGTCGGTGCCGTCCTCGAAATCCAGGGTGATGTCGGCGATGGCGTACTTGGACACCGACCGCACCGCCCGCTTTTTCGGGATGCCCAGCATCTCGATCTCGATGGGGGTGACGATCCGGGTCTCCACTTCCTCCGGAGTCATGCCCGGGGATTTCATGATGATCTTGACCTGGGTGGACGACACATCCGGGAAGGCGTCGATGGGCAGTTCCAGGAAGGCGTAGGCGCCGGCGCCCATGAGCAGCACGGTGGCGATGGCCACCAGCAGGCGCTGGGTCAGCGCGAATTGGATGAGGCGTTCCAGCATTTTACTGGGCGCCGCCGAGGCCGAGCCAGCTGGCCTTGAGGGTAGCTACCCCTTTGACCACGATTTTGCTGTCCGCCGGCAGGTCGGCGGTGATGAGGGAGGTCTTCTCGGTTTCATCCAGGATGCGCACCGGTACCGGCTGGAAGCCGGCCGCCGTCTGGGCGAACAGCCAGCTCTGGCCCTGGTGGCGGGTGAGGGCGGTGTTGGGCACCCGCCAGCCGCTGCCGGCGCGGGCCGGGGTGATTTCCGCCTGGGTGTATTGGAAAGGCTTCAGGCAATCGCCGGGCTTGGGCATCTCGGCCCGCAGCAGCAGGGACTGGCTGGCGGCGTTCAGGGCCGGCGCCACCAGGATCAGCTTGCCCTTGGCCCCGCAGCCGGGAACGGCAACGGTGTCGCCCACGGCCAGGCCGGCCGCCTGGGCAGGAGTGGCCTGGATTTCCAGCCACAGGCTTTGCAGGCGGCCGAGGCGGAAGAGAGGGGAGTTGGCGTCGACCCGCTGGCCGGCCTGGGGGGTGGCTTCAAGAATTACGCCGTCGAAGGGGGCGGTGATGGCGATGGCGCCACCCAGGGCGTCGGCGCTGCCTTCGCCCAGGCCGGCGAGGCGCATGGCTTGGCGTTTTTCCATGGCCTGGGCCGCCGCCTGACGCTCATTGCTTTCCGTGGCGGCCAGGCGACCGCCGGCGATGATGCCTTCCTCGAACAGGGCCTTGTCCCGCTTGAGATTGTCGGCGGCCAGCTTGGCCTGGCTGCGGGCCTGGAGGTATTCCCGCTGCAGCCCCATGGCTTCGGCGCTCTTCAGGCGGGCCAGGGTCTGGCCTTTCTTGACCGTCTCGCCGTAGGCGACTTCCACCGCCACCACCAGTCCGGTGAGGGGCGCGGCGAGGACTTCCGCCTGCCGGGGCGGGACGATGGCCTGGGCCGGCAGGCGGCGCTCGCCGCCGCTGGCGAATCCGCCCAGGGGCTGGGTGGCGATGGCCATGGACTTGGCTTGTTCCGCGGTGAGCTTGATGGGGCCTTCGTCGGCCCGGGCGAGGTGCCCGGCGGCCAGGGCCAGGATGGCCACGGCGGCGGAAATACGGGCGTAATGGTGGGAGCGTGAAATAGGCATG
>DASRUX010000106.1:0-12527 GCA_035655235.1 Rhodocyclaceae bacterium | reverse complement strand
GATCGCACAAAGAGCAACGATGACTAGGACGATCTTCCATTGGTTCGCGCACTTGTTTGCGATCCAGCTAAGAAAGGCCAAGCGGTGTGCTGCGGGGATCATAATTCCTAGTTATCGTTTCCCCCCCACAGCCCGAGAAAGCGCATCACGAAGCCCTTGATCTGATACATGGGTGTAGATCTCCGTTGTGGAGATACTGTGATGCCCCAGCAATTTCTGTACGTAACGGATGTCGAGCCCCGACTCCAGCCACTGAGTTGCGCATGTATGCCGTAGCATGTGTGGAGTTACGCGTAACGTCAGCCCCGCCTGGGCGGCAAGATCGCGCAATGAGCGGCGTACTAGTGGCGGCGTCAGCTCTCTGCCGTCGGATGTCACAAAAAGCTTGTCGCTTGCGACATGAAGGCCGTGCCGTTCAGCCAGATAGCATTTCATCACCGCGAGGATGGACGGCGAGAGCATATACACCAGCCGTTGCCGATTGCCTTTTCCTTGAATTCTTATGCATCTATCGGATAGCGACATATCGCTGATGCAAATACTCGATAGTTCTCCGACGCGAATTCCCGTATCCATCAGCAAATGAATTGCCGCTCTATGGCACAGCAAATCGTAGCCGCCCTTGTCGGCAAGCTTGACAACCGACTGCCTCAGCCTGGCTGCGTCGACGCTATCGAGGGCTCTGGGCAACCTTCGGGGAAGCCTGATGCGCTCATTGAGAGTATCGAAAGGGTTCGACTGGACTATCGACTCATGGATAGCCCAACGGAATAACAGCTTCATGCACGCAATCCGCCGCTTTATTGAAGTTTCTTTGAACTGCCGCTGTTCCCTGAGATGGCGGATGTAGAGACGGAGATGTTCTTTGCTGACCGCATCCAATCTCGTCAGAGAACCAAGATAATTTTCAATGTCTCGCAAGTCGCTTTGGTAGGCCCTGAGAGTGTGCTTGGACAGACTAATTGCAGAGCCGCAGTGGTTCAAGAAGAGTTCGCATGCCTCTGAAACATTCATGGCTGTTCTCGTTGTTGTTCAAGAGGGAGGAAGCCTCACAACAGACGCGGCTCAGAGGGAGCTTGTCAGAGTTCTTGTGTGTAACGCATGCCATGTCGGCACGACATTGGTGCCTCCCGTCGGATTTCAATACACTTTTTATGTCGCGGTAGACGCAAAAAAGGCCGGGAGCCCTGACATAACCTGGCTTACCGGCCTATTTCATAACTTCTTTTTGGTGCCTTGGGCGAGACTCGAACTCGCACGGCTTGCGCCACTACCCCCTCAAGATAGCGTGTCTACCAATTTCACCACCAAGGCCCCTTGGTGCGTCCTGACGGGCTCGAACCGCCGACATCCAGCTTGTAAGGCTAGCGCTCTACCAACTGAGCTAAGGACGCGTTGGGGCGCGGATTATCTCCGATGGGTGCAATTGAGTCAATTTCCCGACATTTTCCGGGGCGGAATTCCTGCCTCCGCCCCGGAAAATCTCCGCTACTGCCGCGTTTTCCGGCGATTCCTGAGGCCGGGCAGCGCCAGCCCGGCCAGCGCCAGGCCGAGCAAGGCCATGGAAGACGGCTCGGGGACCGAGCCCGACGGAGCGCTGCCGGTAATCTGGCCGCGGATTTCTCCATCGGGATAGCGGACGGTGTGGATGTTGGCGTACCACAGGCCCGCGGTCAGCTGGCGGAAATCGGCGGCACTGATATTGGCCGAGCCTTTCAGCTCGCCGGAGGTGCCCGGGGCGCCGAGCAGGCTGCCGGTGATGGGTACCTTGATCGGGGCATTCATCCCCGGCTGGGCCGGGCCGTGGAAGTGGGCGGCGGTAATGTTGGTGGTGAGCTTGCTGAAGATGATGTCCCAGGAGAGGCGGTTGGTGTTGGGGTTGAGGTCGTTTCCGTTATCCACCGTCACGGTGGCGGTCCCCATCCCCGGCACCATATGGGGTGGCACTTCCTGGGCGCCGGTCAGCGTTCCCTTGCCGCTGAAGATCACGGTGGCTTGGGCGCTCGCGGCTAGGCCGACAAGCAGGGATGCGATTATCAGGCGTTTCATGATGATCCTCTTCGATTCGTCAGCGGCACCGGATGGGCGGGAACGCAAGAACCGCACCGCAGAACGCCACCTGGCTGTTTTGAAATGGATTTTCTGGCCGCCTAGCGGAATCCCCGGGAGCGACTGTCAGGCAGCCCGACAGCGCCTACCCAAAGCCCCCCGGGCATCCTTCGCCACCCCACCACCGGACGCAGCATTTCCCAGTCTTCCGCTTATCCACATTTCCTGTGGATAACTGTGGGGGCAACTCCTGAGGAAATGGCCTAAGTCGCTGGCCCGTAAGGGTTTCCCCCTATTTGCCGAAAAATTGCGCAACATCGTAAGCCATTGATTTAATTCGACTTCACAACCTCTCACTGGGGTTGTTGCTGTATGCCTGCCGAAAAGCCCGCAGACGACGCGGGCTTTTCGTTTTTGTGAATAAGTCAAGTCTTGACAGTGCGGTTTCGCCCGAATTCCAGCATAAGGTTTCGGGCAGAGGGATCGCATCGCTCCCGGCCCGGTCCAACCGGCGGAACATGGGGGCTTGCCCCGGGAGAAGGTCACATGGATCAGCAAAACCAGTCGGCGGGTGCCACCCCATCATCCCTCGAAACGGTCGTCGTACCCCGCAGCAGCGACTTGGGCGGCGGCTTCAAGGTGCTGCGGGCACTGCCCTCGGCCCAGCGCCGCCTGGTCGGCCCCTTCGTCTTCCTCGACCAGATGGGTCCGACGCAACTCCAGGCGGGCGATGGCCTCGACGTTCGCCCCCATCCCCACATCGGCCTGGCCACGGTGACCTACTTGTTCGCCGGGGAAATCCTGCATCGGGACAGCCTGGGCTCGGTCCAGCCCATCCGCCCCGGCGAGTTGAACTGGATGGTGGCCGGCCGGGGCATCGCCCATTCGGAACGCACGCCCCCGGAAATGCGCCAGGCGCCCCATTCCCTCTCCGGCATCCAGGCCTGGGTCGCCCTGCCGGCGGGCCATGAGGAAACCGCCCCGGACTTCGCCCATCACGGCGTCGACGAACTTCCCCTCCTGGAGGACCGGGGATTTTCCCTCCGGGTCATCGCCGGCCGCTTCCTGGGCGCCACTTCCCCGGTCGCCACCCACTCACCTTTGTTCTATGCCGATGCCCGCTTGGCGACCCGCGGCCACCTGGCTCTGGACGCCGAGTACGAAGAGCGGGCCGCCTACGTGGTGGAAGGGGCCGTCGAGATCGACCACTAGGCCCACGAGGCCGGGCAACTGCTGGTCTTCCGCCCCGGCGTCCAGGTCCAGCTCCAGGCCCTGGCGCCGACCCGGCTGATGCTCCTGGGCGGCGAGCCGATGGATGGCCCGCGCCATGTCTGGTGGAATTTCGTCTCCAGTTCCCGGCACCGCATCGAGCAGGCCAAGGAAGACTGGCGGGCCGGGCGCTTCGCCCCTATCCCCGGGGAGACCGAGTTCATCCCCCTGCCGGAAAGTTCGCCGCCCCCGGTCCGCTATCCCTGATCAGCAACCCCGCCCGCTGGGATTGCGAGAGAAGCCGAAACCGCTGCCGGTGCCCGAGGGCAGGATGCAGATGGTCAGGGCCAGGGACTGGGCCGAGCGCCGCATGTCGTCGGGGAAGGGAGCAAACGGCACCGCCTGCTGGACCACGCTGCGCACGAAGGCGATCTCGTCCGCCTGGTCCCCCGCATTGACCACGTCGAAGCTCTTCAGGGAGCCGTTGGAATTGAGGCGAATCTGGAGGGAGGCGCTACGCACGCCCCGGGCCCGGGGATCGTTCTTCACGAAGGCGGCACTCCGGTTCATCTTCTTCAGGAGGCCGTCCAGGTACATCTCCAGGCTGAAGCGCTCGACGGGCGGGCTGCCGGGAATCCGCTCCAGGGTGACGTTCTCGGCCAGGTCCTGGATGGCTTCCCGGCGCCCCATTTCCTCGGCCACGGCCAGGGAGCGCTGGGCGAGACTGGGGCGGGACTGGGCTTGGCCGGCCAGTTCGCTCATGAACTGGTTCATCTCGGTCCGCTCCGCCACCGACCACTGGCGCCGGGCCGTGCTGGCCGAGCCGCCGGGCTTCTCCACCGCCAGCAGATGCCGGGAAGGCGGGGCTTTGGAAGGAGCCTTGGCGGGCTTGGACGGCGCCGCCGGGGAGGCCTCCTCGGCCGGCGCCCGGGGAATCTGCACCGGGGGCGCCGCCGCCCGCCGGCCCAGGGTGGCCTCCAGTCGGGAAGGCGGCCCGCTTTCGGGGAGCGGCGGCTGCCGGGAAAGCAGCAGCACCCCGCCGTGGATCAGCAGGGACAGGGCAAGAGCCCAGGGGAACAGCCGGGGTGAGTGCGTACTTTCGCGCCGAAACATCCGCCTATTTTATCCGGCCCGGGGGCCTCGCCGCGACGCCGCATCCCCCGTCAACAGATCGGGTGAAGGCTGTATTGAGGGAGCCCGCCGGCAACGGGTACTCTCATCGGGTCCCCTGCCGACCGACGATCATGCCCGCCCCCGACCTGCGTCAACGCCAGCACTACCACCACTTGGCCGTCCTTTCCCTCAATAGCGACGAATTGGAGGAACTGGACGATTTCCTCGGCTCGGACGCCGTCCCCGCCGGCCTCTGGGGGGTGGACGTGCTGCACGGATTCCTGACCTCCATCGCCCTCTCGGCCACGGAGATCGAACGGAACCTGTGGCTGCCCCTGGTCTGGAGCACCAGCCCGGAGGAGGCCCCGGCCTTCGAGGACCCGGACCAGGAGGAGCGCCTTACCGCCTACGTCCTGCGCATGTTCGACGACATCAAGGGCGCCCTGGCTGACCCGGAGCGGGGCTTCTCGCCCCTGGTGGCCGTCTGCCGCAACGCCGCCGGCCAGGCATACAACGATGGCACCATGTGGTGCAACGGCTTCATGCTGGGACTGGTGCTGTTCGAGGCCCAGTGGACCTCCTTCCTGGAAACCCAGGCCAGCGGCGGCCTGTTGCTGCCCATCGTCCTGCTCGGCTCCGACAAGGTGCCCCAGGATTGGGAGGGAATGTGCGCCAGCCCCGACCAGCGCGCCCGGCTGACCGAGTGGATACCGGCCGTGGTAGAGGCCATCCACGTCCAGCGCTTCATCCTCGAACTGGTGGCCCTCAAGGAATCCCGGCAGACCCTGGCGGCCGCCAAGGAACTCTGCCGCTGCGGCAGCCGCAAGGCCTTCCGGGCCTGCTGCGGCGCCCCCCACCGGCTCCATTGAAGGAGGCCCGACGGGACGTAGCCCCATCTCCACCGGGGGGCGGCGATGGTAACCGCTCCCGACCGCCCCAGGGGCCGCGCTGGCCGCAGCGCCTTCATCCGCCGCGCCACGCTGGGCTATGCCGTCTTCGCTCTGGTGTGGATCTTCTTCTCCGACCGCATCCTCAACCTCCTGGCCGACGCGGATGCCATGGCCTGGTTGTCGACGGCCAAGGGGGGGCTGTTCGTGGTGGTCACCGCCGCCCTCCTCTACTTTTTCCTGCTCACCGTCCCCGACCGGGACGACGGCCGTCCGGCCGCCTCCCTGCTGGAGACCATGGCCGCGCCCCCCGCCGCCGGCCGCTGGCACCCGCTGGCCCTCTACGGCTTCGCCCTGGCCGTCACTGCGGCCACCGTCGCATTGCGGATGGCGCTGGCCCCCACCTTCGGCGACCGCCCCCTGCTCATCCTCTTCATGCTCCCCATCGTGCTGAGCGCCCTGCTGGGCGGCCTGGGGCCCGGCCTGCTCGCCACCGCCGTAGCGGCGCTGAGCGTCAATTTCCTGGCCGTGCCCCAGCCCCTGACCGCCCAGACGGAACAGAGCTACGACCTGCTCCAGTGGTCCTTCCTGCTGGCCGCCGGCCTCCTGGTCAGCGTCTTGAGCGAGGGGCTGCGCCGTAGCCGCCTGCGGATGGAAACCCAGCACCTGCTCCTGGATGCCGTGGTCGCCGGCAGCCAGGACGCCATCTTCGTCAAGGACCGGCAGGGCCGTTACCTGCTCTGCAACGACAGCGCCGCCCGTTTCTTCGGCCGGCGTCCCGGGGACCTGCTGGGCCAGGACGACCGGGCCGTCCTGCCGCCGGACACCGCCGCCCTCCTGATGACCCAGGACCGGTCCATCATGGAATCCGCCCAGCCCAGCGCCCACGAGGAGACCCTGACCAACCTGGAAGGCCAGACCCTCACCTTTCTCGTCCACAAGGGGCCGCTCTTCGACCAGGCCGGGCGGGTGGTGGGGCTGTTCGGCATCTCCCGGGACATCACCGAAAGGAAGCGCGCCGAGGACGAAATCCAGCGCCTCAACGCCGACCTGGAGCGCCAGGTCCATCAGCGCACGGCGGAGCTGGAACAGGCCAACGACGCCCTGCTGCGCTCCAACCTGGAATTGCGCCACTTCGCCCACGCCGCCGCCCACGACCTCCAGACGCCCCTGCGCTCCATCGCCGGCTTCGCCCAGCTCCTGCGCCAGAAACTCCAGGGCCGCCTGGACGCGGAGGGCGACCAGTGGCTGGCCTACATCATCGACAATACCAAGCGCCTGCAGACCCTCATCCAGGAACTCCTGGCCTACTCCCGCCTGGATGTCCAGGGCCGGCCCTTCGAGCCCGTGGACCTGGGCCGGATTTGCGGCGAGGTGCTGACCACCCTGAAGGGGCCCATCGAGGAGGCCGGTGCCGAGGTCACCTGCTGCGACCTGCCTACCGTCCGAGGCGACCGCTACCAGCTCGCCCAGCTCCTCCAGAACCTGGTGGAGAACGGCCTCAAGTACAACGCCGCCAAGCCGCCTCGGGTTGCCCTTTCCTGCCGTCGCCAGGGGGACGATTGGGAATTGTCGGTGGCCGACAACGGCATCGGCATCGATCCCCGGCACCACGAGCGCATTTTCGAGATGTTCCGGCGGCTCCACACCTACGGCGACATCCCGGGCAGCGGCATCGGCCTCGCCAGTTGCCGGCGCATCGTAGAGCGCCACGGCGGGCGCATCTGGGTGGAGTCCCGGCCCGGCGAGGGCAGCATCTTCCGCTTCACCCTGCCGGCCTGACCGGGCCTTGCTCGCCGGGCGACAGCGGGATAATCTCGTTGTCATTTCCCACTGCCCGCGCCCCGCGACCATGAATCCACCCACCCGCAGCGAAGCCCAGCAGCGCGCCGACGACATCCGCGTCTTCCGGGTCGAACTCGCCCGGCTGGAAACCGAGGGCGTCCTGCAACTGCCCCCCGAGCAACGGCGGGCCGTGGATGCCCACCACGACGGCCTGCTGGCGGGCTACGCCGCCGCCTTCGACATCGACCGGGACACCCAGGCGCGCCAGCTCTCCCTCGGTATGCGGGTCGCCTCCTTCCTGGGCGCCCTGGCCCTGGCGGCCAGCGTCTTCTTCCTGTTCTACCAATTCTGGGGCCATTTCGGCGAAACCGCCCAGGTGGCCATCCTCATCGGCGCGGCCCTGGGCAGCCTGGGGCTGACCGTATTCATCCAGGGCCGGGACGCCTCCGGCTACTTCACCAAGCTCGCCGCCCTGGTGGCCTTCGCCTGCTTCGTCCTCGACCTGGTCATGCTCGGCCAGATCTTCAATATCACCCCCACGGACAAGGCCCTGCTGCCCTGGGCGGCCTTGGCCTTCCTGCTCGCCTACACCTGCGACCTGCGCCTGTTGCTGGCGGCGGGCATCTGCTGCGTCATCGCCTACGTCTCGGCCCGGGTCGGCGAGTGGGGCGGGCTCTACTGGCTGGATGCCGGCCGGCGGCCGGAGAACTACTTCCCCGTCGCCGTGCTGCTCTTCGCCACGCCGCTGATGGTTTCCCATCGGCGTTTCGCCGGTTTCGAGGTCATCTACCGGGTTTTCGGCCTGCTGTGCCTGCTGGTGCCCATGCTCATCCTCGGCCACTGGGGCAATGGCAGCTACCTGGACATGCCCGCGGGCGTCATCGAGGGCGGCTACCAGGTGGCCGGATTCGTCGCCAGCGCCCTGGCCATCTGGCTCGGCGTACGCCGGTCCTGGAACGACACGGTGAACACCGGCATCACCTTCTTCGTGATCTTCCTCTACACCAAGATCTATGACTGGTGGTGGGAGATCATGCCCAAGTGGCTCTTCTTCCTGGTGGTGGCGCTGTCGGCCATCCTCATCCTGGTGGTGCTCAAGCGCCTGCGCGGCGGAAGGAGCCAAGCATGATTTCCCGCAAGCTCACCCTCGCCCTCGGCGCCGCCCTGATCGCCGCCGCCAACGGCATCGCCCTGTCCGGCGTCGCCTATAACCGCAGCGGCGAACCCGAGAGCCGCCTTGTCCTCTCCCAGCGGGAACTGGAGCGGCCGTGGAGCTGGCGGAGCAACAAGGAAAACAGCGGGCTCTCCCTGGCCCTGGAGTGGCGGGTACCCGCCGCGGATAGCGAGAGCGACTATTCCTATTACAGCAGCCATGGCGGCATCCCGGCCTGGCTGGACGAGAAGCGCATCGCCGAACTGGGCTTCGATGTCGAGCGGGCCAAGGGCGACGACGCCCGCCGCGACAAGACCATCGCCCAATCCGAGCGCCAGGTGTTGGTCGTCCTCGAACTGGCCGGCAACGCCTGGCAGGGAGCCATCGAGCAGGCCCGCCAGCGCCTCGCCCACCAGCAGTCCCTGCGCCAGGCGAGCCCCGGCGCCAAGGAGCTGATCGATGGGGAAAAGCGGGCGCAGGAAAGGCTGGCCCGGGAGGAGAACGAGAGCAGCCGGCTGTTCGCCGTCGATGTCGGCACCGACTTGGCAAGCCTGCGGGCGAAGTACCCCGACCGGAGCCGCTACCTCATCCTCCAGGGCAACCTGCGCCTGGACCGTATCTATCGGGACAAGAAGACGGTAGTCACGGGCTATCTGGGCAAGCTTGCCGTAGATCGGATCAACGTCCCCCATGCCATGCGCGCCCCCTTCGAATCCATGCCGCCCCGGGCCGGCGGCCCGAACGACAAGAAGCCCCCCTTCACTGCCACCGTGGCGGTGGGGCAGAGGCTGGAGCCGTGGATCGAGGCGGTGGGGACACCGTAATTCTTGGCGGCGTAATTCCGCCATCGGCGACTCGATCGGCGAAGACCGGGTTTTGAACTGCCGGACCCGCTGCCCCCGCAGCGACGGCCTATCAATTCGCCCGAACAAAGATGCCAATTGAATAGTCAAGGTAGAATTGCGACACCATGCCCCTGGCATCAACCGCCGTTGGGGGCGATTCACCCCATCGCGGCGGATGATCCGACCTCATTCTTGTCCCAAGGAGATATCGCAGATGTACCTCTCCCGCATATTTGCCGCATCCGCAGCGCTTGCACTGGTTGGCTGCGCCACCGCCCCCCCAATGACCGCAGACCGCATCGCCGAGATCCGTACCGGGGTCCGCAGCGTCACCTTCGTGCAGAACGGGGCTGAGCCCTTGAGTTACGCAGTCGGCGCGCTGGACGGCAAGAGTTCTTGGGCCGGAACGCAAATCCAATTCCAGCCCGGCACTTCGGCAAAGGCCGATGTGCAAGGGGCGGCTGCCGCCAACCTGGTATTCGCGATCGGTGGCGCAATCGCCCGGGAATCGATGAAGGACGACCCCGACTATTACCCGCGGCTGCTTCGGGAACTGGTCGGAGAACGTAAATTTGCCAACGAGATCGCACCCCGCGTTTGGCCAACGTTCGCGCGTGCCTGGCAGGTCACCTATGACCCGGAGAAGGTCGTGGTGATGCCGACCGGGAAGGACATCCCGGAGAAAGACGATCTTTACGTCGGCGATGATCCCGGCACCGATCTGGTTTTGATGTACTCCCTCGACAGCTTCATGCTGTCGGAGAAGCCCGAAATGAGTGTACTGTGGAAGGCGGTTTTCACAGCCGGCATGTACGATCGCCCGGTCGTGCCCTACATCCGGAGTCGGATGCTCGTCTACAAGCGCGACACCGATGGCCGGCTTCATCGCGTCTGGGGCGGCATTTGCTACGAAGGAGACTTCTTCAATGCCGATTTCGCGGTCCAGTTCCCGCTGCTCAAAGCCGAACCGCAACGCGCCGGCCCCATGTTCGACTCCGCCGTCGTAATGGCTGCGGACACATGCAGCAAGGCGCTCAAGCCGCTCCTCTAGGCCCGACCATCCTCGGGCGGCAAGCCACGCCCGAGGCCTTGTTCCACGGTTATCCCACGACTTCGGCACATCGACGCGATGCACCTGCCAGATGGGCCGCTATCGATATTTCAGCAACATCCGGCGATAGGCGGCGCTTGCCTGGACATCGCGGATGGCGTCAAAGAAGGCTTCGGAAAGCTGTGGATTCTTCTCGTAGAACGGCTTCGACAGCACCACGTAGTAAGGCTTTTCCTCGAACGGAATCGGCAATTTCTCGATCTCGGCGAACTCGGCCCGATAGTCCGCAAGGAAATCGTCCGCGACCCCCTCGATTTCCACATAGGCGGCGATACGGCCTGTCTTCAGCTTTTCCATGTTGCTGCGGACGCCCGGCGCCATTTCGACGGTGCCGCCCAGCCGCTTGATGTCCTCCGCCACGGCGTTCCCCGACAAGGTTCCCAGGGGCTGGCTCACGTTCGACAAGCTGCGGCCATCCCAGCCGATCCGTGCGCCCTTCATGACGTACAGGGCATAACGGCTGACGAAGACGGCGCGACCGGCATCGGGCCGGCCGCCCTTGCTCGGATAGACGGCGTAGCGGGCCCGCTCCTCGGTGTAACTGGCGTGGAAGGTGGCATCGACGTAGGCGTTTTCCACGAGGTACAGGCAGCGTTTCCAGGGAGCGCGAGTCAGTTCCAGGGTCACGCCCGCCTTCTGGGCGGCCATCCGCAGCAATTCGATGGTGGTGCCCGGCTTGTCCGCCGGGACGACGGTGCCGCGCTCGGCGATGCGCGGGGAATTCTCGGTTTCCGGGTAGACGACGCGCAGCACCGTCTCGGCGGCTACGCCGGGGGCAATGGCGATGCCGATGGCCAGCGCCGCCACCAGGATGCAGAGCCGGCCGCCCATGGAGCGGCCCGTGGAGGGGAGTATCGCGAACGGTCGATTCACGCGTTCTCCGCCAGATAGGCGCGCAGGGCCTCGTCGGTAGCTTCCGCCTCCGCCCGAAGGTCGGCCTCGGCAGCAGCAATCCCAACCCGATCCGCTGCCCCGCAAGCTGCTTCCAGGATCAGGGCCTTGTCGCGCAGGCGATCCGCGCCGACTGCGGCGCTCATGCTCTTGAGGCTGTGCGCCACCCGGTGGGCGCTGGTGAAGTCCGCAGCAGCCAGGGCCTGGCCCAAGTCGCCCAGTTGCACCGCCAGGTCCTCCAGGAAGGTCGGCGCGATCTGCAGGTAGGTTTCCGGGTCCCCCCCGAACCGTTGGATCGCCGCCTCGGCATCAAGGCGGGCGGCCTCGGCGGAGCCCGCTCCTTCCGGCGCCGCCGGCCGCTCCTGCCTTGGCGCCACATCGGCGCCGCCCCTCAGCCAATGCAGCAGGGTGGCGTAGAGTGCATCCGCCGTGAGCGGCTTGGTGATGTGATCGTTCATGCCCGCTTCAAGGCTGCGCACCCGGTCGCCGGCCAGGGCGTTGGCGGTCATGGCGATGATCGGCAATTGCTTGAAGCGGGCGTCGGCACGGATGCGGCGCGTTGCCTCGTAACCGTCCATGATGGGCATCTGGCAGTCCATCAGCACGATGTCGAAGGCCTGCTTTTCCAGGGTCGCCAGCGCCACGACGCCGTTCTCGGCCAGGGTCGCCTCGATTCCGGCCTTGCGCAGGAAGTGCAGGGCGACTTCCTGGTTCAGGGGATTGTCCTCGACCAGGAGCACGCGGCAATCGGCAAGGCTGCCGGTGCAGGCGGGACGCTCCACCGGACGGGTCAGCGCCCCCACCGGCGCGATGTCGCAGGACAGCTCGAACCAGAAGGTGCTGCCGACGCCCGGCGTGCTATCGACACCGATACGCCCGCCCATCAGCTCCACCAGCCGCCGGGAGATGGCCAACCCCAGGCCGGTGCCGCCATAGAGCCGGGTGGTCGAGCTGTCCGCCTGGACGAAGGATTGGAACAGCCGGTCCCGAGCCTCCGGCGGGATGCCGATGCCGGTATCCCGCACGGTGAAGCGCAGCCGCATCCGGCCGGGCGGTTCGGCCGCGGCGGCCTCGACCGGGGAAAAAGTGGCGATCACCTCGCCGCTCTCGGTGAATTTGAGCGCATTGCCGACCAGATTGAGCATGACCTGGCGCAGGCGCAGGGGGTCGCCCCACAGTGCGGCCGGCAGTTCGGGGGCCGGGTCGATGCGGAAACGGAGATGCTTGTCGGCGGCGGCCACGCTGAAGAAGTCGGCAAGATTCGCGAGCACCGCCCGGGGGTCGAAGGCGATGCGGTCGATATGGAACTTGCCGGCCTCGATTTTGGAGAAATCGAGGATGTCGTTGATGATCACCAGCAAGTTGTCCGCCGCGCCGCTGATCTTCTCGACGTAGTTGCGCTGCTCGGCGTCCAGGGGTGTCTGCAGGGCCAGTTGCGCCATGCCGATGATGGCGTTCATCGGCGTCCGGATTTCGTGGCTCAT
>DASRUX010000105.1:0-8925 GCA_035655235.1 Rhodocyclaceae bacterium | reverse complement strand
GCCCTGGCCTACGACATCGACGCCATCGCCGAGAAGGGCCTCATCGCCCCCGACTGGCAGAAGAAGCTGCCCCACAACGCTTCCCCCTACACTTCCACCATCGTCTTCCTGGTACGGAAGGGCAATCCCAAGGGTTTGAAGGACTGGGGCGACCTGGTGAAGCCGGGGGTGCAGGTCATCACCCCCAATCCCAAGACTTCCGGCGGCGCCCGCTGGAACTACCTGGCCGCCTGGGGCTACGCCAAGCGCCTGCCCGGCGGTTCCGACGCCACCGCTCAGGATTTCGTGAAGAAGCTCTACGCCAATGTGAAGGTGCTGGACTCCGGCGCCCGGGGCTCCACCACCACCTTCACCGAGCGGGGCATCGGCGACGTGCTCATCGCCTGGGAGAACGAGGCCTACCTGGCCGTGAAGGAACTGGGTCCGGACAAGTTCGACATCGTCACCCCCTCCGTCTCCGTCCTGGCCGAGCCGCCGGTGGCCGTGGTGGACAAGGTGGTGGACAAGAAGGGCACCCGCAAAGTGGCCACCGAGTACCTGAACTACCTCTACACCCCGGAGGGCCAGGAGGTTGCCGCCAAGAACTACTACCGCCCGACGGACAAGAAGGTCGCCGCCAAGTACGCCAAACAATTCGCCAATGTGAAGCTGTTCACCGTGGACGAGGTCTTCGGCGGCTGGCAGAAGGCCCAGAAGACCCACTTCGCCGACGGCGGCATCTTCGACCAGATTTCGGTCAAGTAAGCGCCCCCGACTCGACTCTCCTCCCCTCGGCCGCCCGGTATCCCGGGTGGCCTTTTTTTCATCGCACCCTTCCCGGTTGGCGCAGATCAGCTCGCGCAGGAAAAGGCCAGTCCTGCGACTGGGCCGCGGGCGATTACAGACATTTCCGCGGCGGTCAGGGGATCAAATGCGAAGCAGCTCGATTATGGATTTAATTTCTTCGCGCAGTCCGAGGGTGGCCACCGGGGCCTCCTGAACCTCCGCGGAATGGTCAACCGGGCCGCCTTCATCCAGGCGATTCCGGGCACCGCTAATCGTGAACCCCTGGTTATAGAGGAGTTCGCGAATACGACGGACCAAAAGCACTTCATGATGCTGGTAATAGCGGCGGTTGCCCCGACGCTTCACCGGCTTCAGCTGATTGAATTCCTGCTCCCAGTAGCGCAGGACGTGGGGCTTGACCCCGCACAACTCGCTGACTTCACCGATGGTGAAGTAGCGCTTGGCGGGAATCGGCGGCAGTTCGTCGCCGCCTTGGGTCTTAGGCCGCGGTTCCATTGTAGAGTTGCTCAACATCCGCCTTCAGCTTCTGACTGGCGTGGAAAGTGACCACGCGCCGTGCGGTAATGGGAATCTCCTGGCCGGTCTTGGGATTGCGGCCGGGACGTTGGGGTTTGTCCCGCAGCTGGAAATTGCCGAAGCCGGACAGCTTCACCCCGTCCCCGGTTTCCAGCGCGTTGCGGATTTCATCAAAAAAGGCTTCGACCATATCTTTGGCCTCGCGCTTGTTCAGGCCGACCTTCTCGAACAACAGGTCGGCCAGTTCGGCTTTGGTGAGCGTCATCTTATTTTCCATCAGGCGCGCAATTGGGCAGAGAAATTTTGCTCCAGGTAGGCCATCAGTTGCTGCACTGCAGCATCGACTTCCGAATCTTGCAAAGTGCGTTGAGTATCTTGCATAACTATACGAAACGCAAGACTTTTTTTGCTTTCGGGAACACCCTTTCCAGCGTACACATCGAACAGCTGGATGTCCTGGACCATGGCCGGAACGGTGGTCTGGAGGCCATCCAGAATTTGTTGCAAATCGAGCTTTTGGTCCACCACAATGGCCAAATCTCGAATAACCGGCGGGAACTTGGAGACTTCGGCGTAGGCCGGGAGACGGGCTGCCTTGACGGCATCCAGATCGATCTCGAAGACCACCGGCGACTGGGGAAGTTCGTATTTCTGCACCCATTGGGGATGGAGTTCGCCGACCCAGCCGATTTCCTTGCCGTCCAGGGAGACCCGCGCCGAGCGGCCCGGATGCAGTGCCGGATGGACAGCCTTCTCGAAGCGCGCCGCCAAGGGGGCCAACAGGGCTTCCAGGTCGCCCTTCATGTCGAAGAAATCGACCTTGCGACCATCGCTTCCCCACCCTTCCGGCAAGGCACCGCCATAGGCCAAGCCGGCCAGGCGCCAGGGCTGGAAGAAGCCTTCCACCGGGCCGCCCTCGGCCTGGCGCTGGAAGCAGCGGCCGGTTTCGAACAGCCGTACGCGGTTCTGCTTGCGACGCAGATTGGTCACGAGATTGGCCACCAGCCCCCCGAACAGGTTCGAGCGCATGACGGCCATCTGGCTGGCAATGGGATTCGCCAGGCGGATGGGATTATTGTTGGCCGCAAAGTCCTTTTCCCAGACTTCTTCGACGAAGGCGAAGTTCACGACCTCCTGATAGCCGCGATCCACCAGGACTTGACGGACGCGCTGAACCGGACGCTGTGCCTCGGTCTGGGGCATCATCGCCAGGGCGCCGCGGGGAGCGGGGGCCGGAACGTTGTCGTAGCCGTGGAGCCGGGCGATTTCCTCGATCAAATCCTCCTCGATCTCGATATCGAAACGCCAGCTGGGCGGCGTGACGAGGAAGTCGTCACCTTCCCGGGCGAAGGAAAGGTCGAGCCCCTTGAACAAGGCGGCAATGGCATCGGCGGTAAAGGGCATGCCAAGGACCCGGGCAGCGCGGCTGGTACGCAGGCGGACCGGCGTGCGCTCAGGCAGCGGCGCTGCGGCTTCCACCACCGGCCCCGCCTCGCCGCCGCAGATATCCAGGATCAGGCGGGTGGCCCGCTCGATGGCGCGGCGAGTACCGCCAAAGTCCACGCCCCGCTCGAAACGGTGGGAGGCATCGGAGCCGAAACCATAGCGGCGGGCGCGGCCGGCGATCGCCTTGGGGGCGAAGAAGGCCGATTCCAGGAACAGCTCGGTGGTTTCAAGGGTAATCCCACTCTCCTCGCCGCCCATGATGCCGGCCATGGCCAGAGGCTTGGCGTCGTCGGCGATCATCAGCACGTCGGCTTCAACGTCGATGGTCTGCTCGTTGAGGAGCAGGAGCTTCTCGCCCGGCTTGGCCATGCGGGCGTGGATGGCGCCGTCGAGCTGGGTATTGTCGAAAGCGTGGAGGGGCTGCCCCAACTCCAGCATGACGTAGTTGGTCACGTCCACCAGGGCGGAAATGGAGCGGATGCCGCTGCGCTCCAGCCGACGCCTCATCCATTCCGGGGTCGGCGCCTTGGCATCGACGCCGGAGATGACGCGGCCACAGTAGAGCGGGCAGGCCTGGGGGGCATCCAGAACCACTTCCCGGCGCTTGCTGCCGGTTGCCGGGACTTCCGGGACAGTGGGCAACTGGGCCGGCGCGCCGGTGATGGCCGCCACTTCCCGGGCGATGCCGGTCAACGAAAGACAGTCTGCGCGATTGGGGGTGAGCTTGAGGGTGAACAGCTGGTCGTCCAGATCCAGGTATTGCCGGATCGGCTGGCCGACGGGGGCATCTTCCGGCAGCACCAGAAGCCCCGAAGCATCTTCGGCGATACCTAACTCCTTGGCGGAACAGAGCATCCCGGAAGACTCGATCCCGCGCACCTTGGCTACCTTGATGGTGAAGCCGCCGGGCAGGACGGCTCCGGGCAGCGCGCAGGGCACCCGCAGGCCGGCGGCCACGTTGGGGGCGCCGCAGACGATGACTTGCGGTTCGCCATTGCCGATATCGACACGGCAGACATTGAGCCGGTCGGCGTCGGGATGCTTGTTCACTTCCAACACCCGGGCGACGACCACGTTGCTGAAGGCGGGGGCCACCGGGTCCAGCTCCTCGACTTCAAGGCCGGCCATGGTGAGGAGGTGGGAAAGCTCCTCGCTCGACAGTTGCGGATTGACGAGGGTTCTCAGCCAGGATTCGGAAAATTTCATGTTATCGCCAGAAGAAAAATGTCATCTTGATTTGATCGATAGGGATGGAAGCCTGAGCCCATCCCCCTAGGAATCTGTTCCCGGTCCGCGGCACTGCAGGACCTTGGCAACCTTCGCCTTGCCCAGCGCGTCAGCCATGGTGCGGCACACGGCGATGGATTCGCCCTGGCTGCGGCCTTCGATGACGATGCTGGAATCGTCCTGTCGCAGGTACACCTTGGAACTGGCACGGCCAAGCAGGATGGCCTCGTCGCCGGACGAAAGCTCGGCTACGCAGTCCAACTTGCCCTTGGGACAGGTCGGACACCGCCGCTCGTATTCGGCGTGGTACTTCTCCAGGACTTGGCGGCAGGCCTCCGGGGAGGTGCTGGGCTTGGTCAGGACCCGCATGGTCAGTTCCGGATAGACGGTTTCCACCACCGGGAAATAGCGCTCGCCGAAGGCGCCGGCTGCCAGCCCCCAGGCGCAGACGAGGGTGACGGCCACCACGCCGAGCCCCAGGCGCCAGAACCCGAAGGCACCGGAAAGTCCAGCCTTCAGACCCAGGGCTGACGGAACGATCATGGGTGTCCGTTCCTTGTAGCCGCCATATTCCGGGAAGGCCTTGGCAAGGACCCCCTCCTCATATCGGGCACGGGCGATCTGGAAGGCAAAATTGGCGACCACCAGTACCATGGCCGGCCAGGAACGAAAAGCAATGGCAATCCCCACCAGGGAGATCCCTTCCGCCAAATAAAGGGGATGGCGGACCAGTCCGTACGGTCCGGACATCACCAGCCGACGTGCTTCCGGCATGACGCTGAGGGAACGCCCCAGATGGATGACGGACACCACCGACAACAGGTTGCCCATCAAGATCACCAGCATGGCCGCCATGTCGAAGGCGGGATCGGAGGCAGGTCGGGGCAGCCATCCCCAGCCGAGGACCAACACCACCCCGATGATAGCCACCAACCGGGGCATGGCCCCCTGGGACTTCAGGATCGGCCGCGCCCGGAACAGGTGGAAAACGAAGAGCAGTCCGATGAACCCGATGATGGCGAGCCGGGAAGCCGTATTGAGCAGGACATCCACGAGGGCCGGCCCCCAGGCCGAATGCTCGCCCAGATAGCCCCACAGATTCCGGACTTCCCTGACCAGAAAATAGCCATTGAAAGACAGGATGGGGAGGCGCATGAGCAGGTCATACGCCTTGGTCTGGGCGAACCTCTCGAACCGGTTATTCATCGGGACAGCCACGGATCACACGAACTGGCGCAGGAAGCGCAGGTCGCCTTCGAAGAAGAGACGCAGATCGTTGACGCCGTAGCGCAGCATGGTGAGCCGGTCGGGGCCGAAACCGAAGGCGAAGCCGGTGTACTTTTCCGGATCGATGCCGGCGATGCGCAGCACGTTGGGATGCACCATGCCGCAACCGGCAATCTCCAGCCAGCGGCCTTCCAGGGGGCCGCTCATGAAGGCCACGTCGATTTCGGCAGAAGGCTCGGTGAAGGGGAAGAAGGAAGGACGGAAGCGGACCTTGAGGTCGTCGCTCTCGAAGAAACGGCGCAGGAAATCGGCCACCACGCCCTTCAAATCAGCGAAGGAGACGCCCTCGCCCACCCACAGGCCCTCCACCTGGTGGAACATGGGGGAATGGGTGGCATCGGAGTCGACCCGGTAAACCCGGCCCGGAGCGATGATGCGGATCTCCGGCATGCTCTCCATGTGTCCGTACTTGGCCACATGGGCCTGCATGTAGCGGGCCTGGATGGGGCTGGTATGTGTCCTAAGCAGCACGCCCTCCTCCACCTTTCCGGATTCGTCCTGAAGGTAGAAGGTGTCGTGCATGGAACGGGCCGGATGATCTTCCGGGGTATTCAGGGCGGTAAAGTTGTGGAAATCGGTTTCGATTTCCGGGCCGTCGGCTACTTCGAAGCCGATGGAACGGAAGAGCGCCTCGATGCGCTCCAGGGTACGGGTCACCGGATGCAGCCCGCCGCGAACTTCGGCCCGGCCCGGCAGGGTGACATCCAGAGCTTCCTCAGCCAGGCGAGCCTCAAGGGCGGCACGCTTGATATCTTCCCGACGCGCATTCAGGGCCGCCTCGACAGCCTCCTTGGCACGGTTGATGGCGGCGCCGGCAGACTTCTTTTCTTCCGGCGGCAGCTTGCCCAGGCCCTTCAGGAGTTCGGTGATCTGGCCGCTCTTGCCCAGGTAGCGGGCCTTGGCCTGCTCCAGGGCATCGGGATCGGAAATGGCGGCGAAGGCTGCTTGGGCTTCGCCGACGAGGGAATCGAGATTATCCATACGCTCCACCAACAAAACGCCGGTTCCAGTGAAGGCTCAGGTCGGCACTGCCGACAAGAAGCCGTAAAGCGGCGGCTGAAACTAAAAAAGGAGGCTTGCGCCTCCTTTTCGTTACCACATCGATGCTCAGGCGCCGAGCTGTGCTTTCGCTTGATTGGCGAGAGCAGCAAAGGCCGGCTGGTCGAAGACGGCGAGGTCGGCCAGAACCTTGCGGTCGACTTCGATGTTCGCCTTCTTCAGGCCGTTCATGAGGGTGCTGTACTTCATGCCCAGCTGACGGGCCGCCGCGTTGATACGGGCGATCCACAGGGAGCGGAATTGGCGCTTGCGCTGACGACGGTCACGGTACTGGTACTGACCGGCCTTCATCACCGCCTGCTTGGCGATGCGATATACGTTCTTCCGACGACCGCGGTAACCCTTGGCCTGAACCAGAATCTTCTTGTGACGGGCGCGAGCCGTTACACCACGTTTAACTCTAGGCATCTTCTATCTCCTTACGCGTAGGGCATCATGGCGCGGACGGAAGCTGCGTCGCGCTCGTGAACACCAGTCATGCCGCGCAGTTGACGCTTGCTCTTGGTGGTCTTCTTGGTCAGGATGTGGCGCTTGAACGCCTGCGAGCGCTTGATGCTGCCGCCGGCGCGCACTTGGAAGCGCTTCTTGGCACCGCTCTTGGTCTTCATTTTGGGCATTTAATGCTCCTTAATGACATGCCGTCAGGTGTTTCCCGGCGGGAACACTTTTTAAACCCAACGTCACTTGTTGAAACTTCTTCTTACTTACTTCACTGCCTTCTTGCTGGGCCCGATGACCATGATCATCTGACGCCCTTCCATCTTCGGCATCTGCTCGACCTGGCCAACGGCCTCGAGATCAGCCTTGATCCGCTCCAGCTGGCGCATGCCGAATTCCTGGTGCGCCATTTCCCGGCCCCGGAAGCGCAGGGTCACCTTGACCTTGTCGCCCTCTTCCAGGAAGCGGGTCATGTTCCTGAGCTTGATCTGGTAATCGTTTTCGTCGGTACCCGGGCGCAGCTTGACTTCCTTCACCTGCACCTGTTTTTGCTTGAGCTTGGCTTCGTGGGCCCGCTTGGCCTCCTGGTACTTGAACTTGCCGTAGTCCATGAGGCGGCAGACGGGAGGCTTGGCCATGGGAGCGATCTCAACGAGATCCACTCCGGCCTCCTCCGCCATCTGCAAGGCGGCCCTGACGTTCACTATGCCGAGCTGCTCGGAATTCTCTCCTACGAGACGAATCTCCGGCACCGTAATTTCTTCATTGACGCGATGCGCCTTGTTCTGAGCTATGGTCTAACTCCCGAAAACAAAAATTTAAGCCGTGCCACTCCGCGCAGCGACCTCTTCCTGAAGTCGCTTGATCAAGGCCTCGACAGACATCTGTCCGAGGTCCTGACCGCCGCGGGTACGCACGGCCACCAGTCCGTCCGCCTTTTCCTTGTCACCGACAACTAACTGATAGGGCAGCCGGTTAACGCTATGTTCCCGAATTTTATAAGTAATCTTCTCGTTGCGCAAATCCGCTTCCGCGCGGAAGCCCGCCTGATGGAGGGTTTGGGCCACTTCCTGGGCATAATCGGATTGCTTTTCGGAGATATTGAGCACCACTGCCTGCACCGGCGCCAGCCAAAGCGGCAGGGCTCCGGAGTAGTTTTCGATCAGGATGCCGATGAACCGTTCCAAAGAGCCGAGGATGGCCCGATGCAGCATGACCGGCGCCCGACGGATATCGTCCCCGGCCACGTATTCGGCCCCCAGGCGGCCCGGCATGGAGAAGTCCACCTGCATGGTGCCGCACTGCCAGGAACGGCCGATGGCGTCCTTGATGTGGAACTCGATCTTGGGGCCGTAGAAGGCGCCCTCGCCCGGCAGTTCGATCCACTCCAGGCCGGAAGCCCGCAGCCCCTGGCGTAGGGCGCCTTCCGCCCTATCCCAGACCTCATCGGAACCGACGCGGCTTTCCGGCCGCAGGGCCAACTTCACCGCCACATCGTGGAAGCCGAAGTCGGCATACACCTTCTTCACCAGGGAATTGAAGGCCGTCACCTCGGATTCGATCTGATCCTCGGTACAGAAGATATGACCGTCGTCCTGGACAAAGCCGCGCACCCGCATCAGGCCGTGGAGCGCCCCGGAAGCCTCATTCCGATGACAGGAGCCGAACTCGCCGTAGCGCAGCGGCAGATCCCGGTAGGAGCGCAGATGGGAATTGAACACCTGCACATGACCGGGGCAGTTCATCGGCTTCACCGCGTAGTCGCGGTTTTCCGACGAAGTGGTGAACATATTGTCCTTGTAGTGCTCCCAGTGGCCGGACTTTTCCCAGAGGCTGCGATCCAGGATTTGCGGGCAACGCACCTCCTGGTAGCCGTTGTCCCGATACACATGGCGCATGTACTGCTCGATCTCCTGCCAGACAGCCCAACCCTTGGGATGCCAGAAAACCAGGCCCGGAGCCTCGTCCTGCATATGGAACAAATCGTACTGCTTGCCCAGGCGGCGATGGTCACGCTTTTCCGCCTCCTCCAGCATATGGAGATAAGCCTCCAGGTCTTCCTTCTTGGCCCAGGCGGTACCGTAGATACGCTGCAACTGCTCGTTGCGGTGGTCGCCGCGCCAGTAGGCGCCGGCCACCTTCATCAGCTTGAAGTGCTTGAGCTTG
>DASRUX010000104.1:0-8948 GCA_035655235.1 Rhodocyclaceae bacterium | reverse complement strand
CCTTGAGGATGCGGTCTCGATAGGGGATGTCCCTCAAGGGAAGCCGCTCGATCCCGTCGGCCATGACTTCGGTCTCCATGCGGCCGTGGGTCTCGACGATGCCGATGACCACATCCACGTCCTGGAGCACCTGCTGCCGGGCGGCATTGAGCATGGCGTAGGTCTTGCCGACACCGGCGGAGGCGCCGAAGAAGATTTTGAGCTTGCCGCGCCGGGCGCGGGACTCTTCCGCGTGGATGCGGGCCAGGAGTTGGTCGGGATCGGGGCGGTCGCTGTCGGAGGTGTTGGACATGCTTATCTCGATTTGAGGAAGAGCCGCCCCACTCTAGTCGACCAGGACCGGGCTGGCTAAGGCCTGCAGGCGTCGGCGCTCGGACATCTCGGCCAGGACCCGCTCCCGGATCAGCCGGGGAAAGGCCGCCTTGCAGCGGGGGGAACAGGTCAGCCGGCGGCCCAAGGCCAGGCCGTGCAGCACCGGATGGACCGAGTGGAGCGCGCCGCAGACCGGGCAGATACGTAGCACCATGGCAGCCTCAGACCGCCCGCTCGGCGTAGCGGGCCAGGGCGGCCGGCTGGTCGGCGATGTCGGGGGACACCACGAAGGTTTCCCGCCCCGGCACGTTGCCCAGCGCCAGGGCGAGGCTGACGGCAGCCGTCCCGGTCACCGCCAGGCGAACTGTCTGGCCGTCGTAATCAGCAAGGAACACCTTGATGGCCTCGACCCCCATGCCGGTTGCCGGGAAACTCAGCAGGATGACGGGCCTTCCGGATTCCCGGGCGGCCATTTCAAGCGCGTCATTTCTCGAAGCGATGCCGATGCATAGGTGGGTGTTCATGTTTCCTTTCCTTTCGATTGACCAGAAGCCAGGCCAGTCCGATGGGAACGACGAAGACGGTCACTGCGAGCAGAAAATTCAGTAGTTCCATCGTCCTTGTCATCTTATGGGACCAACCACGCTACCAATGCTAGGCAATACGGTTTCAAGATTTCGAAAAAAAATGGGGCCCCGCCCGTAAAAAATCCGTAAATAGCTACGACTGGCGGGCGAACAGTTCCTTCACCGCCTGCCGGCTGCTGCAGCGGTGGAGCTCCTCCCGGAAGCTGTCATCAGAGAACAGGCGGGTGGCATCGGCCAGAATCCGGAGATGCTCGTCGGTGGCGGGCTTGGGGACGAGGAGGACCAGGATGTCGGATACCGGCTCGCCGTCCGGGGAACCGAAGGGAATCGACGAATTCAGGCGCAGGTAGGCCACCACGATCTGGTTGAGGCTGTGGACCCGGGCGTGGGGAATGGCGACGCCCTGGCCGAGGCCGGTGGAGCCGACCTGTTCCCGCCGGTCCAGGCAACTGACCACCCAATCCCGGGAAAGCCCCCGCCGGCACTCCATGTGCAGGCCGATGGCGTCGAAGAGCTGGCTCTTGGTCGCCACGTCGAGGTCGAGGACGATATCGTCCAGGGTGAGCAGGTCGGCGATGGTATTCACGTCGGGTACTCCTGGGGGTATATCAAGTGGCCGCCATCCAAGGGCGGTTGGCGGCAAAAGGTGGCGCGGCTCATCACTTGGCAGCGGCGTCCAGGGCCAGGTTGAGTTCAAGCACATTCACCCGAGGCTCGCCGAAGACGCCCCATTGCCGGTCCTCCGTATGCTGCCGGACCAGGGCGCGGAGGTCCGCGGCCGCCAGGTGGCGTTCCCGGGCGATGCGGGGGACCTGGTACTCGGCCGCTTCCGGGCTGATGTGGGGATCGAGGCCGCTGGCGGAGGCGGTCACCAGGTCGGCCGGTACCAGCCGGGTGTTGCCGGGATCGGCTGCCCGGAGAGCTTCGATCCTCCCCTTCACCGCATCGGTCAGGGCAGGATTGAGGGGGCCCTGGTTGGAGCCGGAGGAAGCTGTCCCGTTATAGGGCTGGGGCGAAGTGGCGGACGGGCGGCCCCAGAAGTGCTTGGGGTCGGTGAAGTTCTGCCCGACCAGGGAAGACCCCACCGGCTTCCCTTCCTTGATGATGACGCTGCCGCCCGCCTGCTCCGGGAAGGCAGCCTTGGCCACGCCGGTGACCACCAGGGGGTAGGCCACACCGGTCACGGCGGTGAGCAGGACGAAGAGGGAAACGGCGGGGCGGATGAGGGTTTTCATGGCTTGTCTCCTTTCTCAGGCCAGGCCGACGGCGGCGATCACCACATCGATGACCTTGATGCCGATGAAGGGTACGACGATGCCGCCCAGGCCGTAGATGGCCAGGTTCTGGCGCAGCAGGGTGGCGGCGCCCAGGGGCCGGTACTTGACCCCCTTCAGGGCGAGGGGAATCAGGAAGATGATGATGAGGGCGTTGAAGATGACCGCCGACAGGATGGCCGAGGACGGGCTCGCCAGGTGCATCACGTTGAGGGCCTCCAACTGCGGATAGGTGCTGACGAAGGCCGCCGGGATGATGGCGAAGTACTTGGCGATGTCGTTGGCGATGGAGAAGGTGGTGAGCGAGCCCCGGGTCATGAGCATCTGCTTGCCGGTCTCCACGACCTCGATGAGCTTGGTGGGGTTGGAGTCCAGGTCCACCATGTTGCCGGCCTCCTTGGCCGCCTGGGTGCCGGTGTTCATGGCCACCGCTACGTCGGCCTGGGCGAGCGCCGGGGCATCGTTGGTGCCGTCGCCGGTCATGGCCACGAGCCGGCCCTCGGACTGGTACTGGCGGATGAGGGCGAGCTTGGCTTCCGGGGTGGCTTCCGGCAGGAAGTCGTCCACCCCGGCCTCGGCGGCGATGGCGGCGGCGGTGACCCGGTTGTCGCCGGTGACCATGACCGTCTTGATGCCCATCTTGCGGAGTTCCGCAAAACGCTCCTTGATGCCGCCCTTGACGATGTCCTTGAGTTCGATGACCCCCAGGACGCGGGTACCGTCGCAGACCACCAGGGGCGTGCTGCCCCGGCGGGCCACTTCCTCAACCTTGCCGGCCACCGAAGGCGGGAACATGCCGCCCAGGGCTTCAACGTGCTTCTTGATGGCGTCCGCAGCACCCTTGCGGATTTGCCTGCCGGCTGCATCGACCCCGCTCATGCGGGTTTGGGCTGAGAAATGCACGAAGTGGGCGTCCAGGGCATGGATGTCCCGCTCCCGCAGCTGGAAGCGCTGCTTGGCCAGAATCACGATGGAACGGCCTTCCGGCGTCTCGTCGGCGAGAGACGCCAGCTGGGCAGCGTCGGCCAGTTCCGCTTCGGTCACGCCGTCGGCGGGCAGGAAGGCGGATGCCTGGCGGTTACCCAGGGTGATGGTGCCGGTCTTATCCAGGAGCAGCACATCCACGTCGCCGGCCGCTTCCACGGCGCGGCCGGAGGTGGCGATGACGTTGGCCTGCATCATGCGGCTCATGCCGGCCACGCCGATGGCGGAGAGCAGCCCGGCGATGGTGGTGGGGATGAGGCAGACCAGCAGAGCGATGAGCACCGTGATGGTAATCGGCGTGCCGGCCTTGGCCACCTCGACGCTGAACATGGAGTAAGGCAGCAGGGTGACGATCACGCCCAGGAAGACGATGGTCAGGGCCACCAGGAGGATGGTCAGGGCGATCTCGTTGGGGGTCTTCTGGCGCTTGGCGTTTTCCACCATGGCAATCATCCGGTCCACGAAGGTCTCGCCGGGATTGACCGTCACCCGTACCACGATCCAGTCGGACAGCACCCGGGTGCCGCCGGTGACGGCGGAGAAGTCCCCGCCGGATTCCCGGATGACCGGGGCGGATTCCCCGGTGATGGCGGACTCGTCCACCGAGGCCACGCCCTCGATCACCTCGCCGTCGGCGGGGATGACCTCATGGGCCTGGACGAGGACCACGTCGCCCTTCCGGAGGTCGGTGGCCTGGGCCATGACCCACTTGGCGCCATAGCGGGGCTCCTGGAGCTTCTTGGCCCAGGTTTCCCTCTTGAGGCCCTTGAGGGCGGCGGCCTGGGCCTTGCTGCGGCCCTCCGCCAGGGCTTCGGCGAAATTGGCGAAGAGGACGGTGAACCACAGCCAGAGCGCCACCATCAGGATGAACCCGGCCGGGGCCTCGCCCTGGCCTTGGAGGGCCTGAATCCAGAGAAGGGTGGTCAGGATGCTGCCCACGTACACCACGAACATCACCGGGTTGCGCCACTGCACCGAGGGGTTGAGCTTCAGGAAGGCCTCGCGGATGGCGGGCAGGGCGAGGCTCGGGTCGAACAGGGTGAAGCTCCTGCGCTTGGTGGGGGCTTCCGGAGCATGGCCCTGGGGGGCGGCATGCCGGTGATCAACGAGAAAAGTTTTTTCTGTCATGACAGTCTCCCCCGGTTCACTGGCCGGCCCAGAGCACCAGGTGCTCGACGACGGGGCCCAGGGCCAGCGCCGGGACATAGTTCAGAAGGCCTACCAGGAGCACCACCCCGATCACCAGGACGACGAACAGGGGGCCGTGGGTCGGCAGGGTGCCGGCGCCGACGGCGATGCGCTTCTTGGCGGCCAGCGACCCGGCCATGGCCAGCACCGGCACGATGACTCCGAAGCGGCCGAACCAGACGGCGATGCCCAGCAGGGTGTTGTAGAAGGGCGTATTGGCGGAAAGTCCGGCAAAGGCGCTGCCATTGTTGTTGGCGGCCGAGCTGAAGGCGTAGAGGATTTCCGAGAAGCCGTGGGCGCCCGGGTTGGCGATGCCGGCGCGGCCGGGCTCGACCATGACGGCGATGGCGGTGCCCACCAGGACCAGCAGCGGCGTCACCAGGATGGCGATGGAGGTCATCTTCATCTCGTAGGCCTCGATCTTCTTCCCCAGGTATTCCGGGGTGCGGCCGATCATCAGGCCGGCGATGAACACGGCCATGATGGCGAAGACCAGCATGCCGTAAAGGCCGGAGCCGACGCCGCCGAAGACCACTTCGCCGAGCTGGATGCCGACCAGGGGCACCAGGCCGCCGAGCGGCGTGAAGGAATCGTGCATGGCATTCACCGCGCCGCAGGAGGCGGCGGTGGTGATGGCGGCGAAGAGGCCGGAATCGGCGATGCCGAAGCGGGCTTCCTTGCCTTCCATATTGCCGGAGGCGGGGTCGACCCCCAGTTGGGTCAGGAGGGGATTGCCCTGCTGCTCGAAGTGCATGGCGCCGACTGCCAGGACGACGAACATCAAGGTCATGGCCGCCAGTACCGCCCAGCCCTGGCGGGTGTCCCCTACCATGCGCCCGAAGGTATAGCAGAGCGCTCCGGGAATCAGGAAGATGGACAGCATCTGGACGAAGTTGGCCAGGGGCGTCGGGTTCTCGTAGGGGTGGGCCGAGTTGGCGTTCATGAAGCCGCCCCCGTTGGTGCCCAGCATCTTGATCGCTTCCTGGGAAGCGACCGGCCCCATGGGGAGCGTCTGGGTCGAGGTTTCCGCCGGCTCGGTGACCGCGTTGCCCTTCTCGTCCTTCAGGGGCTGGCCGGCATCGTCTACCTTGGGATTGTCGTACTTGGTGATTTCCAGGGTAGTCACTTCCTTGTAGGCGTCGAAGTTCTGGATGGAACCCTGGCCGACCAGGAAGACCGCGTACACGACGGAAATGGGCAGCAGTACCCAGAGGGTGATGCGGGTGAGATCGACCCAGGCGTTGCCGACGGTCTTGGCCGTGTGGCGGGCGAAGCCGCGGATGAGGGCGATGACCACGGCGATGCCGGTGGCGGCCGACAGGAAGTTCTGCACCGCCAGCGCCAGCATCTGGGTCAGGTAGCTCATGGTCGCCTCGCCGCTGTAGCCCTGCCAGTTGGTGTTGGTGACGAAGCTTACCGCGGTGTTGAAGGCGGAATCCGGGCTGACGTTGGGGAAAGCCTGGGGATTGAGGGGCAGCCAAGCTTGCAGGCGCTGCAGGCCATAGACGGCCAGGACGCCGAGGAGATTGAAGAGCAGGATGGCCAGGGCGTACTTCAGCCAGCCCATCTCCTCATCCTGGCGGATGCCGCATAGGCGGTAGAGGGGACGTTCGACGGCGCCGCAGAATCGCAGGCGCCCCTCCATCACGTCGGCGATATAGCTGCCCATCGGCTTGACCGTGAGGAGCAGGATGCCCAGGTAGAGGGCAAGAAGAAGCCAGGCATGGGAGGTCATGAGAAATCCTCCGGGTTGAGCAAGGCCGCCACCAGATAAATCAACAGGCCGGCGGCGACCATGGCGCTAACGATGTGAAGCCAGGTCATTTGGGACCTCCCAGCCGGGCGCAGCCGGCGGCAAGGCCAACCATCAGGACGAAGAACAGCCCGATGGCAGCAAGAAAAGCGAAATCCATAAGCAAGCTCCGTGTAGGTGATGCCACACGATCATGCTAGGAATCTCGCTATCAAAATATTCAAAAAAGGGAGGGGGAATTCTGTAAAAAGACCGTAAAGACGGCAGCAGATGAGCGCTTTCGAGAGGTGGGGGCGGCTAACCGAGTCAAGAGAGCCTGGTGGTGGCGAACCTACCCCGTGCCCTCCTTCCGACGATCAGGCAACTGGAGGTTGGAGTGCGATGATGGCCATGCCAGCGAGGGCAATGGCCGCCCCTGAAATATCCCATCGCGTCAAGGGAACGCCATCCACAACCCTGAGCCAGAGCAACGCAACCGCGATATACATGCCGCCATAGGCCGCGTACGTTCTGCCTGCGGCAGACGGGTGTAGCGTCAGGAGCCAAGCGAACAGGGCTAGCGAAATGGCCGAGGGGATCAGCAGATACAGAGGCTTGTCCTGCCTGAGGACGAGCCAAGGCAGGTAACACCCCACGATTTCAGCCAGGGCTGTCAAGGCAAACAAGAAGCTGAGGCGTAAGAGTTCCAAGGCAGACTCCGATGTGATTTTGGCGCGATTTTGGCATACGCGCCTATGGCTGCTGGTACTGTCCGCGGCGTCAGCGCTGTCAGGGCATTCGGGCTGATAGTCGGCTATGGCAGGGGCAAACGGTCTTACGTTTCAGCAAATCTTGGTAACCTTCCAAACCACAGCGAAAGTGATTTTGAACGTCTGCCACCCCTTTGATAGCGGCCTCCAATCCACGAAGGCCGACCTTTAGCTAGTCGGCCAGGCCGGTGATCCATAGCCTCTTCGACGTACTTTTCGGTGGCGGCCGCATTCAGCATCATATTGAGCCCTCTCGGTCCGCGAAATTGGCTGGCTACCCCGTTCGAGGTACAATCCGCCGGTCATTGGGGAGTAGCCGCTCTTCGTCCGAAGAGGCTGGCGTCAACATACTTGGCCACCCGGCCATGGCGTCAGCGGTTCCCGAGCTTGGCAAGACCTTTGACCACATCGCCTCCGCATAGGCCGGGGATGCGTTGTGGTCATTCGTCTTCGATCCGGCCTTGGAATCCATTCATGGAAGCACTTCTCATCTCGACTGGCGTCGTCGCCCTCGCAGAGATTGGCGACAAGACCCAGCTCCTCGCCTTCATTCTCGCGGCCCGATTCAAGAAACCTCTGCCCATCATCGCCGGCATCCTGTGCGCGACGATCATTAACCACGGTCTTGCAGGGGCGCTAGGTGCCTGGATCACGACGTCTGTCAGCCCGGAAATCCTGCGCTGGGTGCTGGGCCTGTCGTTCATCGGCATGGCCATCTGGACGATGATCCCCGACAAGATCGAGGAAGAGGAGACCCAGGTTGCCCAGAAGTTCGGCGTGTTCGGGGCGACCCTCGTCACCTTCTTCCTGGCCGAAATGGGGGACAAGACCCAGATTGCCACCGTGGCCATGGCGGCCCACTACGCCACCCCGGTGCTTGTCGTGATCGGGACGACCTTGGGAATGCTCCTGGCAGACGTGCCAGCGGTCTTCATCGGCGATAAGCTGGCCTCGAAGATCCCCATGAAACTGGTGCACTCGGTTGCGGCAGCGATGTTCGCCTTGCTGGGAGGAGCAACCCTGCTTGGGGCTGGGGCCAGCCTAGGTCTCTGACAAGCGGCAGGAATGATTCGTCGTTCCGTGCTCGATTTGCAGCGTACTGTGATGGACGGCGAAGCGTGTCTCCAGCGTCCGTGAGATACCGTCCATGAAGTCATCGCCGGGATAGCCCGTGGGAAGCACGAGATGGACGGTGAGGGCACTTTCGGTCGTGCTCATTCCCCAGATGTGCAGGTCATGGATATCCGTCACACCGGGCAGCGAGCGTAGATACGCTTCGATTCCATCCAGGTCGATTCCGGCGGGAACCGCATTGAGTGCCAAGTCCAGCGATTCCCTCAATAGTCCCCAGGTGCCCCAAACAACGACAGCGACGATAACGAGACTGACGAGGGGGTCCAACCATAGCCAGCCGGTGGACATCATCGCCAACCCGGCTGCGACCACTCCGAGCGAAACGGCGGCGTCGGCGAGCAGATGCAGATAGGCCCCCCGGACATTAAGGTCCCCTTCGCATCCCTTGGCAAACAGCCAGGCGGATAGACCATTGACTGCAATGCCGATCCCGGCGACGAGCGTCACCGTCATTCCGGCCACAGCGGGAGGCTGAAAGAAACGGTGCATAGCTTCCCAGGCGATGGCACCGCTAGCCACGAGCAGGAAGACAGCGTTGGCAACGGCGGCCAGGATCGATGTGGCGCGAAGACCGTAGGTGTACCGACCATTTGGCGCCCGTTTCGAGAGCGTCGCAGCACCCCAGGCTAGAAGCAGCCCGAGGACATCGGACAGGTTGTGCCCCGCATCGGCCGTCAGCGCAGTGGAGTTTGCGATGACCCCGAAGACGAACTCGACGACGACGAAGATCGTATTGAGGGCGACGGCTAGGGCGAACGCACCACCGTAGTCTGAAGGCGCCCCATGATGATGGTGGCAGCCTTCCCCATGGACGTGGGCACCGTGAGCGTGGGAGTGGTGATGCGCCATTGCTGTCCGCCGTTCAAAGATACTTGGTGATTTCCTTGAATTCTCGGATGGCGTCATCTGCCGATAGAGATCCGTCGCGGACGGTCTGTTCGAGGCAGTGGTCGATGTGGTCGTGCAC
>DASRUX010000103.1:0-15610 GCA_035655235.1 Rhodocyclaceae bacterium | reverse complement strand
TCTGGCAGTTCCACCCGACCGGCGTGGCCGGTGCCGGCGTGCTGATTACCGAAGGCGTCCGCGGCGAAGGCGGCATCCTGCGTAACAGCAGCAAGGAACGTTTCATGGAGCGCTATGCTCCCAATGCCAAGGATCTGGCTTCCCGCGACGTGGTGTCGCGCGCCATGGCCACCGAAATCAAGGAAGGCCGCGGCTGCGGTGTCAACAAGGACTACGTCCTGCTGGACATCACCCACCTGGATCCGGCCACCATCATGAAGCGCCTGCCCGGCATCCGCGAAATCTCCATCCAGTTCGCTGGCGTCGATCCCATCAAGGAACCGATCCCGGTCGTCCCGACCTGCCACTACCAGATGGGCGGCATCCCGACCAACTACACCGGTCGCGTCGTTGTGCCCCAGGGCGACAACCTGACCAGCGTCATTCCGGGCTTCTACGCCGGCGGCGAGTGCGCCTGCGCTTCCGTCCACGGCGCCAACCGCCTGGGTACCAACTCCCTGCTCGACCTCCTGGTTTTCGGCAAGTCTGCCGGCGATTCCGCCGTGGAAGACCTGAAGGGCGGCTCCGCCCACCGCGATCTGCCGAAGGATGCTGCCGAGAAGTCCCTGGCCCGCATCAACGCCTTGAACAACCGCAAGGACGGCGCCAACGTGCACGAAACCCGTCTCGCCATGCAGCGCACCATGCAGGATCACGCCGGCGTCTTCCGCTTCGGCGACATGCTCAAGAAGGGCGTGGAGAAGATCCTGGAAGTGGAAAAGGCTGCCCGCCAGATGGAAATCAAGGACAAGTCCATGGCTTGGAACACCGCCCGGACCGAAGCCCTGGAAATGGAAAACCTGATCGAAGTCGCCAAGGCCACCATGATCTCCGCCGAGGCCCGCAAGGAGTCCCGTGGCGCCCACGTCCGCGACGATGCCCCGGATACCCCGGAGTTCCCGAACGGCCGGAACGACCAGGAGTGGCTGAAGCACACCCTGTTCTCTCCGAAGGACAACTCGATCACTTACAAGCCGGTTAACTTGAAGCCGATGTCCGTCGAGACTGTCGCCCTCAAGACCCGCTCGTACTAATTGGAGTCCAGAATGACCAAACGCACGGTTCAATTCAGCATCTACCGCTACGATCCGGACAAGGACGACGCGCCCTACATGCAGGACATTTCGGTGGAACTCGAACCCACTGATCGCAAGCTCCTGGACGCCCTGACCAAGCTGAAGGCCAAGGACGACTCCCTGGCCTACCGCCGGTCCTGCCGCGAAGGCGTGTGCGGTTCCGACGCCATGAACATCAACGGCAAGAACGGCCTGGCCTGTCTGCAGGACATCGATGAGCTGAAGCAGCCCATCGTCCTGCGTCCGCTGCCCGGCCTGCCGGTCATCCGCGACCTGATCGTGGACATGACCCAGTTCTTCAAGCAGTACCACTCCATCAAGCCGTACCTGATCAACAACGATCCGGCTCCCGAGCGCGAGCGCCTGCAGTCCCCCGAGGACCGCGAAGAGCTGAACGGCCTGTACGAGTGCATCCTGTGCGCCTGCTGCTCCACGTCCTGCCCGTCCTTCTGGTGGAATCCGGACAAGTTCGTGGGCCCGGCCGGCCTGCTGGCTGCCTACCGCTTCATCGCCGATACCCGCGACCAGGCGACCAGCGAGCGTCTCGATAACCTCGAAGACCCGTATCGCCTGTTCCGTTGCCACACCATCATGAACTGCGTTGATGTCTGTCCGAAGGGCCTGAACCCCACCCAGGCCATCGGCAAGATCAAGGACATGATGGTCCGCCGGGCGGTGTAATGAAACGCGAGGACTACGAACGTCTGCGCTGGCGTTGCATCCGCCGCGCCCTGCTGGAACTCGATATTGCGCTCACCCGCTTTCTCGACGACGGCTTCGACAAACTGGACGACGAGCAGCAGCAGGCGTTCGTGGAACTCGCGGATATGGAAGATCACGATTTGTGGTACCTGATCAGCGGCCAGGCGGAGACGGATGATCCCCGCTTTGCCCCGATCGTGGCCATGCTGCGTAAGAGTTAAGTAAGGTAATCCATCTAGTCTTATGGATTACTGGTTTATTGGCAGTGCAACCAACACCTGTAAAGGGAAGACACTATGACGACCGAACGCAAGGCAACCCTGACAATCGACGGACAGGCTCCCGTCGACTTTCCGATCATGTCCCCGACCCACGGCAATGACTGCGTGGATATCCGCACCCTGGGTGGCAAGACCGGTCTGTTTACGTATGACTCGGGTTTCCTCTCGACCGCCAGCTGCAAGTCCAAGATTACCTTCATCGATGGCGACAAAGGCGAACTGCTGTATCGCGGCTTTCCCATCGAACAATTGGCCGAGCAGTGCAACTTCCTGGAAGTCGCCTACCTCCTGAAGAACGGCGAACTGCCCAACGCCCAAGAAAAGACCAAGTTCGAGTCCACCATCAAGAACCACACCATGGTTCATGAGCAACTGGCCAAGTTCTTCCAGGGCTTCCGCCGCGATGCCCACCCGATGGCCGTCATGGTCGGCGTGGTTGGCGCTCTGGCTGCCTTCTACCACGAAGCCATGGACTTCTCCGATGCCGAGCACCGGAACATCAGCTTCAACCGCATCATCGCCAAGATGCCCACCATCGTTGCCATGGCCTACAAGTACACGACCGGCCAGCCGTTCATGTACCCGCGCAACGACCTGGACTACACCGCCAACTTCATGCACATGATGTTCGGCACCCCCTGCGAAACCTACAAGCCGAACCCGGTCCTGGTCCGCGCCCTGGACATCATCTTCACCCTGCACGCCGACCACGAGCAAAACGCCTCCACCTCCACGGTGCGTCTGGCCGGCTCCTCCGGTGCCAATCCCTTCGCCTGCATCTCCGCCGGTATCGCCTGTCTGTGGGGTCCTGCCCACGGCGGCGCCAACGAAGCCTGTCTGCAGATGCTGGAAGAGATCGGCGACGTTTCCCGCGTCGGCCAGTACATCGCCCGCGCCAAGGACAAGAACGACTCCTTCAAGCTCATGGGCTTCGGCCACCGCGTTTACAAGAACTTCGACCCCCGCGCCAAGCTCATGCGCAAGGTGTGCAACGACGTTCTCAAGGAACTGGGCCTGGAAAACGACCGCCTGTTCAAGCTGGCCATGGAACTGGAAAAGATCGCCCTGGAAGATCCGTACTTCGTCGAGAAGAAGCTCTACCCGAACGTGGACTTCTACTCCGGCATCGTCCAGAAGGCCCTGGGCATCCCCACTTCCATGTTCACCTGCATCTTCGCCCTGGCTCGTACCGTGGGCTGGATGACCCAGTGGGAAGAAATGATCACCGATCCCGAGTACAAGATCGGTCGTCCGCGTCAGCTGTACGTCGGCGCCGCCAAGCGCGACGTAGTACCTCTGGCACAACGCGGCTAAGAAAGGAAAGGGCGGCCGTCTGGCCGCCCTTTTTTTCAACGCGGAGCTTGCTGCTCCGCACCCCAAGAGAAGAAACCACCCCCCGAGGTGACGCATATGACCACGATGACGCAACTGTTCGAAAACTCGATGTACTTCGGCGGCAACGCGCCGTTCGTCGAGGAGCTGTACGAAAATTACCTGAATGACCCGACCTCGGTCCCCGAGCAATGGCGCGACTACTTCGACAAGCTGGCCCAGATGCCCGGCTTCGTTGCCCGCGACGTGCCCCACGCCCCGGTCATCGCCGCCTTCGCCGAGCAGGCCAAGGATGGCGGCTTCCGCCCCGCGGCTGCCGCTGCCCCCATTGACGACCAGAAGCAGGTTGGTGTCCTGCAACTGATCAACGCCTACCGCTTCCAAGGCACCCGCTGGGCTGACCTCGATCCCCTGAAGCGTACGCCCCGTCCCGCCTTGCCGGAACTGGAGCTGGGCACCTACGGCTTTAGCGAAGCCGATCTCAACAAGACCTTCAATGTCGGTTCCTTCCGCATGGGAACCGAACACGCCAAGCTCGGCGACCTGGTGGAAGCCCTCAAGCAGACCTATTGCGGCTCCATCGGCGTCGAGTACATGTACATGACCCAGACGGTCGAGAAGCGTTGGCTCCAGGAGCGCCTGGAACCCATCCGTTCCCGCGCCACCTACACCGGCGACCAGAAGAAGCGCCTCCTGGAGCGCCTGACTGCCGCCGAGACCCTGGAACGCTACCTGCACACCAAGTATGTTGGCCAGAAGCGCTTCTCCCTTGAAGGCGGCGAGTCCCTCATCGTCTCCATGGACGAGGCCATCCGCGCTTCCGGCGCTGCCGGCGTCGATGAAATCGTCATCGGCATGGCCCACCGCGGCCGCCTGAACGTCCTGGTGAACACCCTGGGCAAGGCGCCCTCCATGCTCTTCGCCGAGTTCGAAGGCAAGAAGGCCTCCGACCTCTCCGCCGGCGACGTGAAGTACCACATGGGCTTCTCCTCCGATGTCGCCACCCCGGGCGGCCCCTGCCACCTGACCCTGGCGTTCAACCCGTCCCACCTGGAAATCGTGAACCCGGTGGTCGAGGGCTCGGTCTATGCCCGCCAGGTCCGTCGCGGCGACGAAGGCAAGAGCAAGGTCCTCCCCGTGCTGATCCACGGCGACGCCGCCGTGGCCGGCCAGGGCGTGAACCAGGAAATGATCAACTTCGCCCAGACCCGCGGCTACGGCACGGGCGGCACGCTGCACATCGTGGTGAACAACCAGATCGGCTTCACCACCAGCGACCCCCGCGACTACCGTTCGTCCCTGTACTGCACCGACATCTTCAAGATGGCCGATGCCCCCATCTTCCACGTCAATGGCGACGATCCGGAAGCCGTGGCCCTGGTGACCCGCCTGGCCATCGAGTACCGCCAGACCTTCAAGAAGGACGTGGTGGTGGACATCATCTGCTTCCGCAAGCTCGGCCACAACGAGCAGGACGAGCCGATGGTCACCCAGCCCCTCATGTACAAGAAGGTTGCCCAGCACCCGGGTACCCGCAAGCTGTACGGCGACAAGCTGGTGGCCGAGGGCGTGCTTCCCGCCGACGGTCCGGACAAGATGATCAAGGAATACCGCGAGCACCTGGACCGGGGCGAGCTGCTGTACAACCCGGTTCTCGCCGGCTACAAGCACCCGAACACCATCGACTGGACTCCGTACCTGACCAAGCAGTACATCGAAACCTGCGACACCAAGGTCCCGACCGCCGAACTGCAGCGTCTGGCCAAGCGCCTGACCGCGCTGCCGGACGGCTTCACCCTGCATTCCCGGGTCAAGAAGATCGCCGAGGACCGCGCCGCCATGGGCGAGGGCAAGCTGCCGGTGGACTGGGGCATGGCCGAGAACCTGGCCTACGCTTCCCTGCTGGTTTCCGGCTACGGCATCCGCCTCTCTGGTGAAGACGTTGGCCGCGGCACCTTCTTCCACCGCCATGCCGCCTTCCACGACCAGAATCGTGAGAACTGGGCCGAGGGCACCTACTACACCCTGCAGAACCTGCAGGAGAAGCAGGCCAAGTTCCAGTGCTACGACTCCGTGTTGTCCGAAGAAGCCGTCCTGGCCTTCGACTACGGCTACGCGTCCGCCAACCCCTACGAGATGGTGATCTGGGAAGGCCAGTTCGGCGACTTCGCCAACGGCGCCCAGGTGGTCATCGACCAGTTCATCTCCTCCGGCGAGGCCAAGTGGGGCCGGGCCTGCGGTCTGGTCATGCTGCTGCCCCACGGCTACGAAGGCCAGGGTCCGGAGCACTCCTCCGCCCGCCTCGAGCGCTACATGCAGGCCTGCGCCGAGATGAACATGGAAGTGTGCGTCCCGACCACCGCCGCCCAGGTCTTCCACATGCTGCGCCGCCAGGCCGTCCGCATGCAGCGTAAGCCCCTGATCGTCATGTCGCCCAAGTCCCTGCTCCGCCACAAGGACGCCACGTCCAGCCTGGACGAGCTGGCCAATGGCGAATTCAAGCGGGTCATCGGTGAAATCGACGCCATCGACGCCAAGAAGGTGAAGCGCGTGGTCCTCTGCTCCGGCAAGGTGTATTACGACCTGCTGGCCGCCCGCCGCGAGCAGGGCATCAAGGACATCGCCATCGTCCGCCTGGAGCAGCTGTATCCGTTCCCGAAGGCTTCCCTGGAAGCCGAACTGGCGAAGTACCCGAAGGCCACCGAGATCGTCTGGTGCCAGGAAGAGCCGCGCAACCAAGGCGCCTGGTACTGGATCGCTTCCCGCCATCATCTGGAAGCCCAGATCAGCGGCAAGCAGAAGCTGCTCCTGGTTTCCCGTCCGGCCTCTTCGTCCCCGGCCGTGGGTTACCTCGCCAAGCACAACGAGCAACAAAAGGCTCTGGTCGCGTCCGCCCTGGGCAAGATCGAGTACTGATAAATACGAACGAGTGGAGTCAACATGATCATCGAAGTCAAAGTCCCCCAGCTCTCCGAGTCCGTTGCCGAGGGTACCCTCGCATCCTGGAAGAAGAAGATCGGCGAAGCCGTTGCCCGGGACGAAATCGTTATCGACATCGAAACCGACAAGGTGGTGCTGGAAGTGCCGTCCCCGGACGCCGGCGTCCTGGTGGAAATCCTCAAGGGTGACGGCGAAACCGTCACCTCCGGCGAAGTGATCGCCAAGATCGACACCGAAGCCAAGGCAGGCGCTGCCGCGCCCCAGGCCGCCGCTGCTGCCGTTGCCGCTCCGGCCCCGGCCGTTGCTGCTGCTCCGGCTGCCGCGTCGGCTGCCGCCGCTGGCGCCGCCAGCCCGGCTGCCCGCAAGATCCTGGAAGAGAAGGGCGTTTCCGCCGCCGACGTGGCCGGTTCCGGCCGCGGTGGCCGCGTCACCAAGGAAGACGCCCTGATGGCCCAGATCAAGGCCGCCGCTGCCCCCTCCGGCCCGGTGGCTGCCCCGGCTGCCGCCAAGGCTGCCCTGCCGGTTCCCCCGGCCGGTGTCGACCTGGGCAACCGCTCCGAGCAGCGCGTCCCCATGACCCGTCTGCGCGCCCGGATCGCCGAGCGTCTGCTCCAGTCCCAGTCCACCAACGCCATCCTGACCACCTTCAACGAAGTGAACATGGGTCCGGTCATGGCGCTGCGCAAGCAGTACGCCGAGAAGTTCGAGAAGGCCCACGGTGTCCGCCTGGGCTTCATGGGCTTCTTCGTCAAGGCTGCCTGTGCCGCCCTGCAGAAGTTCCCCGTCCTGAACGCTTCCGTTGATGGCAACGACATCGTCTACCACGGCTACATCGACATCGGCATCGCCGTCGGTTCCCCCCGTGGCCTGGTCGTGCCCATCCTGCGGAATGCCGACCAGATGACCATCGCCGACATCGAGAAGAAGATTGCCGAGTTCGGCGCCAAGGCCAAGGACGGCAAGCTGTCCATCGAGGAACTGACCGGCGGCACCTTCTCCATCTCCAACGGCGGCGTGTTCGGCTCCATGCTGTCCACCCCGATCATCAACCCGCCCCAGTCCGCCATCCTCGGCATCCATGCCACCAAGGATCGCGCTGTGGTCGAGAATGGTCAGGTTGTGGTCCGCCCGATCAACTATCTGGCCATGTCCTACGACCACCGCATCATCGACGGCCGCGAAGCCGTCCTGGGCCTGGTGGCCATGAAGGAAGCGCTGGAAGATCCGGCCCGCCTGCTGCTCGGCGTTTAATGCAGTAAGGAACAAGGGGTGAGGCGTGAAGGGGAAAACCTTCACCCCGCCCCTTTCCCTTTCGTTCTAACGGAGAAAAGAATGTCCAAGAATTTTGACGTACTCGTCATCGGCGGCGGTCCCGGCGGCTATGTGGCTGCCATTCGTGCTGCTCAGCTCGGCTTCAGCGTTGCCTGCTGCGAATCCAATCCCTATGCCGATCCCAAGGGCGAGCCCCGCCTGGGCGGCACCTGCCTGAACGTGGGTTGCATCCCCTCCAAGGCCCTGCTGCGTTCCTCCGAACTGTTCGAGGAAGCCGAGCACTCCTTCGCCACCCACGGCATTTCCGCCAAGGGCGTGACCATGGACGTGCCGACCATGATCGGCCGCAAGAACACCATCGTCACCCAGCTCACCGGCGGCATCAAGATGCTGTTCAAGAAGAACAAGGTCACCAGCCTCAACGGCCACGGCAGCTTCGTCGGCCGCGAAGGCGGCGTGTATCAGGTCAAGGTCGGCGAAGAGCTGGTCCAGGCCAAGCACGTCATCGTCGCCACCGGCTCCAAGCCCCGCCACCTGCCCGGCATCGCCGTGGACAACAAGGTGGTCTGCGACAACGAAGGCGCTCTCGACTTCAACGCCGTGCCGAAGCGCCTGGGCGTCATCGGCGCCGGCGTCATCGGCTTGGAACTGGGCTCCGTCTGGCGCCGGCTGGGTGCCGACGTGACCATCCTGGAAGGCTCCCCCGACTTCATGCCCTTCGCTGATCAGGACGTGGCCAAGGAAGCCCTCAAGCTGTTTACCAAGCAGGGCCTCAAGATCAACATCGGCGTCAAGGTCGGCAAGGTCACCACCGGCAAGAAGGGCGTTACCGTCGAGTACGAAACCAAGGACGGCGTCCAGAAGCTGGAATGCGATAAGCTCATCGTCTCCGTCGGCCGCGTGCCGAACACCGACGGCCTCAATGCCGAAGCCGTCGGCGTCAAGATCAACGAGCGCGGCCAGGTTGAAGTGGACGGCCACTGCAAGACCAGCGCCGAGAACGTCTGGGCCATCGGCGACGTGGTTCGCGGCCCGATGCTGGCTCACAAGGCCAGCGAAGAAGGCATCATGGTTGCCGAGCTGATCGCCGGTCAGGCTGGCCACTGCAACTTCGAAACCATTCCGGGCGTCATCTACACCCATCCGGAAATCGCCTGGGTCGGCAAGACCGAGCAGCAGCTCAAGGCCGAAGGCATCGCCTACAAGCCGGGCAAGGTTCCCTTCCTGGCCAGCGGCCGTGCCCTGGGCCACGGCGACGCCTCCGGCTTCGTCAAGGTCCTGGCCGACGCCAAGACCGACCGCATCCTGGGTGTCCACATCATCGGCGTGAATGCTTCCGAGTTGATCGCCGAAGGCGTGGTGACCATGGAGTTCGCTGGCGCTTCCGAGGACCTGGGCCGCATCTGCCATGCCCACCCGACCCTGTCGGAAATCGTCCACGAAGCCGCCCTGGCCTGCGACAAGCGGTCCATCCACTTCTAATCGGCTTCGTAGTCCCCAAAAGGCGGGTAGCGGCAACGCACCCGCCTTTTTATTTGGCAAAATACGGCTCCGGCTTGCCAAATGCCTTAGAACGGCGCGATAAATTCCATGCCTCACAAAAAACTGAATGTCTCTCCCATGGGCATGCTCGATGCCTACATGGGGCTCCTCGAACAGCTCGGCTACGTGGCCGATGCCGCCCAGAAAGCGGCTGCCGAATCCCTGCAACGGCTCTATACCGACCTCCTGCAATTCAAGGTGGCCCGGGGCAGCACTTTGAAGCGTCTGCTGAACCCGCCCACGCCGCCCAAGGGCGTCTATTTCTGGGGCGGCGTGGGGCGGGGCAAGAGCTTCCTCATGGACTGCTTCTTCAACGCCGTGCCCTATCGGCGCAAGCGGCGCATCCATTTCCACTCCTTCATGCAGATCATCCACCGGGAACTGGAGGCCTTCAAAGGCGAGCCGGACCCGATGATGAAAGTGGCCGACCACATCGCCAAGGACGTACGCCTGCTGTGCTTCGACGAATTTCACGTCTCCGACATCGCCGACGCCATGATCCTGAAGCGCCTCCTGGAAGGCCTCTACGAGCGGGGCGTGATCCTGGTGATGACCTCCAACTACCCGCCGGACAAGCTCTATCCCAACGGCCTGCAGCGGGATCAGTTCCTGCCCGCCATTGCGCTCCTCCAGAAGCAGATGGAAGTGGTCGAGGTGGATGCCGGCATCGACTACCGCTTGCGCACCCTGGAGCAGGTCGAGATTTACCACCATCCCGACGACGCCGAGGCCGAGAAGAAGATGCTCGATTACTTCCGCCTGGTGGCGGGAGAAGAGGGCAAGAAGGGCGGCAGCATCGAGATATTGGGGCGCAATATCGAGACCGTGCGCCGGGGCAACGGCGTCATCTGGTTCGACTTCAAAACCCTGTGCGGCGGGCCGCGCTCCCAGAACGATTACCTGGAAATTTCCCGCAGCTACCACACGGTCCTGCTCTCGCACATTCCCCGCATGACCCAGCACCAGGCCTCGGAAGCCCGCCGCTTCACCTGGCTGGTGGACGTGTTCTATGACCACAAGGTCAAGCTCATCGCCACCGCCGAGGGCGCGCCGGAAGAGCTCTATACCCAGGGCACCCAGGCCAGCGAGTTCTTCCGGACCGTGAGCCGCCTGACCGAAATGCGCTCCCGGGATTACCTGGCGCAGCCCCACAACGCGGCGGAGTGACGGACGGGGGAGGCGGCGAGTATGTGGCGAATCCTGATCCTGCTTCTGGCACTCCTGGCCTTGCCGGCCTGGGCCCAACAGGGGCTGGAGGTCATTCCCCTCAAGCATCAGACGGTGGATCGGGTCCTGCCGGTTCTCGAACCTTTGGTCGAGCCCGGCGGCACCCTCTCCGGTATGAACAACCAGCTTTTCCTGCGCACCTCGCCCCGCAATCGGGAAGACATCAAGCGAGCCTTGGCGGCCATCGATACGCCAACTCGGCGTCTGGTGATCCACGTCAGCCAGAACCGGGGCATGGAGGCTGGCAATCGAGGTGGTAACGTCTCGGGGCAAGTGGTTTTGGGCAGCACGCGGCGAATCGAAGGCAGCGGCCAGGTCTGGGACACCCGTAGCGCCCGTAGCGAGAGCGGCACCCAGATGGTCCAGACCATCGAAGGCGGCCGCGCCTTCATCCAGGTGGGCTATTCGGTGCCTGTGCCCATGCGGCAGATGGCGGTAAGTCCCGGGGGCATGGTGGTCACCGAAGGCGTTGTGTATCGGGATATCGGCCAGGGCTTCTACGCCGAACCCCGTCTCAACGGTGATCGGGTAACCCTGGAGATCAGCCAGCAGGCCGATAGTCCCGGCCGCTACGGCGCGGCGGCCACACAGCGGATGACCACCACCGTTTCCGGCCGTCTTGGCGAGTGGCTGGAAGTGGGCGGTACCGGCCGCCAGGCAGCAGTCAATGACGGAAACGGCTGGGGCCGCTCCACCGGCGAGGTGCGGGACAGTCGCTCCATCTGGCTCATGGTTGAGGAATTGCGGTAGGCTGGCGGTACATAAAGCGCCGGGCGTGCCCGGACACCGACAAGAGGCCAACCATGCACGAAAAATTCGCGCTCTCCTGCGCCCAGCTCTACACCGCCTGCAATCCCGAGCACCTCAATTTCGATACCAGCGACGAACTGCCCGATCTCGGTGAGGAATTCGCCCATGGACGGGCCGTGGAAGCCCTGCGTTTCGGCCTCGACATCCGCCGCCCCGGCTACAACCTTTTCGTCCTTGGCGACCAGGGCAGCGGGCGCCATGCCGTGGTGCGGCGCCTGATCGAGTCCGAAGGCGGCAGCAACGGGGTCCCCTGCGACTGGTGCTATATCAATAACTTCGCCGATGCCCGCCGTCCTAGCCTCCTGCGCCTGCCCGCCGGCCGCGGCGCCAGGCTGCGGGACGACATGCAGCGCTTCGTGGGCGAACTGGGGCCCGCCATCGCCGCCGCCTTCGAAAGCGACGAGCACCGGGTGCGGGTCGAGGCCCTCCAGCAGGAATACAAGGAGCGGGAGGAGAAGGCCCTGCGCCAACTGGGGCAGGAGTCCCTGGCCAAGCGCATCGCCGTGGTCCGCACCGCCGAGGGTTTCACCGTCGTTCCCATGAAGAACGAAAACGAGACCATGAGCTCGGACGAGTTCGACGCCTTGCCGGATGAGAAGCAAAAAGAATTCAACGTTCTCCTGGAGCAATTCCAGGAGCAACTCCACAAGCTGGTGCTGCAGTTTCCCCACTGGCGGCGGGAGGTGCAGGAAAAGATCAAGGGGGCCAGCCGGGATGCCCTCCAGGCGGCGGTGGGGCACCAGATCGAGGAATTGCGGGCGAGCTATGCCGACCTCCCGGAAGTGCGGGCCTTCCTCGACGGCGTCGAGAAGGACGTGGTGGAAACCGGCGATACCCTGCGGGAGAGCCAGAAATCCGAGGGGGAGATGGAAGTCCTGCTTTTCTCGGGCAGCCTGTCGGTGCAGCGTTACCTGGTCAATCTCCTGGTGGACAACGCCGGTCAGAGTGGGCGGCCCCTGGTCTATGAGGACCACCCGACCTTCCAGAACCTCATCGGCCGGGTGGAGCACATCGCCCACATGGGCATGCTGGTGTCCAACTTCACCCTGATCAAGTCCGGTGCCCTGCACCGGGCCAACGGCGGCTACCTGGTCCTCGACGCGGCCCGGCTGCTGATGCAGCCCTACGCCTGGGAGGGGCTGAAGCGTGCGCTCAAATCCGGGGAGATTCGCATCGAATCCCTGGGGGAAATGTACGGCCTCGCCAGCACCCAGCAACTGGTGCCCGAGCCCATTCCCCTGGATGTGAAGGTGGTCCTGGTGGGCGAGCGCATCGTCTATTACCTCCTGGCGGAGATGGACCCGGATTTCGTCGAACTCTTCAAGGTGGCGGCGGATTTCGAGAGTGAGATCGTGCGGAGCACCGAGAATACCGGCTTCTACGCCCGGCTATTGGCGACCCTGGCCCGGCGGGAGAAGCTGCGCCCCCTACGGGCCGACGCCGTTGCCCGCCTCATCGAGCACGCCGCCAGGGTGGCGGAGGATGCCGAGCGCCTGACCACCGAGCTGCGCCGCCTTACCGACCTCCTGGTGGAAGCCGACTACCTGGCCGGCAAGGCCACGGCCGAGCATATTTCCCGTTGCCATGTGGAAGATGCCCTGGCCGCCCAGGTGCGGCGCCTGGACCGCATCCGGGAAGAGCAGCACAGCGCCATCCTGAGGAATGTGCTGCTCATCGCCACGGAAGGACGGCAGGTGGGGCAGATGAACGGCCTCGCCGCCCTGGAACTGGGGGATTTTGTCTTCGCCCACCCGGTGCGGATTACCGCCGCCGTGCGCATGGGGGAGGGGGAAGTCATCGACATCGAGCGGGAAATCGAACTGGGCGGCCCCATCCATTCCAAAGGGGTCATGATCCTGACTTCCTTCCTGGCTTCCCGCTATGGCCGGGTGATGCCCCTGTCTCTCAACGCCAGCGTGGTGTTCGAGCAGTCCTACGGGGACATTGAGGGGGACAGTGCCTCCCTGGCCGAACTTTGCGCCCTGGTTTCTGCCCTGGGCAGCATTCCCCTGAAACAGTCCCTGGCCATGACGGGCTCGGTGAACCAGTACGGGGTGGTGCAGCCCATCGGCGCCGTGAACGAAAAGATCGAAGGCTACTTCGATATCTGCAAGGCCCGGGGTCTCACCGGAGAGCACGGGGTGATCATCCCCTCCGCCAACGTTCAGCACCTGATGCTGCGCCAGGACGTGGTGCAGGCGGTGGCGGACGGCCAGTTCCGCATCTACGCGGTGGCGGACTTCGACAGCGCCATCCAGATTCTCTCCGACCTGCCGGTGGGCCAGCCCGATGCGGACGGCGCGGTACCGGCGGGATCGGTCAATTTCCTGGTAGCGGCCACCATCGCCGAGATGGCGGCGGTTCGCCACGACTTCGCCGAAGAGGGCCGGCATCGCCCGCCGGCAAAGAAAAAGGCCGCCGCCCCGAAGGGCAGCGGCCCGGATAAGCCGCCGGCCAAATAGCCGGCCCGGGGATCAGGCGGCAGCCAGGGCCTGGTCCAGGTCGGCGATGATGTCGTCTACGTGCTCGATGCCGATGGACAGACGGATCATGTCCTCGGACACGCCGGCCTTGGCCAGTTCTTCCGGGGCCAGCTGGCGGTGGGTGGTGGAGGCCGGGTGGCAGGCCAGGGTCTTGCAGTCGCCGATATTCACCAGGCGGGTGACCAGTTGCAGGGCGTCCTGGAACTTGCCGCCGCCTTCCCTGCCGCCCTTGACGCCGAAATTCAGGATGCCGGAAGCCCGACCGCCCATGTACTTCTGCACCAGGGTATGATCCTTGTGGTCCGGCAGGCCGGCGTAATTGACCCAGCTCACCTTAGGATGGTTCTGCAGGAACTTGGCAACTGCCAGGGAGTTGTCGCAAATGCGGTCCATGCGCAGCGCCAGGGTTTCGATGCCCTGGAGGATCAGGAAGGCGTTGAACGGGCTGATGGCTGCGCCCATGTTGCGCAGGGGCACCACCCGGGCGCGGCCGATGTAGGCGGCGGGGCCGAGGGCTTCGGTATAGACCACGCCGTGGTAGGACACGTCGGGTTCGTTGAGGCGCTTGAACTTCTGCTTGTGGTCGGCCCAGGGGAACTTGCCGGAATCGACGATGATGCCGCCGATGGAATTGCCGTGGCCGCCCAGGTACTTGGTCAGGGCATGCACCACGATGTCGGCGCCGTGCTCGAAGGGGCGGCACAGGTAGGGGGAGGGCACGGTGTTGTCCACGATCACGGGCACGCCGTGCTTGTGGGCGATTTCGGCCAGCTTCTCGAAGTCGGTGATGTTGCCCAGGGGGTTGCCCACGGATTCGCAGAACACGGCCTTGGTCTTGCCGTCGATCAGCTTCTCGAAAGATTCCGGATCCCGGTAGTCGGCGAAGCGGACTTCGATACCGTACTGGGGCAGGGTGTGGGCAAACAGGTTGTAGGTGCCGCCGTAGAGGGTGGAAGCGGAGACGATGTTGTCGCCCGCTTCGGCAATGGTCTGGACGGCGTAGGTGATGGCGGCCATGCCGGAGGCCAGCGCCAAGCCGGCGATGCCGCCTTCCATGGCGGCGACCCGCTTTTCCAGCACATCCTGGGTCGGGTTCATGATGCGGGTGTAGATGTTGCCCGGCACCTTGAGGTCGAAGAGGTCGGCACCGTGCTGGGTGCTGTCGAAAGCGTAGGACGTGGTCTGGTAGATGGGAACCGCCACCGCCTTGGTCGTGGGATCGGGGGAATAGCCGCCGTGCACGGCCAGGGTTTCTATTTTCATCAAGTCGTCTCCAGAACGGGTGAGGCTGAATCATTCGTCGGCCAGGCGGTGCCGGGCAGAACGCGGGGTGCCGGGCGACCGATGTGGTAGCCCTGGGCAAAATCGACTTCCATTTCCAGCAGCAGGTCGAGGACTTCCTGGGATTCGACGAACTCGGCGATCACCTTGATGCCCAGTTGGCGGGCCAGGGAGCACATGCTCTGCACGAAGGCGCGGTCCCGTTCGTTGTCCAGCATGTGGGCGATGAAGTCCCCTTCGATCTTGAGGAAGTCGATGGGGAAGCGGCGCAGGTAATGGAAGGAAGAGAAGCCGGAACCGAAGTCGTCCAGGGCCAGCTTGAAGCCGGAGCCCCGCAGGTCGGTCAGCAGCTTTTCGAGGAGATTCAGGTTGCGCACCGAATCCCGTTCGGTGATCTCGAAGACGATGCGGTCGTTGGGGATGCCGCTGCGCTCCACGATATCGCGGATGACCCGGCAGAATTCGTTGAGCACCAGGGCCCGGGGCGACAGGTTGAAGAAAATGAGGCCGTCGAACTTGTTTGCGGCCAGTTCGGTAAGGGCCGCCTCGATGACGATGCTGTCGATGCGGTGGATCACCCCCATCTTCTCGGCCAGTTCGATGAACTGGTCGGCCGGCAGCACGT
>DASRUX010000102.1:0-3979 GCA_035655235.1 Rhodocyclaceae bacterium | reverse complement strand
AGCCTTTGTCTTTCCCTGACGTAGCTCGTCGTCGCTGTAAAGATATGCTGACGCCCCCCCAGATATTGGTAGGCGGCATCGATGCCGATGTCCCGATAGCGGTCGGTGGTGCCCAAGGCACCGCGGTCGGGCTGGTTATCGACATTGAAGCCGAACAGCCCGATCAGGAAGTTATCCTGGCCCCGGTCCTTGAAATAGGCGAGGCGCCAGTAGGGCGCAAGCCCCTTGAATCTCCCCGCGTCGTCGGCGTTGATCATGTTCAGGGCGGTCTTCGACAGGGAGTTGTAGATACCCACCTCTCCGTACAGTCGGTTGTCCCAAAAGGTGTAGCCGTTGATCCCGATGACCGACTGGGCGAGATTCTCGACAAAGGGGGTGGAAAACCGGGGCACCAGCGCCGAGGAGATGAAGGGAAAGCGGAAGGCCGGCAGGGTGTTGAAGGGATCCTGCACCGTCGGATTGTTGTTGAGGGACAGGCCGACTATCGTTTCCTTTTCCCCGAGACGCAGGGGGCGGGCATAGCGGATATCCACGTTGTCCAGGGCCGACTTCCGGTCGATGCCCGAATAGGTGGATTGGACGAAGGCGCCGAGGTGATCGGTCAGCCGCCCAGCCAGGAAGACGGATGCCTCCTGGAGCGTACCGTTATTGTTGCCGCTGAAGTGTTCGGGCGGGGGATTCTGGCCCTTCTCGGTATGGGTCCAGGAGGCGTTCGCCATGGCTGAGAGGGGAATCTTCCCCTCCTTCCCGTCGCTCAGGGTATAGCCGCCGATCTTGAAGCGGATGCCGTAGGGCGTGTAGTAGGGGCCGAAGCCGCCGACATGGCAGGTGACACAATCCACACCTGTCTGCCGTGCATAGCTGGGAACCGCCTGGACTGACCGGGGAACGAGGGCTGCCAATGCCATCAGGACCACGGAAACCAGGAGGGCTGCGGATGTCTGCCATGGTTTTGCCGTCATGATGGCCCCTCTCCGATATATCGACGCCTTCACTGTAGGGGGCTGGCGGATAGAGGCAATACGGCCCATACCCGCCCGATGGGGCAGGTAATCCGGACCTTTTCATCCCCCGGGGAGCTGACCTTGTTGCCCGTTTGTAGTAGCCTTCGCGGTCCTTTTTCCACCGGAACATCGTTCATCCCTATGGCGGCATCATCGCCCCGCACCAGCTTTTCCAGCCCCAAGCTCCTGCGCTTGCTCGATGGCTTGGGCGTTGCCGACGTGGACGTTTCCAAACTGTCCTTCGCCGAGCGGCTGGGCCAGTGGATGGACATCACCGACTCCATTTCCCTGAGCGCCGCCCTCAAGGCGAATGTGGCGGGCAAGGATGTCCCGGCGGGGGGCGATATGGCGGCAGAATTGGCCCGGGTCCGCAAGACCCTGACGGATTCGATCCTGGCGGAGAAGGGGCTCCGGGTCGCCGAAGCGGCCGACTTCACGCCCTTCCACCGCTACCACACCGGCCTGCAGCGGGACATGGAAGCGGGCATCGGCGCCCTGCGGGCCAAGGTTCGGGCGGCCCTGACAGGTCGTTCCCCGTCCCAGGGGCGCCTCGCCGCCCTGGACGCCGCCCTGGAGCAGTCCCTGCAGGACAAGGAGCGCAACTTCCTGGCGACCGTGCCCTGGCTGCTGGAAAAACGCTTCAACCACCTGCGCAAGGCGGATCAGGAAGCAAGCGGGTGGCTGGAACCCTTCCGTCGGGAGATGCAGGAAATCCTGCTCGCTGAACTGGACCTTCGCTTACAGCCCGTGGAAGGGCTGGTCGAAGCGCTTAGCAACGAGGTAACAAAACACCCATGAATCGGAATCTTTGCATCGCTGCGTTCTTCCTGGGCCTGGCCGCGGTCGCCTGGGTGGCGGTGGGGTACATCGGCTCCCATCCCCTGGCCTTCTTCATGACCCTCGCCATCGGCCTGGTCTACTCGGTCGGCGCCCTGGAAATGCTGCGCTTCCACCAGGCCACCGGCTCCCTGGCCCAGGCCCTGAGGTCCATTCCCGACAGCATCGAGCACCTGGGACACTGGCTGGACGGCGTGCATTCCTCCCTCCAGAACCCGGTGCGCCTGCGCATCGAAGGGGAACGGGTCGGCTTGCCCGGCCCGGCGGTGACGCCCTACCTGGTCGGCCTCCTGGTGCTCATGGGCATGCTGGGCACCTTCCTGGGTATGGTGGTGACCCTGAACGGCGCCGTCCTCGCCCTGGAGAGCACCACTGACCTGCAGACCATCCGCGCCGCCCTGGCTGCCCCGGTCAAGGGCCTGGGAGTGGCCTTCGGCACTTCGGTGGCCGGCGTCGCTGCCTCCGCCATGCTGGGCCTCATCTCCGCCCTGTGCCGCCGGGAGCGGCTGCATGTCGGCCAGTTGCTGGACAGCAAGATCGCCACCGTCCTGCGGGTCTTCTCCATGACCCACCAGCGCCTGGAAACCTTCAAGGCCCTCCAGTACCAGGCCCAGGTCCTGCCCGACGTGGTGGACAAGCTCCAGGCCATGATGGCCCAGATGGAGCAGCAGAGCCAACAGCTGAACGAGCGACTGATCGCCAACCAGGAAGGCTTCCACCGGGATGCGAAGGAAGTCTATTCCGGCCTGGCCGCCTCCGTGGACAAGTCCCTGAAGGAAAGCCTCACAGAAAGCGCACGCCTGGCCGGTGCGACCATCCAGCCGGTGGTGGAAGCCACCATGGCCGGCATCGCCCGGGAGACCTGCCAGTTGCACGAAAAGACCGTCGGCACGGTGCAGCAGCAGTTGGACGGCTTGGCGGAGCGTTTCAGCACAACCGTTTCCACCGTGGAGAACGCCTGGTCCGCTGCCCTGGCTCAGCACCAGCGCACCAGCGAAGAGTTGAACAGCGGCCTGGAAAAGTCTCTGGAAGCCTTCGCTCAGACCTTCGAGCAGCGCTCCGCCTCCCTGCTGGCCAGCGTCGATGGCGCTCATGCCGCTTTGCGCACCGATCTGGCCGCGACGGTGGCCGGCGTCGCCCAGGAGGCCAACGCCCTTAATCAACGCTTGGCTGAAACCGTCACCGGACAGGTGGAGGGCCTTTCCGCCCGCTTCGGCGGCACCGTCGCCGAGGTAGCCCAGGCCTGGACCGACGCCATTGCCAAGCACGAAAACGCCAGCGCCGGACTCGCCCAGGACATCCGCACCTCCCTGGAAGGCGTCGCCCAATCCTTCGAGGAGCGTTCCGCTACGCTGGTGGCCCGGATCGGCGAAACCCAGGCCGCCCTGCAATCCGATCTAGCCGGCAAGGACCAGGAGCGCCAGGATGCGCTGGCCCGTTCCCTGGAAACCATGGCGGCATCCCTCAAGGGGGAGTGGCAGGCGGCCGGCGACCGGACCCTGGCCCAGCAGGAACAGATCTGCCGCACCCTGGGCGATACCGCCCGGGACATCGCCACCCAGGCGGAGGCCCACGCCACCAACACCATCAACGAAATCGCCCGCCTCATGCAGGCCGCCGCCGAGGCGCCCCGGGCCGCCGCCGAAGTCATCGGCCAGCTGCGCCAGGAACTCTCCGACAGCATCGTCCAGGACAACCAGCTCCTGGAGGAGCGCACCCGCATCATGGCGACCCTCGGCACCCTGCTGGAGGCCATCAACCATGCCTCCAAGGAGCAGCGGGGCGCCATCGACGCCCTGGTGTCTTCGTCCGCAACCCTGCTGGAGCGGGCCAGCACCCAGTTCAACGAGCGGGTGGAGACGGAGTCCGCCCGAATGGTCGCCGCCGCCTCGGAAGTGGCCGCCGGGGCCGTGGAAGTCTCCAGTCTGGGCGAAGCCTTCGGCTTAGCGGTGCAGCTTTTCAGCGAATCCAACGACAAGCTCATGGCCGGCCTGCAGCGCATTGAGGCGTCCCTGGGCAAATCCATGGCCCGCAGCGACGAGCAACTGGCCTACTACGTGGCCCAGGCTCGGGAAATCATCGACCTCAGCATCCTGTCCCAGAAGCGGGTGGTCGAGGACCTGCAACGGCTTTCCGGC
>DASRUX010000101.1:0-2996 GCA_035655235.1 Rhodocyclaceae bacterium | reverse complement strand
GCGTCGCAGCCGTAGCCGTGGCGCCCGGCGTCCGCCGGCCAGTGGCGCTCGTGGGTGCCCCAGCCCAGCTCGGCGGGCTGCTGGCCCTCTCCCACGAAGCCCATGACCGACCAGGTATTCACGAACTCCTCCCGCTCCTTGCGGCGGGCGGAGGTCTGGGTGTCCCGCTCGGCGATGTGGATGACCTTGATGTCCAGGCGCCGGGCCAACTCGGCCCAGTCCTCGTAGCTGGCCGGGCGGGAGATGGGCAATCGGCAGTGGCCGGCCATGTCCAGCAGAGCCTGCTTCACGAACAGGGAGGCCAGGCCCGGGTTAGCCCCCTGGGTGGGGATGGCGGTGGGTCCGGCGCCCTTGTGCCGGCGGAAGGCCAGGATTTCTTCCCGCAGGGCGTAATTGGAACGCTGGGATGGCGTCCGGGACGGGTCGTCGTAGCCCCCCGGCCAGGGCTCGATGCAGGTGTCCAGGTAAAGGGCGCCCCGGCGCCAGCACAACTCGACCAGGGCCAGGCTGGCGACATCCACCGACAGGTTGAGGAGGAAATCCCCCGCCTTCAGCCGGGGTTCGAGGACCGCCTGGTAGTCCTCCTCGGTCAGGCGGCGTACCGTCAACTCGACGCCGTGCTTTCTGGCGATGTCGGCACCGGCGTCATCGGCGGCGATGATGCCGATCTGCCCCGGCCGGATTTCCAGGTGCTTGAGCAATACCGGCAGCACCGCCTGCCCGACGCTGCCGAAACCCACCATGACGAGGTTGCCGGGGAACGGGGCGTATTTCACTTTCGATAGGCGGTCCTGGGGAATGGGGGCGCGGAGGACGCAGGGCCCCTGATCGGTTGCGGCGTTTCCTTCGGACAGGGAGGCGGGGGTGAAGTTCGGTGGGGGCTCGGGCTAGAATGGCCGGGCGATGCCCTTGAAAGACCGCCGACCTTGGATCAAGCCCGGGAAGATTCCCCCAACTGCATGAAGTGCCGCCACCACGTCATCACCCATGACGTGAATTTCCCCTATGCCTGCAACGCCATGGGGTTCAAGAGCCGGCGGCCGCCCAGCCAGGAGGTGCTGGCGGCTTCCGGCGAGCCCTGCATGGCCTTCCAGCGGCGGCTGGGGCCGGCGGGCGGTCCGCCGGCCAAGGGTTCTTAGCGCCAGACTTCCTTGCAGAAGGCGATCTCGGCGTCGGTCATGACCGGCAGGATCTTGCACTGGCGCTCCTTCTCCAACTGCTTGCGGGCCCGCTCCTGTTCGGCTTCCAGTTTGGCGATGCGCAGGGCTTCGGCTTTCTCGGCGCGTTCCTGCTTTTCCCGCTCGGCGGCGCCGATGGCCGCCAGCCGTTCCTGCTCGGCCTTTTCCTTCTCCTGGGCCGCCTTGCGCTGGTCGTCGGCGATCTTGGCCAGCCGTTCGTCCTCGGCCTGCTTCTCGGCCCGGCGGCGGGCTTCTTCCGGCGACATGGGCTCCAGGGCCTGGGCGGCATTCTTCGATACCGACCCCGATCCGTAGGGCACGGTGCCGGTGGCCAGGGCATTGCCGGACGGAGAGCCGGAACTGCTGTTGGTGTGCACCCGGATGGTGGGCACGGCGTAGGACGGCGAAGTGGTCTTCGGCGTCGAAGAAACCCGGACGCCGAAGCGCTTGGCTTCGCTTTCCCCCGGATAGGCGACCAGCATGACGGCGACTGCAGCTACGGCGAGTTTGATGTACATGGCATCCCCCTTATTCAAATGGACCGCCCTATGCTTTGTGCATTGCGGCGGATTCTACCCCCAACCGGGCTCCCCGGCCCGTATTCCCTAGCCCATCGGCAGCAGTTCCCGGTGGAACAGGGTTTCCAGGTCTGCCGGCGAGACGGCGCGGCTGATCAGGTAACCCTGGATTTCGTCGCAGCCGGCGGCCCGCAGCACTTCCACCTGGTACATGTGCTCCACGCTTTCCGCCACCGCCCGCATGCCCAGGGCGTGGGCGAGGCGGATGATGGCGCTGATGATTTCCCGTTCCTCGAAGGCCTGGCCCAGGCCGTCGATGAAGCTGTGATCGATCTTCAAGGCGTCGATAGGCATCTGGGACAGTGCCTTGAGGCTGGATTGGCGGGTGCCGAAGTCGTCGATGACGATGCGCACCCCGGCGGCGCTCAACCGCTCCAGCACCCGGCCCACTTCCTGGGGATGGCTGATGATGGTGGCCTCGGTGAGTTCCACCTCCAGCAGCTCGGGGGGCATGCCGCTCTCGGCCAGGATCGAGATGATGGTGTCCGCCAGGTTGCCCTTGAGGAACTGCTTGGCCGACAGGTTCACCGCCATGCGGATGTGGGGCAGCCCCTGGTCCATCCAGCGGCGGTTCTGGCGGCAGGCGGTGCGCAGCACCCATTCCCCCAGGGTGGGCATGAGGCCCATGCGCTCCACCAGGGGGATGAAATCGACGGGCTGGACCACGCCCAGTTCCGGGTGGGTCCAGCGGATCAGGGCCTCGGCGCCGCACATGGCGCCGTTGTTCAAATCCACCTTCACCTGGTAGGCCAGTTCCATCTCGCCCTGCTCAATGGCGGTGCGCAGGTGCTGTTCCATGGACAGCCGGCGGGCCGACAGGGTGTTCAGGGCCAGGGAGTGGAGCTGGTAGGTGTTGCGGCCGCTCTGCTTGGCCTGGTACATGGCCGTGTCGGCGCATTTGAGGAGCGCTTCCGCCTCATTGCCGTCCTCCGGGAAGACGGCAATGCCGACGCTGGTGGTGATATACATCTCCCGCCCGCCGACCTGGAGGGGCGCCTTGACGGCGGCGATGAGCCGGGAGGCCAGGCGGGCGGCGTCGGCGTCCTCCTTGAGTTCCGGCATGAGGATGACGAATTCGTCGCCCCCCAGGCGGGCCACAGTGTCCCCTTCCCGCAGGCAGCCCTGCAGGCGCTTGGCGGTTTCCACCAGCACGGCGTCCCCCGCATCGTGGCCGAGGGTGTCGTTGATGCCCTTGAACAGGTCCAGGTCCAGGAACATCACCGCCAGCTTGATGCACTGT
>DASRUX010000100.1:0-5974 GCA_035655235.1 Rhodocyclaceae bacterium | reverse complement strand
GCACAGAACCGGCCCGGGCAACCCCCGGGCCGCTTTCCAAAGGACATGACCGACATGCGGAAAACCCTCATCCTCTTCGGCGTCTGCGCCGCCCTTTCCGGCGGCGTGTTCTCCGCCGAAAGCGAAATCGATTCGGACCTGATGCAGACCATCGAGGACACGGCCAAGAGCGTCGTCTCCAACATCGACCATAAGGACCCCAAGGCCGTCGCGGCCGACGCTCGGGAGCTGGAAAAGCTCTTCGCCCAGGTGGAATCCTTCTACGAGAAGAAGAACGACGCCCACGACGCCATCACCTGGTCCAAGAACAGCCGGGAATGGGCCAGCACCCTGGCCCGGTTCGCGGCGGACAAGGATTTCGACGGCGCCTCCAAGGTGGCCCGGGACATCAACCGCACCTGCAAGACCTGCCACAACACCTACAAATCGTGATCTAACGGCGATGAAACGACTTCTGCTTTCCGGCCTCGTTGCCGCCGTCCTCGCCTTCCCGGCCGCCGCCGCCCTCAAGGAAGGCGAACGGGCACCGGACTTCAACGCCCAGGCATCCCTGGCCGGCAAGGCCTTCGGCTTCGCCCTCAAGGACGCCCTGCGGAAAGGTCCGGTGGTGGTCTATTTCTACCCGTCAGCCTTTACCGGCGGGTGCAATATCCAGGCCCACGAATTCGCCGTGAACCAGGAGAAATTTTCCGCCGCCGGGGCCATAGTGGTCGGCGTTTCCCTGGATAGCATCGCCCGCCTCAACGACTTTTCCGCCGACCCGGATTACTGCGGCGGCAAGGTGGCGGTGGCCTCCGACCCGGACGGGCGCATCGCCAAGTCCTACGACATCGCCGTCAAGGAAGCGCCGGTGGGCCGCAAGGACACCCGGGGCGCCGACCTGGACCACGGCCTGGCGGAGCGCACCACCTTCGTGGTCACTCCGGACGGGCGCATCGCCGCCGCCATCGGCGGCCTGGGGCCGGCGGCCAACGTGGCCAAAGCCCTGGAAACAGTGCAGAAGCTGGCGGCGGGCGGCAAGCGGTGATCCGTATCAGCGCATCCCTGCGCCGGGCCGCCGGCTGTGCCGCCCTGGCCCTGGCCGCCCAGTCCGCCGGGGCCCAGAGCATCCTGGATTTCGATATCTGGATGCAGAAGATCGACGCCAGCAGCCAGAGCTTCTTCCGCAACCTGGCCCGCCGGGACGTCCAGGCAGGCGCTGCCGACGCCCGGGAACTGGCGCGCCTCTACCGGCTGATGGAGGGCTACTACGAGAAGCGGGGCAATGCGGACGACGCCGTCCTCTCCTCCTACTTCGGCCGGGAAAAGGCCGCCGACGCGGCGAGGGCACTGGAGGGTAAGGACTTCGACACCGCCTTCGCTGCCGTCACCGATATCGCCCGGGACTGCCCCAACTGCCACCGCTACAAGCCCCTCTAAGGACATCCCATGCAGCGCGTTCTCCTGGCCGCCGCCACGGCACTGGCCTTCCTCTGTAATCCGGCCGCCGCCGACAGCCCGGAGGCCGTCGCCCAGCGCATCGGCCAGGGCAACCCAGTGGCGGGCAAGGAAAAGTCCCGGGTCGAGGTCTGCCAAGAATGCCACGGCGAGGACGGCAATAGCGAGGAAGCCAAATTCCCCAAGCTCACCGGCCAGCACGCCGCCTACATCGTCAAGCAGATCCACGACTTCCAGACCGGGGCCCGCAAGCACGAGATCATGACCGGCATGGCCTCCGCCATCCGGGAAGCCGACCTCGTGGACATCGCCGCCTGGTTCGCCAGCAACCGGCCGATGCAGGGCGAAGCGCCCCGGGATAATCCGGTGGGCAAGAAGCTCTTCGCTAACGGCGACGGCGCCCGGGGCATCCTGCCCTGTGCTTCCTGCCACGGGGCGGAAGGGAAGGGGGCTGCGACCGCCGGCGGTGTCTATCCCGCCATCGGCGGGCAGCACCGGGACTATTTAAGGGCGCAGCTGCTGGATTGGCGCATCGGGGGGCGGAAGAACAGTCCCGGAGGAATCATGAATTCGGTGGCCAAGGCGCTGACCGACGACGAGGTCAGGGCGTTGGTGGAGTATGTTTCGGGGTTGTAGGCGGACGATGGGTGTCTGAGGAGAAATACAAGTTCAACTACCGTACTCGACCCTGAGCGGCCTGATGACATCAGGCCCCACCAAGGGCAGCATTGCAAGCTGATAGCTGCCGTGCTCCCGAGGCCGAAAACGGGCAGCGCCTTAGCCAAATCGGACCAGGTTACTGTGCTGACGAGGACCAATTCATATGGGCTGTTTCTATCGGCCCAAGCGCAGCGGCGTGGCGGGCGGTTTATGTCGTATGATGCCAGGACAGAACTTTCTGTGGCTGTGATGGACGTTATCGAGAGTAGCGTCGGCAACGACACCCGCAGTATTTCACTGTCTATTTGAGCAGTTTGGCGCGGCCAAATGACGACTGGCTGCCTATTACGCAAGAATCCCTTATGCCCAAGGCGTCGAAATCCGCTTCCCCTGTAATGCCTACCCATTCCGGAAACCCATCGGCAGCGCCCAAGGGGCGTCCGAGCGACGGAAAGATCTTTCCGATTGTCGGCCTGGGGGCCTCCGCCGGCGGCCTGGAAGCCCTGGAACTCTTTCTAGCGAAGGTGCAGCCGGGAAGCGGCATGGCCTTCGTGGTGATCCAGCACCTTGACCCAAACCACAAGGGCTTCATGCCCGAGTTGCTGCAGCGCGTCACCTCCATGAAGGTCATGGAAGCCGGCCATCACATGAAGGTGGAGCCGGAGTGCGTGTACATCATCCCGCACAACAGGGATCTTGCCCTCAAGCACGGCGCGTTCTTCCTGAGCGAACCGGCAGAGCCACGGGGCAGACGGCTCCCCATCGACTTCTTCTTTCGTGCCCTGGCGGAAGAAAGGCACGACAAAGCCGTGGCGGTCATTCTTTCCGGCATGGGTTCGGATGGGACCTTGGGGCTGCGCGCGATCAAGGAGTCCGGCGGGCTGACCCTGGTGCAAGAGCCGGGTTCCGCCAAATTCGACAGCATGCCCCGCAGCGCCATTGACGCCGGCCTCGCGGATATCGTTGGGGATGCCGAGGAACTGCCCCAGAAGATCGCCACCTATGTACGCAGCGTGCCTTCGTCCGGCGCCCTCGACGGCGAACGCAAGTCCCAGTCCCACAAGGGCGCCCTGGAAGAGGTCTTCATGGTGCTGCGGTCCCACACCGGGCACGATTTCTCCCTGTACAAGAAAAGCACGGTATACCGCCGCATCGAACGGCGCATGGGTATCCACCAGCTCACCCGGATGGCCGACTATGTCCGCTTCCTGAAGGGCAATCCCCAGGAGGTCAGCCTCCTTTTCAAGGAGCTGCTCATCGGCGTCACCAATTTCTTCCGGGACCCCCAGTCGTGGGTTTGCCTGGAAACGGAAATCCTGCCGTCCCTGATCACGGCCAATCCGGCCGGCAAGGCAATACGGGCCTGGGTGGCCGGCTGTTCCACGGGCGAGGAGGCCTATTCCCTCGCGATCCTGTTCAAGGAAGTCCTGGAGCGGTTGAAGCCCAAGGGCCGGTTCTCGCTGCAGATTTTCGCCACCGACCTGGACCCGGACGCCATCGAGCGTGCCCGCCAGGGCTTCTATCCGGCCAATATCGCCGCCGATGTGCCCGCGGAGCGCTTGGCCCGCTTCTTCGTGGAAGAAGATGGCGGCTACCGGATCTCCAAGGAGATCAGGGAAATGGTGGTGTTCGCTCCCCAGAACGTCATCATGGACCCGCCCTTCACCCGGCTGGACATCCTGAGCTGCCGCAATCTCCTCATCTACCTGGGGCCCGAACTGCAGAAGCAGCTGCTGCCGCTTTTCCACTACAGCCTCAATCCCGGCGGGGTCCTTTTTCTCGGCAGTTCCGAGAGCGTCGGCGCCTTCACCAACCTGTTCGCCCCCGTTTCCGGAAAAACCCGGATCTTTCGCCGCCGGGAGGGGGCGCCGGTGGCGGGCATGGTGGAGTTCCCCAGCCGGCTCGAGCCGATCCCTACCGCTCCGCCGGCGCCCAAGGAGGCCATCAGCAGCGCCAACCTGCAGGCATCGGCGGATAGCCTGCTCTTGCGCCATTTCACCCCGGCGGCCGTGCTGGTCAACGCCGCCGGCGACATCGTCTATATCAACGGGCGCACCGGCAATTACCTGGAGCCTGCCGCCGGCAAGGCCAACTGGAACATCTATGTGATGGCCCGGGAAGGCCTGCGCTATGAACTGGCGGCCTCCTTGCCCAAGGCGCTGCGGGACGGGGAAACCATAGTCCACCGCAATATCCTGGTGGGAGGTGAGGGGGACGCCCGGTTCATCGACCTCACCGTGCATCCCATCGATGAGCCTCTGGCCTTGCGGGGAATGGCCATGATCGTCTTTGCCCCCGTTACCACGCCGCCGCCGGAGCCCACTGCCGCAGGCAAGCGCCGTCCCCCCGGCGACGGCCGCGTGGCGGAACTGGAGCAGGCGCTGCAGCAGGCCCAGGATGAAGTCCGGGGCGCCCGGGTGGAGATGCAGCGGTCGCGGGAGGAACTCCAGGCCGCCAACGAAGAGCTTCAGGCCACCAACGAGGAACTGCAGTCCACCAACGAGGAGCTGACCAGTTCCAAGGAAGAGATGCAGTCCATGAACGAGGAACTGCAGACCCTCAACGCCGAACTCCAGTCGAAGGTCGACGAACTCTCGGCGGCCAGCAACGACATGAAGAATCTCCTCAACAGCACCGAGATCGCCACGGTCTTTCTGGACGACCAGTTGCACGTGCGCCGCTTCACCAAGCAGGCCACCCGCATCTTCAGGCTGATTGGGAGCGACGCCGGCCGGCCCCTGTCGGACATCGTCACCGACCTCGTCTACCCGGAACTCGAAGAAGACGCCCGGGATGTCCTGCACACCCTGATCTTCTGCGAAAAGGATATTTCCACCGGGGACGGCCGCTGGTTCACGGTGCGGATCATGCCTTACCGCACCGTGGATAACGTGATCGACGGCGTGGTCATTACCCTTTCCGATATCAGCATCGCCAAGCACCTGGAAGCGGAGTTGCGGAAAACCCTGGCCAATCAGCCGGGCAAGGAAGGCTCATGAGCTGCCATCGGGAGAGTTCCACCGACCTGCGCTCCCGTGCCGAGGAAGAGTTCGCCAGGCGCCGGCCGGAAGGCGTGCCCCCGGATGCCGACGTCCATAAGCTGCTCCACGAACTGCAGGTGCGCCAGATCGAACTGGAAATGCAGAACGAGGCCCTACAGGAGGCCCAGCTTGAGCTGACCCAGTATCGCGACCACCTGGAACAGCTGGTCAGCGAGCGCACGGAAAAATTGCGGGCCGCCAACGAAAACCTGGAGAGTTTCGTCTACGCCGCGTCCCATGACATAGCGGGTCCCCTGGGTCGCATCAACAGCTTCGGCACTCTCCTGGAGAAAAACTGCGGCGACCGCCTGGACGACGAGGGCAGATTCTTCCTGGACATCGTTCGGCAGAACACGACCCGCCTTCTCACTCTGCTTCGGGATCTGCTCCAGCATGTCCAGATCGGGCCTGAGGCGCCGAGCCTCCAGCCCATCGGCCTGAGAGCCTTCATGGCCGGCATGGTGCAGGAATTCGATGGGGAAATCCGGGATGCAGGCGCCCGGGTGGGCATCGAGTTGCCGGAGGCCAAGGTGCTCGCCAATCCTGAACGGCTTGCCCAGGTGGTTCGCAACCTCTTGCAGAATGCCTTGAAATTTTCTGCCCGCTCCCAACCGCCGACCATCGATATCGGCGGCCTGATGGAGGGGGGCGACTGCCGCTTCTGGATCAGGGATAACGGCATTGGCTTTGCCATGGAGTACCACGACACCATTTTCGGGATTTTCCGGCGGCTCCATACCTACGACGAGTTTCCCGGCACGGGGATCGGCCTGTCTCTCGTCAAGAGGGCAATGGAACTCATGGGCGGGGACGTATGGGCCGAAAGCGCCCCGGGC